>JAEEHQ010000125.1 GCA_016280915.1 Bacteroidales bacterium
ACGTAATTTGGATAAAGGCGAGTACCCGCCTCGCGGATGCTGAATGACTTACCAATCTGACGGGCTCCTTCCAATATCAGAATCTTGTCAGTATCAGACTTTAGATAGTCTTCAATATAGGATGTAATTTTCCTGTACAGCATGGTATATTACACTTTTCAATAGTTTTCGGTGGTTAAAAACTACACTTTTCAATGTGTTTTGACTGTGCAAAATTACACTTTTTTTTCTGATATGGACGTTTTTTTGTGATTTGGGTGGGAGATTACTTTCCAAATAGCTCGGACTGTTTCAGCAGGCGGAGGGTGTGGGTCTTGCCGTTGGCGGTGGTGAGAGTGATGAGAAGAGGACCTCCAGTGGAGGTCCGGGCAGAGCCGCGGGAGGTGAGGTCGAGGATGTATTTGTCGTTGCCTGTGGGGGGTGAGCAGCACCTTTTCGCGGCGACATTGCATGTCGGTGAGCCACGCGGTGGCAACACCACTTTCAACTTTGTAAACCCAAACAGGTGAAGGAGCCGAAAAGTGTAAACCGAATCCGTGATGGTGTAAACCAGATCAGGGATATGGACAAAACAATGTAAACCGATTCAGTTTAACCATCCCAAATCTGTCTACCAATTCCAGGGAAAGTCACCCCTTATGCAGCTGAGAGAGGTGCTGCCCTATCTCAGACACCACCATCACCCTCCCCGTCACCGACCCGCAGCTCACCCTCTCCTTGGCGCCCTACCCCGCCGGCCCCTACTTCCTCACCCTCACCACCCCCCAGGGCTCCAGCACCCAGAAACTGGTGGTCGAGTAGCCCCCTCCCGCGCCCCTGCCCCTCTCACCTGAGGGGCAGGAGTCGGCGCGAATCCATCAAGTGCAGATTAAGAAATACCTCAGTTGCGGCAGATTTCTGTTTCGTCAGATTTGTAATCTGACGAAAACTATTATAAGGATGTGCAATCTGCAATACAATAATCCTTTCTGTTTCCGACACAACGAACGAGAAAGGATTGTTGGACGTTGTAGTTACATAATAATGAGAATGATAAGAACAGAAACGGATTGCAAATCCTGATAATAATAAGTGTCGAATTGCAAATCCGACACAACGAAGGTTGGGAAGACCCTTCCTGAGTGGATGGTTGTCCCCATGGCTTAGAACTGCCTGCCATAATCTTGGCAATAGCTTGGGTAGATTTTGTTTGTCGTAAAATAAAATAGCAAGAAGTAAACAAGGAGTAAGCGGGAAGACAGCAAGAAAGAGGTTGAGCTAGGGTTGAGCTGCTCTGCAAAACCGGAATGACCGTAGGTGACTGATTGTATTCCTATCCACCTCTCGAAGACCTAAAATGTCAGCTTATGGTGTGTTTTTCTCAGTTGTGGCAGATTTTATAATCCCCTGTCATGGCGGATGTTCTCAATTGCGGCAGATTTGTAATCTGACGCAAAAAAATGATACAGATTTGCCTTCTGGAATACAATAATCCTAACCTGAAATCGCTTGACAAAGATGATGACAATGGATAATGCAGGAGCATCCCCGACTGTTTGGCAAAATAGGAGCGGGGTTAGAGCTTGAAGTGCTGACCGGAGGGTGTGGGCTTGGAGTTGGATTGGGAAAGAGCCTGGTTGCGGAACTCTTCGCGGGCAGCCCATTCTTCTTCGGGTATTTGAAGAGCGGTGTTGATCATCTCGTCGGGCGAGATGTCGTGGTGGATGCAATGACGCTCGTGGCGATGAATGGAATGTGGATATTTTTGGTAGAGCGCGTAGTAGTCGGGGTCGAGGGTGCGGAGGTTATGAATATCCTTATATTGGTGGCGGTAGCGCAGCTTGCGCCAAAGCCCGCTATAGTCGGTACGGAACCATACATACCAGATAGACACGACAGCCCATACAACACCTGAGGCCCCTATGATGATGCGGATGACGAGGAGCTGATACATATTGAGTGCGATGAACACCATGAAGCCTCCCAGGGCAATCAGGACGAGATAAAGAAGGGTGATGAGGGCTATCTTGGAGGAAGGATTGGAACTTTTGTGCTGGGGCATTGCGAAGGGATTAATCGGAGATTTCTTTCATTAAGTTGTCGTTGACCTCGAGGGGAGAATAGCGCTCGGCGTTCTTGCACTTGGCGTTGGCCGCCTTGGCACAGACGCAGCCAGCACCCTGCCCGGTGTAGGGGTCCATGCTGCTGCAATGGCGTTTGAACTCGCCATTCTTCTTAACGATCATCTTCACGCCCAAACCAGCCATCAGCAGGGCCACGATGCCCACGGCAAGAAGGATAGTAATGACAATGGTATTCATGACACAATAATGAACTATGATGCAAAAAAAGCCGCAATCTCTTGCGGCTCTTGTTTTGCTCCCCAAGCAGGACTTGAACCTGCGACCCCCTGATTAACAGTCAGGTGCTCTAACCAACTGAGCTATTGAGGAAGATTTTGTCTTGCTTTCCCCTCGAAAGCGGTTGCAAAAATACACACTTTTTTTGAATCAGCCAAATTTTTTTTGAAAAAAGTTTTCGAAAACAATATTACAATACAAATAATCAACAAGTTACATACATTAAATTTTTTACTATATCACCCGCAACAAGGCTGCATTGAGACTGGTTGAGCAGCGCAAAATCGCCAGATTTGCCATGTAGCCAGACCCCCAAAGTGGCGCACATTTCTGCATCTATTTGATTTAGTTTATTTTGTGCAAAAATCGCTAATAAAATGCCGGTAAGGACGTCGCCGCTGCCGGCAGTTGCCATGCCAGGGTTGCCGGTGGTATTGACATACAATTCACCTCCTCTGCCCGTAGTCTGGGTGCGGTGGCCTTTATAGACGATGACAGCGCCCGTGTCGGCACTGAGCTGACGCTGAGCCTGCAGACGCTGCTCGGGGCTGTCAAAAGGGCCGAAAAGGCGCTCAAATTCCTTGGCATGGGGTGTGAGGACAGTGGCAGCGCGAAGGGAGTGCTGCCGAAGGAGCTGGAGGCGGTCTTCCATCTGCGAGAGCATGTTGAGGGCGTCGGCATCGAGGACCAGGGGTTTGAGCTGCGAAGCTTCGAGAAGGCTGCGAAGAGGCAGCTGGCTGTTGGTTCCCAATCCGGGGCCAACGGCCACGGCATCGTAGCGTTGGAGGTCGGCGGCGGTGAAGAGGCGGGTGAAATGGGTGTCATCGTCATCGATGGAGACCATGGCTTCGGGCACGGCAACCTGCATGACATCCACGCCGTGGCGAGGCACATGGACGGTGAGCAAACCGACCCCCGACCGGAGGCAGGCCCGGGCGGCAAGAACGGCAGCCCCCATTTTGCCATAGCTGCCAGCAATGAGGAGGGCGTGTCCGAAAGTGCCTTTGTGACTGTCGGGAACACGATGGTTGAGAAAAGAGGGGAAGACAGGCTCATCCACCAAGATGGTATTGTCGTCGATTGGATTCATGGGATTGGAGTGGGTGATTTGAAACAAGAAAGGGTGGCGGCGCGAAGCCGACACCCTTGATAAAAAAAACTATAAACTATTTATTATATCAGAAATGATAGGTTACGCCGAGTCCGAAAGTCCAGGTGCGGTTGTAGGTCTTATAGTCTTTGGCGGTGCTGATAAGGCCATGGTAATAGTTGCCCTCGAAATGGAGCATCCAGTCGGGAGCCACACGGAGGGAGAGTCCGATGCCGCCAGCAAGGCCAGCGTCGAAGCGGCGGTCAGAACCTTCGATGAAGGAATAGGTGTCGCCGGCGAAAGGACGGGGGTCGTCAGCCACATAGACATAGCCATTACGCCACTGAGACAGCCAGTAAGCGCCGTAGCCGCCAAACATGAAGTTGATGCGGCAAGCCTCACCACCGATAGAGAAGTCGGCCATGAGGGGAAGCTGGAGGTAGAGGTTGTTGTAGGTGGTGGCATAGGTGTTGGTGACATCGTTATAAACCACGTCGAGACGGGTGTAGTAGTTCTTGGAGAGCAGGTTGAGGCCGCTGCGGACACCCAGCCACTGGTTGAACTGATAACCCACGCGGGCCTCGATGTTGATGCCGCGACCCATGTACCAGGTGCCACCCCAACGGGCAGACTCAACGTTGATGCGGTTGCTGGAGCCACCAAGGAGCATACCCACATACCAACCTTCAGCATCGGCATTGAGGATTTCCTGCTGGGGGATAAGGTTTTGACGGACGTTCTTGTTGCCGTGCTTGCAGCATTCGTGCTTTTCTTCGGTAGCATTGATTTGTTCATCGCGGAGGAAGACGCGGGTGGAGGGCTGGACACGCTCAACGAGGTTGGCGTTGAGGAACGACTGGTATTTGTTGGCGTCGATAAGAGCAGTGGCCATACGACCGGAACGGGTCTGGAGGACTACACCATACTTGTTGAGAGAATCCTGAGGCAGCATGGTCGTGTCATTGAAAGTAATCAATGCCGAGACATACTCTCTCGTGCCTTCATTCTGGGCCATAGCGCCGCCCATGACGGCGAGCAGCAAAGCGATAGCTAAGATTTTCTTCATGTTAGATATTGTATTTAGTTTTTTATTATCTATTATTCAGCGTGCAAAGATACGAAGTTTTGACAAAATAGCAAGATTTTTTTCTTGGAGGGACCCAAATCAAAGACTTGCATAAGCGGGAGAGAAGGTGTCGCCGTTGCGGATATCGCCGGTAGTGAGGCCCTTCTTCAGCCATTTGTAACGTTGGGCGGAGGTGCCGTGGTTGAAAGACTCGGGGACAGAGTAGCCGCGGGCTTTCTTCTGCAGGTAGTCGTCGCCAATCTTAGAGGCGGCATCGAGGGCTTCCTGAATGTCGCCCTCTTCGAGAGAGCCGAACATTTTGTTGTCGTTATAGGCCCACACGCCGGCATAGAAGTCGGCCTGAAGCTCCAAACGGACACTAATTTGGTTGGAGAGTTTCTCATTGGATTGCGCCATCTGCTGGTGGGCCTGGTTGAGGGTGCCCAGTAAATACTGCACATGGTGACCCACCTCGTGGGCGATGACATAGGCATAGGCGAAATCGCCGTCGGCCCCAAGCGTCTGCTTCATGGTCATGAAGAAATCGAGGTCAATATAGACCTTCTGGTCGGCAGAGCAATAGAAGGGACCCGACTCGGAGGTGGCGTTGCCGCAACCGGAGGAGACGGCACCGGAATAGAGAACGAGGGTGGGAGGCTCATAGGTGCGTCCCATCTGCCTGAAGATGGAGGTCCACACATCCTCGGTGCCAGCGAAAATCTGGCTGGCGAAGGTAGCAAGTTCCTGTTCCTCAGCGGTGAACTCGCGGTTGCTATTTTCGGTAACCACTTGTGAGCCCGTGCCGGCCACCTGCTGGAGCACCTGAGAGGGATTGCCGCCAAAAAGGAGAGCGAGGACTACCACAATGAGCGTACCGCCGATGCCCAAACCGGCTTTTGATTTAGTCGACATACCTCTACGGTCTTCGACATGGCTGCTTTCACGTCTTCCGTCTAATTTCATGATATTGTATATTATAATTACTATTAATGCAAAGCAATCGGCTGTCGACGAGGCAGATGAAGACACGCTGGCAACGCTGCCACCTCTGCCGACAACAGGCGATATTTAGATTGCAAATATACACAAATATTTAAAAATAAAAGAAAAATAATGAAAAATAATAAAAACTCGGAAGACTCGAATAAATCCGAATCCACCGAGTATTGCGGGGCAATGGCAGAATAACTTACTGCTCTTCGACTAATTTGCGGACAGCTGCTTCGACTGTGGACATGGCGTTTTCGGGTTCGAATCGGCGGACCACATTGCCCTGGCGGTCAATGAGGAACTTAGTGAAATTCCAACGGATAGCACCCGGTTTTTTCTCCTTCAGCCATACATAAAGGGGCGAGGCATTGTTACCATTCACATCGATTTTGGCAAACTGGGGGAAGGTGATGCCATAGCGGCTGGTGCAGAAATCGTGGATGTCGTCGTAGCTGCCAGGAGCCTGACCACCGAACTGGTTGCAGGGAAAGTCGAGGACAACAAAACCCTGGTCCTTATAGGTCTCGTAAATGTGTTGTAGTTGCGTGTACTGAGGAGTGTAACCACATTGGGTGGCGGTGTTGACCACCAGAAGCACTTGGTCCTTGTAGTCCTTGAGGGAGACAGAGTCGCCGTTGCCGTCGAGGACCTTGAACTGGTAGATATTGTCCTCTACCACATCGGGTACATCGGGAACCACAGGAGTAGTGTCAGTAGGATTCACATCTCCGCCTTCTTCTTTGCCGCAGGCCGCGAAGAACATGAATGCGGCCACCGTGCAGAACATCAGGAGTTTAATTTTCTTCATTTTGTCTTTTTTGTTTAACAATATTCAATAATTATAAAAAACGTCAAACCAACTTTTTTATTGTGTGGCCTGAGTGAAAGTCAATGGCTATGACGGTGGGCCTGAGTGAGGAACTAAAAATCAAATCCTTGTGAGCCCCATCGAGAGACGAGCTCGATGTCGGCAGGAAGCCATCGGACGGTGTCAAGGTTGTGCTGGTCAAGCCAGCGGGCCTCGCTGTGGTCGTTGAGGACAAACTGGTCGCCGTCCAGCTTGCAGAGGTATAGGTGCATAGTCATGAGGAAATCGTCATAACGGTAGTTGAGGGTGTCGTAGTAGCGGAGGATTTGGATGTCGGTCTCCATCTCCTCCAGTATTTCGCGACAGAGGGCCTCCTGGTCGCTCTCGCCAGGCTCTATCTTGCCGCCAGGAAACTCCCACCAACCCTTCCACTTGCCATAGCCGCGTTGGCAGGCAAGAATTTGGGGTGTGGAATCCTGAGGATTTTCTCTAACAAAGATGGCGGCAACGACATAGATGCGGTCGAGCTCCTCTTCGGCCTGGTATTTCTTCTCGAAAAACATCTCTGGAGGGCCGTACATGACGCTGGGATAACTATTCTTGTTGGACATTTTCTTTGAGATAAAGGGCTATAATTGAAGCTATAAGGGGAATTTATGAAACTGATTTGTCTTTGCCGACGTACAGAAATGCACCGTGGGCGGAATCAGTTGCTAATAATGAAAAATGAGCTCAACAGGGTAATGGTCGGAGATGTAGGGGATGCCGTAGTCGCTGTTGAGGGTGCGGAAAGAACGGAGGGTAAGACCACGCTGGAAGAAGTGGTCGATGCGACAGGGAGCGCCCTTGCCGAAAGCATTGTAGGTATTGGCAGTATCGGTGACAGGGGCAAGGATGCGGCAGTTCTCCAACTTGATGCTATGGAAGGAGTTGAAGATGGTGTCGTTGTCGGTGGTGTTCATGTCGCCACCGATAAGGATGGGCATGTCGGCTGTGGCCCACTGGTTGGCCAGACGGGCCAACAATTTGGTGGATTCGGCACGTGCCACACGACCCATGTGGTCGAGATGGGTGTTCATATAAAGCATCTGGCGCTGGGTCGTCTTGTCCTTGAGGACAACCATGGTGACGGTGCGATGGCAGCCTGCATCCCACCCCATGCTGACGCTGTCGGGCGTTTGGCTGAGCCAGTAGGTTCCACATTTGACCAGCTCGAGTCGGTCTTTTTTGAGGAAGATGGCCATGTGTTCGCCTCGGCTCTTGCCATCTTCGCGGCCAATGCCGTAACGCTGGTAGTCGGGCAAAGCGCTGTCGAGATAAGCCAGCTGGTTGGGTAACACCTCCTGAAGGCCGATGGCATCGGGGTTCTCCTGCCGTATCATGCGGACAACGGTAGCTTTGCGGTTGTCCCAACAATACTCACCATCCTGCCCTTTGGACCAATCGCTGCCAAGGCGGATGTTGAAGGAGATGAATTTGAGGTAGTGTTTTGTGTCGGGGACATATTTGTCTGGCTGAACGATGCCGAAGGCGAGGAAAAGCGGCACGGCGAGGAGGGTGATGAGTTTATTCATTATTTTGTTATTAAGGGGATTTCTATTAATCAAAAATTAGGGAATTAGAGACTTTTGATTGCATGCATCTAAATAGAAGGGGCCTTTATTGTTTAGAAGGATATGCTACGCAAGGAAGGTGAGGGTGTGGCTGAAGGTGAAAGAAGCATGGGGGGCGAGGTGCTGAATGTGTTGCCGCTGTTGGATGGAGCCCGAGAAGCCTTCGGCATCGGTGCGGCCGTACCATGGTTCGATGCAACAGAAGGGGGCATTGACGGGGGACCAGAGACCGAAAAGGGGAGCATCGAAAGAGACCTGGAGGAAGGGCTGACGCTGCTTGTCGAGCATCACCACACGGTCGGCTTGACAACCCTCAACAACCAAAGCATCATGGCGGAAGGTACCGGGGGTTAGCGGTAAGAGACCGTCGGCAAGCGGCAGTTCAACGGTGTTGGGCAGGGCATAGCCTTGCTGGCCCAATTGGGTGACGGTGAGAGTGTTGACGGGCTGGTTGTGACGGAAAAACTGGAGGAAGCCATGGACAGGGTCATCGGGATGGAAGAGGGGGTAGTTGAAGGCCGGATGGGCTCCTATCATGAAGTACATCTCTTGGTCGGCGGGATTCTCCACCACCCATTGGCAAAGGAGCTGATTGCCAGAGAGCTGATAGTGGGCCGTGAGGTGGAAAGGATAGGGATAGCTCTGGAGTGTGGCAGCATTACTTTGAAGGCTGAAAGTGAGAGTGGTGGAAGTTTGGTGGACGAGGTCGAAATCGCTGTCGCGGGCAAAGCCGTGCTGCGAGAGGTGGAACTCCTGAGAGCCAACACGATAGGTATTATCATACACCTTGCCCACGATGGGGAAAAGAATGGGAGCATGACGTTTCCAAAAAGAGGGATTGCCTTGCCAAAGGCATTCCCGTCCATTGAAAAGGAGGGAGACAGGCTCGGCACCCCGATGGGCGACGGTAAGGGCGAGGTGGTCGTTGGAGATTTGCATAAGCTGTTTGTTTTGTATTTGAGAATGCAAAGGTACATGTTTTTTTTGGATTAGTAAGGGCAGGACCGCTTTTTTACATAAAGTGAGGGAAGGGATAATGTAAATCGAATGGGATCGAAACCACCGTTGGTGGGGCAAAATGCAACGGTTGGGAAGGCAGAGGAATGTGGGATTATTTATTGTTAAAAGTTAGGTTTTTTGTGTGTTTTAAGATTTTTTTTGTATATTTGCATATTGGTTTATTGTTTTAATTATAGAAAGACATATTTATATATAATTAATAATGAGAAAGATTTGGATATGGCTGGTGCAGTTGTGCGGATGGCACTTTGACCCGATTGATGTGAAAGAGCGTCCGGAGGTGTTGCATTGTGTGGTTGCTGTGGCACCCCATACCAGCATAGCCGACTTCTTTGTGGGGCCCGCCATGTTGTTCAAGGCCGGGGCAAAACCCCGTATCTTTATCAAGAAAGAATTCTTCAACATCTTCACCAACTGGTTCATGCGCCGGGTAGGTGCCGTGGCTGTGGACCGTGGCAACCGCCACAACAATCTGGTGGAGAAAGCCGTGGAGGTACTGAAGCGGGAGCAGGATGCTTGTATCGTCATCACACCCGAAGGCACACGCAAGGCAGTAAAGCGTTTGCATAGAGGATTTTATGAGATTGCCATGCGGGCAGAAGTGCCTATCGTGTTGGGCTATATGGACTTCAAGACCAAGACGATGGGCTATGGGCCGACCATCTACCCTTCGGGCGATTTTGATGCCGACGTGGAGCAGATGCTCGCATTCTTCAAACCCATCCATGCAAAGAATCCCAAAGGCTGGGGTTGGGGAGAGAAGTAGGACGACTGAAAAAAAATGCAATAGAAAAAAATAAACATAAAGATATATGATTAGAAGAATTTTCGTGGAAAAAAAGGCCGACTTTGCCATCAAGGCAAAGGAGCTGAAAGAGGAGATGTCAGCATATCTTGGCATCGAGGTTGACAATGTTCGTGTGTTGATGCGCTACGATATAGAGAACCTCTCTGACGAGACATTCGAGAAGGCCAAGATGACCGTTTTCTCGGAGCCTCCCGTGGACGACATCTATGAAGAGACCTTCCCAAAACAGGAGGACGACTTCGTCTTCACGGTGGAATATTTGCCCGGCCAGTTCGACCAGCGGGCCGACTCGGCAGAGCAATGTGTCTGTCTGCTCAACCCCGCTGAGCAGCCCATCATCCGTTCCGCCACCACCTATGTCATCAGCGGTACCCTCACCGAAGAGCAACGCCAGGCCGTGGTGAAGAACTGTGTTAATCCGGTGGACAGCCGTGTTACTGACGCTCCCAAGCCTGAGACGCTGGTGGAGCACTATGACGAGCCCGCCGATGTGCATATTTTCGAAGGCTTTATAGAAATGGCAGAGGCCGAGTTGAAGGAGCTTTATGAATCGCTAGGACTGGCCATGACTTTTGCCGACTTCCAACATATCCAGCGTTACTTCCGCGATGAAGAGCATCGCGACCCTAGTATGACGGAGATACGCGTGCTGGACACCTACTGGAGCGACCATTGCCGCCACACCACTTTCGCTACCGAGTTGACGGACGTGGAATTTGACGAAGGCTATTACAAACCCTTGATTGAGTGTGCATTCCAACAATATCTGGCTGACCACAAGGACCAGTATGTGGGCCGCGACGACAAGTTTGTGTGCCTGATGGACATTGGCACCTTGGCCGCCAAACGCATCCGCAAGATGGGACTGCTGGACGACCAAGAGGTGAGTGACGAAATAAACGCTTGCAGCATTGTGGTGCCAGTGAAGATGAACGGCCAGACCGAGGAATGGCTCATCAATTTCAAGAATGAGACTCACAACCACCCCACTGAGATTGAACCCTTTGGCGGTGCTGCCACCTGCTTGGGCGGCTGCATCCGCGACCCGCTGAGTGGCCGTACCTACGTTTATCAGGCCATGCGTGTGACAGGTGCTGCAGACCCCACACGTCCCATGAGCGAAACCCTTACCGGCAAACTGCCCCAGCGCAAGATTGTCACCACAGCGGCCCATGGTTACAGCAGTTATGGCAACCAGATTGGCCTGGCCACAGGATTGGTGAATGAGATCTATCACCCCAACTATGTAGCCAAGCGCATGGAGATAGGTGCTGTGGTGGCCGCAGCCCCGCGCCGCCAGGTGAAGCGTCTGACCAGCGATCCCGGCGATGTCATCATCCTGCTGGGTGGCCGCACCGGCCGCGACGGCTGTGGCGGCGCCACCGGAGCCTCCAAGGCCCACAACACCGCCTCGCTGACCACCTGTGGTGCCGAGGTGCAGAAAGGTAATGCTCCCACCGAAAGAAAAATCCAACGACTTTTCCGCCGTGAAGAGGTCTCGAGTCTGATAAAGAAATGCAACGACTTTGGCGCAGGTGGTGTCAGCGTGGCCATTGGCGAGTTGGCCGACGGTCTTCAGATTGACCTCGACAAGGTGCCTAAGAAATATGCCGGCTTGGACGGAACCGAGCTGTCCATTAGCGAAAGTCAGGAACGCATGGCCATCGTGGTAGACCCCAAGGACGTTGACCAAATGTTACGTTATGCCGACGAGGAGAACCTCGAGGCCGTGGCGGTAGCCAAAGTGACGGAAGAACCCCGCATGGTCATCAGCTGGCGTGGCAAAGAGGTGGTGAATCTGAGCCGCCGCTTTATCGACACCAATGGTGCCCACCAGGAGACCAAAGTCAACGTGGCTATGCCCGAAGGGGAGAATGCCAAGAGTGCCACCACCGCCACCGCAACTGTCAAAGAGCGTTGGCTGAAGAACCTCGCCGACCTGAATGTCTGCTCGCAAAAAGGTCTGGTGGAGATGTTCGACAGCACTATTGGGGCAGGCAGCGTGGTGATGCCCTATGGTGGCAAGACCCAGATGACACCTACCCAAAGCATGATAGGCATGCTGCCCACTTTAGAAGCCCATTGCGACACCGTGACCATCATGAGCTATGGTTTCGACCCCTACCTGAGTAGTTGGAGCCCCTTCCATGGTGCCGTTTACGCCGTGGTGGACTCCGTGGCCAAAGTGGCTGCGGCCGGTGGCGATGTCAACCGCATCCGCCTCACCTTCCAAGAATATTTCAAGAAACTGGGCAAAGATCCTTACCGTTGGGGGCAGCCCTTAACAGCCTTGCTGGGTGCCTATAGTGCCCAAATGGGACTGAAGTTGCCTGCCATTGGAGGCAAAGACTCCATGAGTGGCACCTTCAACGACATCGACGTACCTCCCACGCTGTGCAGTTTTGCCGTGGGCATCGGCAATATCCACCAAGTGGTCACCCCCGAGTTGAAAAAGGCTGGCAACTACCTCTATCTGTTGGAAATCAAACCCGACAAGATGGGTATGCCCAACTATAAGCAACTGATGGCCATGTATGGTGCCCTCTACCATGCCGTTGACCGTGGTGCGGTGCAGTCGGCTTACGCTGTAGGTTTCGGCGGCATAGCCGAGGCTGTCAGCAAGATGGCCTTTGGCAACCGCCTGGGTGTTGTCTTCGATGGTAAATTTGAGACCGAAGAATTGTTTGAAAAGAAATATGGAGCCATTGTGGTGGAAGTGGCCAACTGTGGCGACCTGCCCGCCGTGGCCCGCAAGATTGGCCGCGTGACTGACAAGGGCACCTTTGAGGTGGCCGGTGAGGTAATAGCCATGGACGAGATGTTACAGTCGTGGACTAACACGTTGGAAGACATCTTCCCCACAAAGAGCCGTTCCGAAGTGAAGAACTTTGAAGAGCCCAAACTTTTCAAAGCAAAAAATGTGATGCATAGCCGGAACAGGGTGGCCAAACCCAAGGTATTCATTCCCGTTTTCCCGGGCACTAACTGCGAATATGACTCTGCCCGTGCCTTTCTGCGTGCAGGTGCCGAGGTGGAGACCTTGGTTTTCCGCAACCAGAATGCCAGCCAGATTACTGAGAGTGTGGCAGCCTACGCCAAAGCCATCAACGAAAGTCAGATGGTGATGATTCCCGGCGGTTTCTCGGCAGGCGACGAACCTGAAGGCAGCGCCAAGTTCATCACCAGCGTCTTCCGCAATCCACAGATTGCCGATGCGGTGATGCAGATGCTGAAAGAGCGCGACGGACTTATGCTGGGCATTTGCAACGGTTTCCAGGCTTTGGTAAAACTGGGCCTGGTGCCTTATGGCGAAATCTGCCAGCAACAGGCCGACTCCCCCACCCTGACCTTCAACACCATTGGTCGCCACCAAAGCATGATAGCCAACACCCAGGTGGTGAGCAACCTCTCACCTTGGCTGCGTAAGGCCGAGTTGGGCAAGAACTATGTGGTGCCCATTTCACACGGTGAGGGCCGTTTTGTGGCACCGCAGGCATGCCTCGACCAACTCTTTGCCAACGGCCAAGTGGCCACCCAGTATGTCGACCTCGAAGGAAAAGTGACCATGGAAGTACCCTACAACATGAACGGCTCCTACATGGCCATTGAAGGCATCACCAGTCCTGACGGCCGTGTGCTGGGTAAGATGGCTCACAGCGAACGTCGCCGCGAAGGCACCTACCTGAATATCTATGGAGAACAAGACCAAGAAATCTTCGAGAGCGGTGTCTCTTATTTTAAATAAAAAACTATCGTTTATGAAAAAGTTATCAGTCGTATTGTTGGCAGTTCTGGTCTCGATGGCTACGATGGCGGCCCCTGTGGACGCACAGCGTGCGCATCAGGTGGCCCTGACAGCAGCCAAGCTCTACAGTTGGGAACTGTCGCAGCAAAACAAGGCAAGGATGAACCCCAATGCCGAATGCCTACTGAAAGATGTGACCGCCGAGGTGGGCATATCCCATATCTATGTGTTCAATTATGCTATTGCCGATGGCAACCGTGAAGGCTTTGTGGTGGTGAGTGGCGACGACGCAGCCGCCCCCGTCCTAGCTTTCTCCGATGAGGGGGCCTTGGAGATGAATCCTGCTGTGCGCTTTCATTTAGAGCAGTACAGCCATCAGATAGCCTCAGCCCAAGAGGCTGGCACCTGCGCCAGCAAGGTCCTGCAGCACAAGTGGGAACAGTTGGCCAGCGGCAAGGCTATCAACGAGGCTGTACAACGTTTTGAGGCAAAGGGAGACCTATACAACGACATCATCAACCGCCTGCTGGGTGGCATGGTTTGGGGACAAAGCGACCCCTACAACCGCCGGTGTCCGGGTGGCTCGGTGACAGGTTGTGTGGCCACTGCTTTTGGCATGATTATGAACTATTGGGACTACCCCGTGCACGGTTTCGGCCAACATTCCTATAATGGGGCCGACAATCCTGCCGCCTATGGCAACTGGCAATGGGGCGAGCAGTCGGCCGACTTCGAACATACCTACTACGACTGGAAACACATGGATAACTATGCCGTCATCAACAGCCCCGACTCCGTTGTCAATGCCATTTCCACCCTTCTCTACCATTTGGGTGTGTCATTGGACATGAATTACGGCCTGGACGGGAGCGGTTGCTGGTCGCTGCCAGAATATGCCACCTACGACACCAGCCTGCACCTCTCTGCCACGGTGGGGGCCGACACCCGTATTCCGCGCCATTTTGGATATAAGTTCAGCTATGCCGGCATGCGCGACTCGGTGCATAGTGACAGCCTTTGGTTGCAGATGCTCTACAATAGCTTGGCCGACAGCATGCCTATCTACTATGCCGGCTGGGCCAAGGACGACAGCGATGACGGCCATAGCGGTACTTCGGGCCATGGCTATATTCTCGACGGCTATTTCTCCGATGCTATCGACTCCAACCTATTCCACATCAACTGGGGTTGGAATGGATCTGCCGACGGTTTTTTCAAACTGGATGCCATGAGACCCAACAACAGCGATTTCACCCAATGGCATGGTGCCATCATAGGCTTGGAGCCCGACACCAGCTACCACGGCTATGACCCTTCGGGAATCCGTACCCTTGAATCCGCCACCGCCATTGTCTATAGCGAAGCTGGCCGTATCGTGGTGAAAGGGTGCGAGAATAGCGTGGTGGCCATTTATGACCTGATGGGACGCATAGTGGCTCATCGTGACAGTCGCCAAAGGGCGGAATGGAGCACGGCGGTGAACCGAGGAATCTATGTTGTACGCGTGGGCAACCAGATGGGACAAAAAGTTGTGGTGATGTAAAGCCGCACCACTTTTAACCCGACCTGCTCACATACTAATACTAGAAGAGAAAATATCGAAAGACAAATAAACGCAAATAACTAATACCGACATTATATGAACAATGCTTTGATAAATCTACAACCTGCCAAAGTGTGGCAGCATTTCGGTGAACTGATGAACATTTCCAGACCTTCCAAGCACGAAGAGAAGGTTTCGGCATACTTACAAAAATTCGGTCATGACCACGGCTATGAGACCCTCGCCGACGAAGTGGGCAACGTGCTGATTCGCAAACCCGCCTACCAAGGCTACGAGAATGCCCCCGGGGTATGCCTGCAGGCCCACATGGACATGGTGTGCGAGAAGAATGGCGACAAACAGTTTGATTTCTTCACCCAAGGCATCGAAGCCTATGTGGAAGATGGCTGGTTGGTGGGCAACGGCACTACTTTGGGCGCTGACGATGGCATCGGCGTAGCCGCTGCTTTGGCCATTTTGGACGACAAGAGCATCCAGCATGGTCCGCTGGAATGCCTCTTCACCGTGGATGAGGAGACCGGCCTCACGGGTGCCAGCAACCTCCACACCGACTGGCTGAAGAGCAACATACTGCTCAACTTCGACGATGAGGATGAGGGAGAATACTGCATTGGCTGTGCCGGCGGCATCGACACCGTGGCCGACATCGACTATACTACGCGTCCTGTCCCTTCGGGAGTAGCGGCTTTTCGAATCCGTGTTTACGGACTGCAAGGTGGTCACAGCGGTGACGACATCAACAAAGGTCGTGGCAACGCCAACAAACTACTCAACCGTATTCTTTGGAACGCAACAGAGAAATGCAAAATCGGTCTTGCCCGCATCGATGGTGGCAACCTGCGCAATGCCATCGCCCGCGAAGCTTGGGCCGATATTGTGGTACTGCCCGAGCATGTATCTGAACTGAAAGAAATAGTGGAGACTTTCGCCACCAATCTGCAGTTTGAGTTCCGCAGCACCGAGCCCGGTTTGACAATAGAGTTGGTAAAGACCGAGATGCCTTCCTGCTTGATTGATGAAAAGACACACCACAACCTGCTCGACGCACTCTTTGCCTGCGCCCATGGTGTGCTAGCCATGAGCCGTGAAATTGAGAACTTTGTGGAAACCTCCACCAACCTTGCCTCGGTAAAGATGGATAACAAGCAAATACACATCTGCACCAGTCAGCGAAGCTCGGTGGAGAGTGCCAAATTGGCTGCCGCCCAGAAGATAGAGTCCACCTTCCGCATGATAGGAGCTCATGTCAGCCACAGCGACGGCTACCCCGGCTGGACACCCAACCCCGATAGTAAGGTGCTGAAAGTGGGCGTGGAGACCTACAAGCGCATGTTCGGCCACGACCCCATTGTCCGCGCCATCCATGCTGGTTTAGAGTGCGGCCTGATTGGTGAGAAATATCCCAAGATGGATATGATTAGCTATGGTCCCACCCTCCGCGGTGTGCATGCCCCCGGCGAGAAGATTGAAATCAAGACTGTTGAGATGTTCTGGAATCTCACCCTCGAAATCTTAAAGAATCTCAAATAACTATAATAATTCCTCTGAAAAGGAGAAGGGAAAGATACCATTTAGTTCTATGAGAAGAACTGAGAACTAACACTAAACAGTTTCTTAATACTATGGTAATATGATAGGAGTCCTTGGTAGTGGCTCGATGGCCACAGCAATTGTAAAACTGCTCTTGGAACAACCCGATGCACACGTGTGCTGGTTTGTACGAGAGCCTGAAATCAGGAAGACCTTGGCCTCACGAGGCCGCAATAATCGATATTTGGGCGAGGTGGCTTTCAACATGGAACACATCACCGTGGTAGAGACTGCCCAAGAGGTGGTGGAAAAGTGCGAGTACGTCTACTTGGTCATTCCCACTGCCTACCTTCATGACGCTCTCCAGTCGGTAGACCCAGCTCTTTTACGAACTCGATACCTGGTTTCTGCCATCAAGGGATTCATTTCTTATTCCGACGAGGTGGTTACCGATTACTTGGAGCATGTCTACCAGGTTCCCAACGACCACGTTTGTGTCATCAGCGGGCCCACCCATGCCGAGGAGATTGCCCGCGAGAAACTCACTTTTTTGACAGTAGCTTCGCAGAACCACCAGTTGGCCGAGACGGTACGTAGCCAGCTCCGCTGCCGCTATATCAACCTGAGTCTCTCCGAAGATTTGCGCGGCATCCAGTTTGCCTCAGCATTGAAGAATGTCTATGCCGTAGCTGCTGGTTTCTGCAAAGGAATAGGAGGAGGTGATAATCTGATGGCTGTGCTGGTGAGTTACTCTATGGCTGAAATGCAGCTTTTTTACCACCTGATGCAGCCCGACAGAGAACTGAAAATGACCTCGGAGCTGCTTCCACCATTCTTAGGAGACCTGCTGGTGACCTGCTATTCGCAGTTTAGCCGCAACCGCACGCTGGGCACCATGATAGGCATGGGCTACAGCGTCAAGTCTGCCATGCTTGAGATGCAGATGGTGGCCGAAGGTTACTATGCTGTCAAGAGCTTGGAGAACATCCGTAAGAAGTTGGGCGTAGAGATGCCTATCGCCCAGGCAGTATACATGGTGCTATATGAGGGTGCCAAACCAGACGTGATTCTCCGAGCTTGGCAGATATACCGAGGCGAAGAGGGTCAACCCCGTTCCAAGACACCCATGCCTGTTATTAGAATTGAAAATATATAAGAGAAATATGAATCCATTAGTTAGTATCATCATGGGCAGCACCAGCGACCTGCCGGTCATGGAGAAAGCCTGTCAGTTTTTAGAAGAAATGGAGATTCCGTTTGAGGTGAATGCCCTGTCGGCCCACCGTACCCCAGCCGAAGTGTCCGACTTTGCCCGCAACGCCCACAAACGAGGAATCCAAGTGATTATTGCCGGAGCCGGTATGGCTGCCGCCCTTCCTGGCGTCATCGCTGCCGAGACTCCCCTACCCGTCATCGGGGTGCCTATCAAGGGCAGCGTCTTAGAAGGTCTGGATGCCACCTTTGCCATCCTGCAGATGCCTCCGGGAATCCCCGTAGCCACCGTGGCCATCAATGGAGCCCAGAATGCAGCCGTATTGGCGTTGCAGATTATGGCCGTCAACAACCCTGCCTTGCAAGAAAAAGTCCTCGCCTACAAGCAAGGCCTCAAGAAAAAAATTGTCAAGGCTAACGAAGAGCTGTCCAAGTTGGATTATAAATACAAAGTGTAATGATTACCATAGGAATTACAGGCACTTTGGGCGCCGGCAAAGGCACCATAGTGGACTATCTGATTCAAAAAAAAGGTTTTGTCCACTACTCTGTACGTGCCTTTCTCATCGAGGAAATAGAGCGTCGAGGCATGCCTGTCAACCGCGACAGCATGACCCTTGTGGGCAACGACCTCCGTGCCCAACATAGCCCCTCTTGGATTGTGGAGCAGCTATATGCCCAGGCACAGACTTCGGGCAAGAACTGCATCATCGAGAGCATCCGTACTCCAGGTGAAGTAGAAGCCCTAAGGAATAAGCCCAATTTCTACCTCTTTGCCGTGGATGCCGACCCCAAGGTGCGTTACGACCGCGTGGTAATCAGGGGCAGCGAGACCGACCACATCGACTATGCCACCTTCCTGGCCAACGAGCAACGCGAGATGGATAACGACGACCCCAACAAGCAGAATCTGGGTTATTGTATAGCACATGCCGACTACCGTTTTGACAATGGCGGCACCATCGAGCAACTCCATGAACAAGTGCAAGAGGTATTGAAACAAATCCTTTACCAACGTCCCAGCTGGGATGAGTATTTCATGGAACTGGCCAACACCGTCTCCAAACGTGCCACCTGCGATCGTGGCCGTAGCGGCTGCGTTATTGTCAAAGACCGTCAACTGCTAGTGTCGGGCTATGTGGGTTCCCCCTCAGGTCTGCCCCATTGCGACGAAGTGGGACACCTCTTCCGCAAATCCATCGACGAGGATGGCAACATTACCACCCATTGCGTGCGTACCGTTCATGCTGAGCAGAATGCCATCTGCCAAGCCGCCCGCCGTGGCATCGCGTTGGACGGGGCCACCCTCTATTGTCGCATGACCCCTTGCCGCACATGCGCAATGCTTATTATCAACTGTGGTATCAAACGGGTAGTCTGCGAGCGTAAATACCACGCCGGAGCGGAGAGTGAGGAGCTCTTTGCCCAAGCGGGTGTGCAACTTGAGTTCTTCCACGACGAAGTGCAGAAATACGACAACCAGTAAAAACTAAAGAAATCCCCCAACGAAGGCAGCCGCCAGAATGGCCTGACCGATTCTTGGGAAAAAGAAAAAGCCCCGCAGGATTGCGAGGCTTCTTCTGTAGCTACATCTGAGTGTATTAAGCTTCTACGATAGCTCCAGTGGGGCAAGCGTCAGCGCAAGTACCACAGCTAGCGCAAGTGTCGGGATCAATCTTGTAGATGTCACCTTCGGAGATAGCTCCGACGGGGCACTGGTCGATGCAAGTACCGCAAGCAACACAGATGTCAGTAATTTTGTAAGCCATTTCTATTTTTGTTTTTAGGGTTATAAATGTTTTGCAAAAATACGAACAAAAAATGAAATAAAGTGCATTTGTGCAAAATATTTTTATTAACACAAAGGTAATACCTTTATTATTAAAATATTAGTGCCAACAACACATACAGCCAATGGGCAGCTATACCTGCGCAAAGTCCACCAATAGTATGGGCTCCGATGGCTTTTCCTATTAGTTTTCTGTAGCCGAGCGCGTCCAGCATGGCGGTGTGAGTTGAAAGATAGCCACTCCAACACATGCCCATGGCGGTGAAAACGGCAATGGCATTGTTGTTGATGATGCCCTCGGTAATGAAACGGGGCACCAGTCCGATGGCAGCGCCCACGGCACCCAACGCGGTGATGGGGAAAGAGACAAGCGCACCACTCTCAAAGCCAAAGAGCCAATAAAAGATAATGTTAATCTTGTCGGCCAACCAAGTGATGATAGGAACGCCTTCGTAGGCGGCTCCTGTGTAAGCCCCAGTAGCGGAATCGGGACCAAAGGTAAGCATCATGACGATGGTGGAGATACAGAGCACACCTGGGATAATGGCAAAGCCAATACCTACACCATCCTTACCGCCATCCAACAGCGAGTTAAGAAAACGCTGGAAGACCGAACCCTCTGACTTATAGGAAATTTGTTGTTCGTCGCCTTGGTAGTCGGTGACTGGGAAATCCAACTCAGGATAACTCTTGAGGGTGAAACGCTGCATCAAACGGGTAGAAACAATGCTGCCAATGATGGCACCCATCACGCCCACCAGAGCGCCCTTGCCATAGCCAAGACCAGTCATGAAGGCCAGCACGGTAAGGCCCATGCCGAATGCTGTGCCGAAATTGGTGAGGGAAACCAACTGGTATTTTCTAAAATACTGGGCAAAGTTCTTGTTTTGTGCCAGAGAGATGATGGCAGGATTATCGGAGAGGAAAGTCATGATGGCACCCAAAGCAGCCACACCAGGGAGATTGTAGATGGGCTTCATCAACGGTCGCAGGATATTCTCCAACAGACGCACCACCCCAAACTCAATCAACAACTTACCAATAGCCCCCATCAGCACGCAAATGGCCATGATGTAGAAGACCGTCTCTAATAGCAGGTGATAAGCCGTCTGCATGAAGGTGTTAAGCATATGGGGCAAGGTCATCTTATAAGCCAGAACCCAGAAAAATCCAATAAAGAAGACCAAAAAGATAATGGCCTCTAATGAGCGTTTGCTGGTAAACTTAATGGGAGACGCCAATTTGAGGCGGTGCTCGAGTCGCTTAAAGAAGGCCTCCACGCTGCGGGCATATTGGGTCGTCTTGGGCCGAGGGGTGTGATAATTGTGTTCCATATTTGTGATTTTGAAGGCTGTTAATGATCTTCGAAAAACATGTTTCTTGTTACTCTATGACCGACTTGTTCTCCTGCAGAGCCTTGGTCATGCGTTCCTTGAGCATGCGATGTACATCCATGTCCCAAGTGATACCCATGTTCAGCTGAAGGGAGTTCTCAAAATAGGTATTGCCGTCGATCATAGGATCGGGACGGGTAGTGCGGCAGTCGGCCACGAAGGCATGGAAGCGGAAATCGGGGCAAATCTTGGGGTGATACTCCAAACCCACACCATAGGTAAGATAGGTGGTGCCTGCCTCACCAAAACAGTCATAGTAGCCAAGAGCGATATTCTGTCCAAAACCGAAACCGGGCAGGTTCTCATTAGATTTGTTCTGTTCCCAAGCCCCTTTGGCAAAGAAATTCAGTCCATTTTTGAAATATAGGTTGGCACAGCTGACCACAGCAAAATTCTTACCCCAATCGTTGATAGCGTTGGCATGGTGAATCAAGTCGAGATAGATATCCCAGCGGTCATAGACCAGTTTCTGTCCGATAGCGATGTAGTTCATCATTTTGCGGTCGGGGCGCTGGAAGAAGTTCACCGAGTTGAGCATCTTATAATGGCCGAAGTCGCCACTATAGAACAAGTTGAACGACATCAGGCCGCTCTTCCATTCGCTGCCAAGGCCATAGCCTAAGTTGGCACCATAGTAGACGTAGGGCGAGTTGCCCACCTGCATCAGCACCATCTGCTTGCCGTTGTCGCTCTTATAGGCAGCAGCAATGGCAGGCTGGAAGCAATAGAAATTGTTCCAATAATAGGTATTGAAGAGGACATTGATAGGAGGTGCGTCATACTCAAAGCCACCGACGGCCAAGGCATCCTTACCCATACGTATCATCCAATTCTTGCTGGGCATATAGTTGATGTAGAGGAAGTCGGTGTTGTCGAAAAAGCTCACACTACCGGGATTGGCGATGATGCGCTGGCGGAAGAAATAGCTGAACTTGTCTCCCAGAGGACCACCAATGACCATGTTGAAGTAGCGTCCATGGAATCCGTAGGGGTTATCGTCATCAATTCCGGGATTGTTGGAGGTATTGTGGTAGTAGTCGAAGTCGGCACGGGCCTCCAGTCGAATCTGAGTGAAAATGGGAGTAAAATCCACTTGGGCCGAGGCAATAGTGGAAAATGCCATGCAAACGGCCAACGAAATAATGTGTAAAAAACTGCGTTTCAAGGTGCTAAGAGTTTAATTAATTATTAAATGTTCCTACAAAAATACGAAAAAAAAAGATTTTTTTCTGAATATAAAATAAAATTACTATATTTGTATTTCAAAATAAAAAAAATGACTATGAGTAAACGTAACTATTTCAAAGGATTATGTGTGGCCATTGCCATGGTTTTTGCTGGCTTTGGTTCACAGGCTCAGGAACTTGAGTTCTCTGGCTATTTCAACGGTTTCCTACCCGTTGCAGAATTCAACAATGCGGTAGACCTGATGCCCTATGGACAATTCACTCCCATCAATCGTACCAATATTGCCAATGGTGCCTCCGCCGGCATCGGTGCCTCGCTCCGCGTGGGCATGTGGCTTGATGTCGGAGCCAACCATTGGCTCCTGCCCTATGTCGAGGGCAGCTTCCTCTGGAATTCCACCAAGGCCAAGTATCGCGACATCTATGACAACAACCCCCTCAACGACTCCCTCCAGGCCCTCCCCAAAGTTCCCAACTATTTCAATATCCCCCTGCAGGTGGGTTTGAAATATCGCTACGACCTCACCGACATCATCCGCCCCTTTGCTGAAGCCAGCCTTGGCTACGACGTGATGATTATCGCAGGCAACGGCTACAAGGGTGTCCCCCATAACGGCAGCGAAAATTTCATGCACTACTCTTACAAAATCAATGGTGCCCTCTCTTGGACTTTTGGTGCCGGTACCTATCTGGGCGAAAACGTCACCGTGGGCCTCTATTACATTGACCTTGGCAAACACCGCATCGAGTATACCTCACGTTCCTACAGCGGAAACGAAGCCAGCTACTCTGTTGAGCAACGCCACCTTGGCGAACTTGCCCTGCGCATCGGCTTCCATTTCTAAAAATGAATGTGTTTCATGATTGAATATCTGGGTCCCACGGTGGTGGGACCTTTTTTTGTTTAGACTTTACGAGACGCAACAAAAAAAGAACCATGGATGGTTTTGCTCCCATTCATGGCTCTTTGTTATTGGTAGAGACGGCCACAAGCATGACCGACAAATACGCACTTAGTCAATCTTATCGAAATGCAAGTAAGGATGCAGGCACGCTGGCATCAAAATGCCGTCGGGGGTCTGGTTATTCTCCAGCAGGGCGGCCACGATGCGGGGCAGAGCCAAGGCACTTCCGTTGAGGGTATGTGCCAACTTCATCTTGCCATCGCTGTCTTTGAAGCGAAGCTTCATGCGGTTGGCTTGGAAAGTCTCAAAATTGGAAACCGAGGAAACCTCTAACCATCTCTTTTGTGCGGCACTCCACACCTCAAAATCGAAAGTCATGGCCGAAGTGAAGCTGATGTCGCCTCCACACAGCTTTAGTATATGGTACGGAAGTCCCAATTTGTCGAGCAGGCCACCGACATGTTTTTTCATCTCCTCAAGGGTGTCATAGGAACGGTCGGGATGTTCAACAACCACAATCTCCACCTTGCTGAACTCATGCAGGCGGTTCAAGCCACGCACATCTTTGCCGTAACTGCCTGCCTCGCGACGGAAACACTCCGAGTAGCCCACATGCTTGATGGGGAAACGGTCGGCACTCACGATGGTGTTGCGATAGATATTGGTGATGGGCACCTCAGCAGTAGGTATCATGTAGAAACCATCCAGAGGCACGGCATACATCTGGCCCTCCTTGTCGGGCAACTGACCGGTGCCTAAGCCACTGGCCTCGTTGACCATCAGCGGAGGCATAATCTCAACATAGCCAGCCTTGACAGCCTCATCAAGGAAGAAATCGATGAGAGCACGCTGAAGACGGGCCCCTTTTCCCTTATAGACAGGAAAACCAGCACCCGTAATCTTATTGCCAAGCTCAAAATCCACGATGTCGTATTTGGCACAGAGGTCCCAATGGGGCAACGCATCTTCAGGCAACTGTGGCTTAATGCCAAACTCTGCCACCACAACATTGTCAGCCTCGCTCTTGCCTTTAGGCACGGTGATATGGGGCGCATTTGGCAGCGAAATTAGTTTAGCGTTCAGCTCGGCCTCGATGGCGGTTTGCTCCTCCATCAGCTCCTTTTCCTGAGCCTTCAGGTCGGTGGTTTGGGCCTTCTTTGCCTCAGCCTCCTCGCGTTTGCCCTGTTTGAAGAGCATGCCAATCTCCTTTGCCAAGGCATTCTGTTCAGCCTTCACCGAGTCGGAACGCTGCTGCAGGTTGCGACGCTTTTCGTCCAGCGCGATAATTTCCTGAATGCGTTCCTCCACATTTTCAACATTCTTAATCTTGAGGCGTTCGATAATTTCTTCTGTATGTTCCTTAATATATTGTAGTTGCAACATAATAAATTGTTTTTATTAGCCAACAAAAATACATTTTTTTTCCGACATACTGAAAAGAAACCCCAAAAATAATCACGACAGATTTCGGTCAGACAGATAATCCAGATATCTATAATGAGAAAAACATACTCCCCCCTTAAGCGCTAGAAAAGTTGTGGTTTTTCCTCTATTTATATTAGATTTAATTTAGATTTTGTTTATTTTTAGATTCTATTTAGATTAACTTTAATAATATAAATATAGTCAAATAGTAATGTAAACCTAATCTAATAGGAGAAGTTACCATTAAGGAAGAGTGGAGTTACACACGAAAAACTGCATCGGGGGTGAATGCAAATGTGGAACAATCGTCAACAAAGTGTTGTTGTTTCTACAGCAGATAGTAGGCGAACTTGAATCTATATTATTGAGTATTTGATATTTATTTCTCAGAATCGTTTCTAATCATTCTGAGTAATTGACACTCTTTTATTCAGTTGCTTGTATTGGATTCATGATTGTGCTTAAAAATTTGGCTGGAGGCAAAATATTTTAGTGGAGATGGCGTTATTATAAATTAATCGTGCGTGAAGGGAGCGGACGCGGAGGCCTCTCCTGAATGGCCAACAGAAAAGATGCAGAAAACTAAATCTAACAATACTAACAATAAAGTAGGGAGAACTATCGGGAAGGTCTTCTTGTATCTCTTCTTGGCTCTCTACCTACTTGTTGCGCTACTCAATACCACTATCGTTCAGTCCACCTTGGGGGCTGCTGCAGGCAGCTATTTCAGCAAGGAATGGGGAGGAAAAGTGCGCATCGGAGCCCTGCATGCCAATCCTTTCAGCCACCTTATCTTAGACAAGATAGAACTCATCTCACCCACCAACGACACCCTCTACTACGGCGACCGAATTACCTGTCGGTTCAAGCGGTTCCCTCTCAATGGCAACCACCTAAAAATAGACCGTGTGGCGATACGCAACGGCCGCTACCACTTCGAGTCCATCAAATATCCCGATGGAAAGATGGGCACCAACCTCGATTTTATCATCAATTATTTTGCCGAAGGTGCCGAGCCCACCCCACCCAGCGACAGCCATTTCATTGTGGAAGTGGGTGAGGTACGGCTACGCAATGTCGATTACCTGCAAGACCTGCCAGAGCCTGCCAACATGGTCACCTATCCCAATGGGGTGAGTATTCCACACATGCGATTCTACGGCACCACGGGTCATTTCCGTCATGTGCGGGTAGACAACGACAGTATCACCTGCCGCATCGTCAGTTTCAGCACCACAGAAGCCTCGGGACAGCATGTCGTAGACCTTTCGGCCGACATCGAAGTGTCGCCACATGTCATCAGAGCCACCAATTTAGACTTGCAGACCGACAACAGCCGAATCTTTGCCGATGCCGAGTTGTCCTACCACGGCTGGGAGGAGATGGCAGACTACTGCAACACCGTCAAACACACCCTAACCTTGAAGGATGGTACCGACGTGAACCTCTGCGATGCCGCCTATTGGGCTCCCACCCTGTGGGGCATTAACGCCCAAGTCACGGCCATAGGCCAAGCCTACGGCACCATTGCCGACTTGCACACCGTAAACATGGCCGTCACCTTCGGCCAAAGCAGCTATGCTCTAGTCAACGGCACCGTGAAGGGACTGCCCGACATTGGCAAGACCACCTTCGACGTGTTGGTTAACCGCGTCCACACCAACTACGAAGACCTTGCCTCAATTCAACACCCCGAGCCCATCAAAATGATTATGCCTGAGCTGATACAGAAAATGGCAGTTATAGACATTGATGCCCAGTTTACCGGAGGTGCCAGAGACTGTCAGGCCTTTGTGAATCTCAATTCGATGATTGGCGACTTAGAGGCGCAGGCCTCGATACGCTACGACTCTACGTTGCGCGACTACGTTTACATGGGTAGCCTCGACTCCCGCACCATAGGCTTGCGCTCGCTGCTCCCCAACGAATGGGTGTCACGCACGGGATTTCACATCACCTTCCAAGGCACCAGCTTGGACCCCAAAAAGATGGATGCCTCGCTGGAAGGTCGCCTCTATGACACCCACTTCAGAGGCAATAACATCAAGCGCACTACCATCTCGGCCGACATAGCCCAACAGCTTGCCAGCACCGACATCGTAATAGAGGATACGCTGATAGGGCTGGACTTAGAAGCCAGCGTGAATATGGCCAACCTGACAGCCACAGCCGACCTTTTCTTAGACCAAGTACATCTGACCAAACTGAAACTGATAACTTCAGATAGCAACATGCTGCTCAGCACCCACCTCAAAGCCAATGTGACTGGAAAGAACTTAGACGACCTCTCGGGTTCAATGGTACTGCGCGACACACGCTTGACATTGGACAACAGGGAGATTGGCATGGACAACCTTGACCTAACGGTGGTGAATGTTCAAGGCAAGAAAGACTTTGTGCTTAATAGCGACTGGGCCTCAATGAGACTGAACGGCTATTTCAAATACGAAGACCTACCGCTGGTGGTGAGAGACTTCAGCGACCGATATCTGCCCATTTACTTCAACCCCTACAAGCATGCCGACTCGGCCGATCTGTCACCACTATACAAAGACAATTTCGACTTCGACATCTTTTGGAACGACCTCGACAACTCATTCCAAAAGGTCATTCCTGGTATTACGATAGCCGCAGGCACCTCCTGCCACGGCAGCTACAACTATGGAGAGGTGCTGAAGACGGTCTTCCGCTCGGACTATGTGGCGTTCAACAACATCAGGGTTGAGGACATCGGCTTCAACAGCAATACCGTTGGTGAAAACTACCAACTCAACTTACGTGCTGGCAGCTTCATGGTGGGTGAGATGGCCTTGACCAACAATATCAATATCCGAACCAACCTCAGCACCACCATCAGCACCCTGGGGCTGCAATGGAACGACAACAACTCCAACCTTCTGAACCAAGGCGATCTGGAGTTTTTTCTCAACAGCTCCACCACCGACAACAAGCTGATGATAACCAAACCCACTTTCTATGCTGGCGGCGAGCGGTGGACGCTGGTATGTCCCGATGGTGTCAAAATGAATAGTGAGCGGCTGCTGGTGGACAACCTTAGAGTCTACGGCCTCGGACAGTCGGTTGCAGTCAATGCCATGATACAGGGAAAAGAAACAGATCTGGTGAAAGCCACTTTCAACAACTTTATCTTGGACCATTTAGACAGCATATTCATACCTAGCCACTTAATTGCATTAAACGGAAGACTGAGTGGCAATTTTAACGTCAGGGGGCTGAACAGCAAGCCTTATTTTGATGCCGACCTTATCGTGGACGACTGCGTGGTGAACGGACAGGAAGCCGGCCAAGTGAGCATTAATTCTAACTACGCCGCCACCGAAAAGAAAATCCATGTAGACCTGCAGGCTGAGCATTTCAGAGATGGTGAATTTCACTATCCCATCGAGGTGCATGGCGCGGTTTCCATGGCCACTCAAGACCCCAATTTAGACTTTGACCTGGGCATAGAAAATGTTGCCTTGCAGACCATCCGTCCTTTTGTGAAAAACTTCTCTTCCAACATCGACGGCAACCTTGACGGGGACTTGATAGTGAAAGGGACCTTCTCCCACCCCATGGTAAACGGCACCCTAACCATCAACGACGGCCTACTGGAGCTCACCTCCACAGGAGTCACCTATTTATTCAACAACGAGGTCAACATCGTCAACGACTCCTTGCTTCTCAAGAATTTTTTAATCCACGATCGACTTTCCAACACTCTAACCGCCAACGGCAACATAGCCCTGAGCGATGGCAAATTTATATTAGACCTCGGTGTCAACACCCCGAAGTTGTTGGTGATAGACAAAGAGATGAGCGACCTCAACAGCTTCTACGGCAATGTGCTGGCCTCGGCCAACGGGCGCATCACAGGTCCTATCGACAACATCAACATCACGGCCACCGCCTCCACCATCAACGGTAGCGAATTGTACGTGCCCATCGACAACTCACTCCAGGTGTCGGAGAACAGTCAATTCATCACCTTTATCTCCAACAATCCCACCCAACGCATTACCCCCACCACCACAGCCAAAGCAAGCAACACCAACTTCGACCTGCTGCTCAACCTGACCGTTACGCCAGGCATGAGCCTATTTTTGCCGATGGACTTTGACCAATTGGGCGTGAACGTCAACGCGGTGGGTCAAGGCGACATTCAGATTAGCATTCACAACAACAATCCACCCAACATCTTGGGAGACTACGAATTCACCTCGGGTAACTTCAAACTTTCACTCATGCAGTTGGTGAGCAAGAACTTCAACATCGAAGAGGGTAGCACAATCAACTTCCCTGGCAACATCGACGACGCTCGTTTCAACCTGAACGCTGTCTACAATCTACGCACCAACTTGGCATCGCTGATGAACAACTCGGTCTCCACCATCACCAACGACTCCTACGTGCAAGTGCAGGACGTCATTACCCTTTCTGGCACCTTGCAGGACCCCTCCATCAAATTCGACATCCGGCTTCCCAACGCCGAGCAGAGTGTCTCGGAGCAGGTATTCTCTTATATTGACAAAAACAACGAACTGGAGATGCTCAACCAGTCCATCTCGCTGTTGCTGCTGGGTTCTTTCTCCTCGGTAGGGGCCAGCAATGATGCCGACGAGGGCGGTTTCAACAGCATTAGTATGATTACCAATACTGCCGGCAGCCTCCTCTCCAGCATGATTAAGTTTGTGGACGTGGACATCAAGTACCAGGCCGCCACCACCAACCAGCAGAGTCAACTTGACGTGGGCATCAGCAAGCGTTGGAACAACCTCTACTTCGAGTCCACCTTTGGCTATAGCAACAACGAGTTGGAACTGGAGCAGAACAGCACCTTAGTGGGCGACGTGGAGATAGGTTACAAATTCAATCCCTACTTTGACTTCTACGGATTCCACCGCACCAATACCAGCTACTATACCCGTACTGAGCTTCCCTACAAGCAAGGATTGGGCGTGAAATTATCCAAAGACTTTGACTCCTTTTACGACCTATTTCCCTGGTTGAGGAAGCGAAAGAAGACCCTTTTCATAAAATGAGAATTAGCGAACTATACTACCAATTCAAACCCAATCTGGTTTTCTGCCTGGCCCTGCCGGTGTATGTCATTCTGTTTGTCACCATTTTTAGTCCATCTCTTAGCTTTTACGATGGCTGGAGCCAGGGCTGGGACAACAGCGCGAGCCTTTGTTTACCCATCATGGCAGCCATTGAACTGGTGACCGTGCTGCTCAGCCGTTGCATCCTTTGTTTCGTTCCTTTCTCCCATACGCTCAGCAAAACCGAATACTTCATCTGGATGCTGTTTGAGATGATTATCACCAGTCTCTTTTTAGACCTTTTCCTCTCCATTCTACTCCACCGGCCCTATTTCGACCTGCTGCCCAGCGCCATGCTTTCATACCTTTGTCTCAACGCCATTCCTTATGTCATTTTCCTCATGGCCATGATATTGAAAGACCTGTCGATTCAGCTTTCCGAAGTAGAACATCAGCTCGTTGAAATACGCAAAGGGGTAGAGCGCAACGATGCCGGTATGATTCGTTTCAACGATGAGAAAGGAAACACCAAGCTGGTGGTAAGTGTCGACAGGGTGGTCTCGCTCGAGTCGGCGGGAAACTATGTGAACATCCTCTATGACGATGGCGGCAAGCTCATCCGCTACAGCCTTCGCAACACGCTGAAAGGCGTAGAGAAAATGTGCAGCAGCAACGGACTGGTCCGCTGCCACCGCTCTTATTTGGTCAACCTTAGTAAAATCAAGATAATCCGCCGCACCTCAGAGGGCGTATATGCCGAAATGGACGTACCCAACGCCAACAACATACCCGTCTCAAAGACCTACGCGCCCGAATTGCTCCGACTCTTCTCTGAAAGTTAGCATCGCTCCCCCTCCCATCCAACATCCACAAAATGAAGAAAGCACTTATACCTTTTATACTGATACTGGTAGCCCTAACTGCCAACGCCCAATCCACCCATCGCAACTATGAGGCCGACTCCATTGCCTTTGTCAACGCAATGTGGCAAACCGACAGCATGGATGGTTTTATCTACCGCCACTATCATTTCCAACAGCAGCAGGTCTTTAACTCAAACCAATACATCTGCGTTATCGAAATTCCAAGAGGGTCCACCTCCCGCTTGGCGTTTGTTTCCGACACCCTGCTTACCCGCGTGTCGGAGTTTGCCAATCGGAGCAACGCTCTTGCAGGCATAAATGGTTCCTTCTTCAACATGTCCACCGGAGTGCCTGTCTGCTACCTCAAAATCAAAGGTCATAAATTAGGCGACAACGAACCCAACAAAAGAGACTCCACCCAACGAAAATACTACCAGAATGCCGCCATCCGGCTGTTGCCCAGCGGGCGGCCCAGATTCAATATTCCCGACAGCAACCGTCTGTCCGAATATCAGATGCCGGACAGCAATGTGATGACTACCGGTCCAATGCTTATTTATCGTGGCGAAGTGGTTCCACAGCGCACAGACCTACGTTTTGTCTACGGTCGACACAACCGTACCGCTATCGGCCTCAAGCAAGACGGCACCATCGTGCTGGTGGTTGTTGACGGTCGCCACCGTCGACAAAGCGAAGGACTCTCCATTCCAGAACTCACCCGTGTCATGAAGTGGTTGGGCTGTCGCGAGGCCGCCAACCTCGACGGGGGTGGTTCCAGTTGCATGTATGTCAAAGGTATGGGCGAGGACGGTGTGGTCAACCACCCCTCCGACAATGGCCGTTTCGATTCCCACGGCCAACGTCGTGTGGCCAATGCCATTATGGTCGTCAAATAAACTATCATTCATAGGGCTGGGTTCAGAGCATCTGCCCGCCAAAAAAAGATAGCCGACAATCCAGTTGGATCGCCGGCCATCTTATCCATAGCCATTAACCTTTATTTCTTTTTTCCAACAGCTATGTCGTCAGGATTGAGGATGGGGTCTTCCATCTCGTTGCAAAGGACGGTGGGTGTGTTAAGGTCTCCACAGGGAGTCCCCACGTATGTGCTATAGGTTACCGGCCCCGTCCAACGATCGCTATGACGCTCGTAGCAACGGCACGACTTGGTATTGCAGGAAGCCATCGCAAAGGTCCCGGCAATGAGTAGTAAAAAAGCCAACTTTTTCATAACAAAATAAATATGTATACAATATTTTATTCTTCACTATAAAAGGCTGGGACAAAGGTGCCCACCTCAATTTCGTCAACAAAGCACCAAGCCTGCTCGCCTGCACTCACGTGCCAGTCGGGCATTTTGCCATAATTGGTAGCCTTGATGCGCAGGTAACGCGCGGTCACGTAAGGACCTCGGCAGACAAAGGTATGCTGCACGCTCTCCTCCTGACGTTCCCGAATGGCAGCAAAGTCGGTATTCTCCACCTTGGCCCACGGTTGGTAGGTCTGTCCGTCGTTAGAGACACTCACCTCCACCTTGGTGGGGAAGAAAACCCAGCTGCGCATATTCTCCAAGCAATCCACACCCACGCTGGTAACCGTTTTGGAACGTAGCAGGTCTACCACCACCTCCATGTCGCTCTGCCAGCCCTGCCAACCGCCGATGCGGTAATTGGTAGTGCCATACAGGCGGTCGATGAGGCCCTGTTCGCCGTTCTCGGTATACTGGGGGGCCGGCTTGGTGATATAGGTCAGTTTCTTGTCGGCAATGAAGCGGCGTAGTGTCTGGTCAACAACAGGACTGTAGCCAAACTTGGTGTTGTAAGCCACGGCACGCAGCTGCATATCGTGGTTGACCAAGATAGGCTGGCTGTAGCGCAAACTGTTGGTGTCCGGCATGCGGCCATCAAGAGTGTAGTAAATGGTTGTTTTGCCATCAATATACTCATTAACCCCCAGCTCTACGAAAGTAGAATCGTTAAAGACCAATTGCCATCCGTTGAAATAGGGCGCAGGGGTCTGGTGGTACTCGTCAGGCATGACGCAAATTGAGGCATCGTAAAAAATGCCATCACGCAAAAACTTGCCCGAGGGCCAGTCCTTCTTGTTGACGACAAAATCTTCACGGCCATCACAACGAACAATTACCTTGTCGAAAATGGGTGTGACGGTCACATATTCACCGCTGCCGGGACAGACGGGATAAAACCCCATGGCGCTCATCACATACCACGCGCTCATTTGGCCGCAGTCCTCGTTGCCGCAAAGGCCGTCGGGATGGGGTGTGTACAGTTCCGATTCCACCTGGTGCACTACCTTGTCCAGTTTGTCAGGAGCGCCCAAATAGGCATACAAATAAGCGGCATGATGCGACGGCTCGTTGCCGTGGGCATACTGGCCTATCATGCCCGTAATGTCGCTTTGTTCGCGCCCGGCAGTCTCGCTACTGGTGTTGAAAAGAGAGTCAAGAAAAGCCTCTGCCACGGCATTGCCTCCCATACGTTCAATCCAAGTAGGCACATCATGCGGCACATAGCTGCTATACTGCCAGCTGTTGGCCTCGGTATAGTGGTTGTTAACCTCCGTGGGATTGAAAGGCGTGACGAAACCGCCATTGCGACGGGCATGCATAAAACCATTGGGGTCCATGATGTTCTGCCATGAATTGGCTCGGCGCATATAGGTGTCTGCCACCTGTTTCAGATAGGTGGCGTTAGTGTCCTTGACACGCTTGGACTCATTGAGAGCATAGGTGGCTATGCACCAATCGTCGTAGGCATATTCCAATGTTTTTGAAACTGTCTCATTGTCCAACTGGCTGTCCAGATAGCCCTGGTTGCCATAGGCCTGATGCGCCTCTGTGCGATTGGAGGTAACTATCATGGCCTGCAACAGTTTCATCCTACGTGCTGTCGACCAATTGTCCAGAATACCTTTCTGCTGCGCCTCGAGTATGACGGGACAGGCGTGGTAGCCTATCATGCAATGAGTCTCATGTGCTGCCAGTTCCCACATGGTCAGCTCACCACCCGTCTCATATTGGGTCAGCATGGTGTTAATCCAGTCTTCGGTCACCTTAGGCTCTATGATGGCCATCAGCGGATGCAGAGCTCGGTAGGTGTCCCAAAGCGAAAAAACTGTGTAGATAGGCGTTTCCGAGGTATAGATGCTGTCATTCATGGCGCGGTAGCGGCCGTCAACGTCGCTCCACAGGTAGGGCGAGGTGTAGCAATGGTACAAAGCCGTGTAGAAATTCCGCTTCTCGGTGCGGGTGCCACCTTCCACCTTAATTTTGCCCAGTTTCTCCTCCCAAAGCTTATGGGTAGCGGTGCGAATGGAGGCGAAATCCTGATTGCCGCGGGTGGCCAAGTTCTTTCTTGCGCCCTCGCAGTCAACACCCGAGATGGCAACATATACCTCCAGGTCCTTCACATCTTCCTCCACCTCGACAAGGGCCTTCATGCCGTTGTCGTAGTATTTGATGGCCTTAATCGGACGGTTGCATTGCAGGGCAAAGAAACATTTCTGGTCGGGGTTCCAGGCATTGCTCTCTCTGTAACCGCAGAGCATGCCTTGGGGAGCATTCTTCTCAAAGCCAGCGCTAATCACCTTGTCACGGTGACGCAGGTCTACCACAAATCCCTTCTTGCCGTGTCCGGGAAAAGTATAGCGGTGGGCAGCCACACGCTCGCTGGTGGTCAGTTCGGCCATGATGCGGCTGCGGTCCAGCACCACGCGGTAATAGCCCGGCTCGGCCTTCTCGCTCCTATGGCTGAATGTCGAGAGGAATTCGGTTTGAGGCAGATCCTTCGAATAGGTCCAATCCTCCTCCTCTGCCAACACCGGCATCAGCAGCACGTCGCCATAGTCCTCGCACCCTGTTCCGCTGAGGTGGGTGTGGGAAAAGCCGTAAACGGTGTCGTCGCTATAATGGTAGGCACTACAACCATCCCACCCCTCCAATCGGGTGTCGGGACTGGGCTGTATCTGTCCAAACGGGGCTATCGCACCTGGGTAGGTGTGACCGTGAAAATCGGTACCCACCAGCGGATTGACATAATGTACCAAACTGCCGTCCTGGCATCCGACAAACAATGCCCCCACAATAGCCAACACCAAGAACAATCGCTGTTTTTTCATATCCATGGTGTTTTTAGTTGATTTTCATCTTTATCAGGGCTGCGGCTCCCAAAATGGCCACCTCATTGGCCTTCATCTGCGACATGTGTATGTCGCAAGAGCCTTTGTAGATATTCAGCAGGTTGGCCTGAAACGACTCGCGCAGGGGTTCCAGCAGCGGGATACCCACTTTTGTAGGACCGCCCATTAGGAAGAGCGCCTGAGGTGCCGAAAAAGTACAGGCATTGGCACAGGCAATACCCAACCACGTACCCACCATGCGGTAGGTCTCCTTCGCCAAGGGGTCGCCGGCGTTGGCGGCATCGCCAATCATCTTGCTGGTAATGTCCTTGTCGGCCATGTCGTCCGTAATCCAGCCAATGTGCTGCTTGGCATCGGTGGGAGTGCCTTTCTCCTTACGCAGCTCCACAAAAGTCTGCACAATGCCGCGTGCCGAGGTATACGCCTCCAAGCAGCCCCTGCGTCCGCAACTACACGGACGGCCGCCCGGAATGAGGATGTTATGTCCCAATTCACCCGCCGTACCCGTCGAGCCATGCACCAGTTTGCCATCCAGCACAATACCGCTTCCAACCCCCGTGCCAAGGGTAATCATGATGAAGTTGTCCAGGCCGCGAGCTCCGCCGTAGACATACTCGCCGTAGGCGGCTGCATTGGCATCGTTGCTCAGCACCACAGGAAAATTGACATACTTATGGAATTCCTCTTCAAATTTCAGCACACCCTTCATAGGCAGGTTAGGGGCAAACTCCACACAGCCTGTGTAGAAATTGCCGTTAGGCGCACCTATGCCAATGCCAGTCAACTCCGACAGGGGAATAGACTTAACACCCTTCTCGGGGTCACCGCCAGCCACCATCGACTCTATGTGCGTCATTATATCGCGCACATAAGGCTCTATAACTGTGTAGTTTTTGGTGGGTATACTGCGGCGATCGACAATCTTGCCGTCATCTCTCACCATGCCCATATCCGTGTTGGTTCCTCCAACATCAATTCCAATTGCGTATGTATTTTCCATAAACAAAATAATATATTAATTTATAATCAACTAACCAATCGCCACCCCATGCGGGACAGCTCTTTCAAACGCCACAAAAATACATTTTTTTTTTGAAATAACACCATATATGACATTTATTTCGTACTTTTGCCTCATGGAAGAAACAATCAAAGAAAAAATATTCTCGCTCGAAGAGATTGACTACGCACGCTTTTGGGGCCAGAACGATAAAATACTCGACTTCGTACGCATCTTGTTCCCAAAACTTAAACTCATCGCTCGCGGCGACATGCTCAAGGTGGTGGGTGCCATCGACGACATCGAGCATTTCGACGGCAAACTGCAGGCCATGAAAACCTACTACGACAAGGTTGGCACACTCAACGAGAACGTCATCATGCAAATCTACGAGAGCGGCGGCTCCACCCCCGAGGCCGAAACCAACGATGAGATACTGGTGCATGGCCGCAACGGCCTGCTTGTCAAGGCCCGCACCCCAAATCAACGTCGGTTGGTAGAAGCAGTAAAAGAAAACGACATGGTCTTCGCCATCGGCCCCGCCGGCACAGGCAAGACCTACACCGCCGTAGCCCTTGCCGTTCGCGCCCTCAAAAACAAAGAAATACGCCGCATCATCCTCACTCGTCCCGCCGTCGAGGCAGGCGAGAATCTGGGGTTCCTCCCGGGCGACCTGCGCGACAAACTCGACCCCTACCTGCAACCCCTCTATGATGCCCTCCGCGACATGATACCGCAGCAAAAACTGCTCAACTACTGGGAAGACAACACCATCGAGATAGCCCCCCTAGCCTTTATGCGCGGCCGCACCCTCGACAACGCCTTCGTCATCCTCGACGAGGCCCAAAACGCCACCTCCGCACAGCTCAAAATGTTCCTCACCCGCATGGGCCGCAACGCCAAGTTCGTTATCACGGGCGACATCACCCAAATCGACCTTCCCCGCCACCAGCAGTCGGGACTCGTGCAGGCCACCCGCATCCTCGACGGCATCAAAGGCATCAGCATCATCCAACTCGACAACACCGATGTCATCCGCCACAAACTGGTCACCAAGATAATCCGTGCCTACGAGCGCAACTCCGAAAACACAACTTCACCTACAACCCCAGGCAGTCAAGAAAACCTTACTCCCCACCCTCATGAAGACAACACCCAACTGCAAGATTAATCTAGGCCTGCACATTGTGGGCAAAAGGCCCGACGGCTACCACAACCTCGAGACCATCTTCCTGCCCGTCCATTCGTTCTGCGACGAGCTGGTCATCGAACCGTCTCCCCACAGTCGCACCATCATGCATCAAGATGGCATCGCCCTCGACAATGACCCCAACGACAACCTCTGCATCCGGGCCTACCGTCTACTGCACGACAAGTTTGGTATTCCACCCGTAACCATCCGCCTCACCAAGCACATACCTTTCGGGGCAGGCCTCGGCGGTGGCAGCAGCGATGCCGCCTTCACCCTCAAGATGCTCAACCAAATGTTCGCGCTGGGGCTCTCCGTCAAAGAACTTGAACAGCATGCCGCACAACTGGGTGCCGACTGTGCCTTCTTCATCCAAAACCGTCCCGCCTACGCTACCGGCATTGGCGACCAGCTGCAGCCCCTCGACCTCGACCTGTCCGCCTACCGCATAGCCATCGAAATACCGCCCGACGAGCATGTCAGCACCCGCGAAGCATACTCGGGCCTGCATCTGCTCGACTGCCCCCGTCCCGACCTGCGGCAGGCTGTGCGCCAGCCCATGGCGCAATGGCGCGAAACAATAGTCAACGACTTCGAGGCCTCCGTATTCCCTGCCCATCCCGCCATCGCAGCCATGAAAGACCAAATGTACCGCCGCGGTGCCCTCTATGCCTCCATGACCGGAAGCGGTGCCGCCGTCTTCGGGCTCTTCCCTGCATAGTTTTTTTCTCTACCTACTGTCAGATTTTGCCATCCAAAGGGGTATTGTATTATCAGAATGGACAACAACGAGATATTCAATACCACGCTGAGCACCTACTCCACCCTCATATGGAGCATGTGCCGCGACGCTGCCTGTGGCGACAGCGAGTTGTGCTGCGACTTGTTTCAAGAAGTATCCATACGGCTGTGGCTGCATATCTCCAAACTGGACATGACTGCCAAACCCTATCAGCAAAAAGCGTGGGTCGAATGGCAAGTGAGACATGTGTTGAGCCACAGCCGCAAACCTCATGAAATGGAACACTACTTGCCGGAGCATCCCGACGACGACGAAGCCGCCGAGGCAGAACGGCGCACTCTTGTCGCCGACCTGATGGCACAGCTACAGGACGAAGACCGACAGTTGATGCAGATGCGACTGGAAGGCTACTCCGCCGACGAGATAGCCAACACGATGGGCATAAAGCGCGATGCAGTGTATCAACGCATACACCGCATCATGGCACGGATGCGCAAGATGCTCATTGCTCTGGTGTTCATACTGGCGGCCTCAGCCATTGCCGTTGCCGTGGTGCCACAATGGCGAAAGGCTGTGTTCCACCGCAGCACTCCTCCACCAAGCCCCGCTTCGAAGGGCGTCCAACCCCACCTCCAGCCCACCTCCGACAGTGCCCCAACTCCGGAAATCGTGGTCAACTGGGACTATCACGGCAACGACCCCTGGTACACCCACACAAGCACCGGGGGCTCAGGATTCGCCTTCAACCACCTCGACAGCACCATCACCTACTACCGTACCCTCAATGGGCGCACCGTGACGGCGGTGATGCATGTTGACCCAGTCCTCCTATCTCACGACACATTAACATCTGACAGTATGAAT
>JAEEHQ010000126.1 GCA_016280915.1 Bacteroidales bacterium
ACAATTATGTAGCATACAAAAGAAACTAAAGACATAACATAATAGCGATTCGTGCTATTCTTGAACGTCAAATTACCACAAGGCCTTTATTCTAAGGCTCCAAAATCAAGAATAGGTTACGAAACGCCGATTGTTTCGGCGTGGAATAACTTGTTGGATTTTGGAGGGCGTGGTAACCCTGACGTTCAGGCAAGGAAAACGTTCCACGCTTTTTTTATGTCCCAACCTAAACAACAACAGCAATGAAAGAACGAATCAAAGAAATTTACAGCCCTCCCGTCATCAAGGTGGTCGAGTTCGTGGTGGAGATGGGTCTTGGCGTATCCACCACTTATTTTGAGTTTGAAACTTGGGATGACGATATGCCGGGCAGCCACTCAAACCCTTTCGAGCGTGATGACTTGTCAGGCGATGGAAACAACACCACTTCGTTTGAGATAGAAAGGTGGTAAATAGTAATCATTAATAAAGAATTAAAAATAAGACTTTATGAAAAAAATACATACAACAATGATAGTTGGCCTGATGGCGGGTATAGCAATGCTGGCAGGCTGCAAAAGAGAATACGGCACTGTGACATTGGGTGCCAACATTGACAATGGTAGGGATGCCAAGGTGTATATCGACAACCTGACCCCATGCTGGCACAACAACGACCTGATACGAGTCAACAACCAGACATGTACCACCAGTGCGGCACTTGGTTCGTCGGCACAGATAACCGATGTGGTGGGGAGCAGCCACTACCGTGCCATCTACCCTGCCGACATCGTGGGGGATGTGGACATCTCCAGCAGCAGTACCATTGCCGTCACACTACCCCGCGTGCAGCAATACGAAGTGGACAGCCGTGGTGACCAGAAGGTTAAGGTGCCAATGGGGGCATACTCATCCAGCGAATCGCTGACGTTCCACAACCTCTGCCCGCTCATTAAAGTGGTAATCAGCAACAGGATGGATAATGACTTCGTCCTTGGACGTATTACAGTTGCGGCTGCTACCTCCTACCTCAGCGGGTTGTGCAGTGCCAGCGTGACGGGAAGTCCGAATGACCATATTGGTACGATGGTACCGTCATCGGCAAGCCACGACGTGTCGTTGGTATTCCCTGTCGGAGACAGACCCACTATAGGTCGTGGGGACAGGGACACCTACGTCTATTACATCGTAGCACCAGCGTTTGATGAGGATGATGTGACCATCACACTCTATACTGCCCTTGGACAATATGCCACGTTTGAGAAACATGCGTCACTCCGTCACAACAGAATGGCGGAAGTAAGCCTGACTGTGGAACAGTGGGATGGGCAAGACCCAATAGACCCGCCTTCGGGCGATGGTGTGTTGCCAGGGGCATTCTCGGTGAGTGCCACACAACAGGTGTTCTTCTCGCAGGGCAACCTACAGTACCAGGCAAGCACCGGTACTTGGCGTTTTGCGGAGCATCAGTACGACTGTGTGGGCTCCGCCAACAGCAATATCAGCAGCACCTATAGCGATTGGATAGACCTCTTCGGGTGGGGTACCAGCGGATGGAACAGCGGTGCTGTCTGTTATCAGCCTTGGTCAACCAGCCAGTCATACTCCGACTATTATCCTGGTAGGTCATATAACAACGGCCTTACGGGCACATACGCCGAGGCTGACTGGGCATATCACAACGCCATCAGCAATGGCGGCAATGCCGTCCACCAGTGGCGCACGCTGACATCGGCAGAATGGAACTACCTGTTCAACACCCGCGCCGACGCCTCATCCAAATATGGCACAGGCAATGTCAACGGTGTAGGTGGACTGATAATCTTGCCCGACAGCTGGATGCTGCCTTCTGGGTGTTCGTTCACATCTGGCCTAGCATCAAACGGCAATGATTGGACACATAATAGCTACACCCTATCCCAATGGTCACAAATGGAGACTGCCGGTGCGGTGTTTTTCCCTGCTGCAGGCTACCGCTGGGGTACGATTGTCTACTATGTGGGCGACTACGGCAGCTATTGGTCGTCCACGCCTCTTGGTGGGAACTACGCCGTGTGCAACATGAACTTCTACAACCACAGCCTCAACGCGACGAGCAGCAACACTCGCGGCAACGGGTTCTCTGTACGCCCTGTTCGGGATTACAATAACAATTAAAATATAAATTATTAAACCATCGTTGCGGGTGGTCTCCACAGCCCGTGACAACCAAAAGAGAGTCCTTGCCACTGCGGCAGGGACTCTTTTCTATCTAACAGATTTCATTGCATATACTACAACTTAACATTTTGCTAATTTTTTGTGTCTACTTTATTAGGCTGGTACAAGCTGGTACAGTCAACTTGCAAAAAGTTGCAGAAATACCCATAAAATACTTGCAAAAAGTTGCAATAATAGTACAGAATAACCTGCAAAAAGTTGCAAATAATTACTGATATGTCTGCAAAAAGTTGTATATTTGCACTTGAAACAAGACAAAGATAATGCTGCAAAGAAAAGTAATACAACAATTTAAAGAATGGAAAGAATCTTCAATGCGAAGATCGCTATTAATAAATGGTGCTAGACAGGTGGGGAAAACAACTGCTGTGAGGATGTTTGCTAAAGAAAACTACAAATATTTTGTAGAGATTAATTTCCTCAAACAACCAGCAGCCAAATCAGCCTTCGACGGAACGTTGGACACACGTACTATTATACTTGGGCTTTCGGCTGTGGGGTTTGGGCCTTTTGTAGAGGGCGATACCTTAGTGTTTTTTGATGAAATTCAGGAATGCCCCAATGCCCGCACCGCTATCAAGTTTTTGGTAGAGGAAGGGAAATACGACTACATAGAGTCCGGCTCCCTACTTGGCATCAATTATAAAGATATTCCTTCATACCCTGTAGGGTTTGAAGAGGAGGTGATGGTGTATCCACTCGACTTTGAGGAATTCCTATGGGCAAAAGGAATAAGTACCGATGTCATAGAACTGCTACAGGAATGTTACACCGAGCGTCGACAGGTGCCAACACTGGTTCACGAACAGGTAAGCCGTTATTGGCGAGAGTACCTTGTGGTAGGAGGCATGCCTGATGTAGTGAATGCATTTGTCACGCAGGACGATTTCGGACAAGTTCTACGAACACAAAAGGCAATCATGACTACTTACAAAGCCGATATTGCCAAATATGCAGGGACTGACAAAGTTATTGCACGGCAGATTATGGACGCAATCCCATCGGAACTAGGAAAGCAAGACAAGCGATTTGTATTGGCTAACCTTAGGAAGGGAGCCTCAAGACGAAAGTACGAGAACCCCACCCAATGGCTGGTTGATGCAGGAATAGCGTATTACTCTTTTAATGCCAAGGCTTTTGAACTACCGTTTGAGGCCACAGAAAATAGGAGCCTATACAAGCTGTATCTCGTTGATACTGGCCTATTGAGCTGCATGCTTCTACGCAATATACAATTGCAGGTAATGAACGGCGACATTGGAGTAAACGAGGGCGCATTGGTGGAGAATCAAATAGCCTGTGTGTTGGCATCAAAAGGAATTGCGCTACACTATTACGACAGGAAGAGCCGTCAAGAGTTGGATTTCATCTATCCCGAGAATGGAAAAATAAATATTATAGAGGTAAAATCAGGCAAAGACTACCACCGTCATGCTTCGCTTGATACTGCCATAGAGAACTACAAAGACAGAATTGGCATGAGCTTAGTGTTTGCCCCATGTAATGTGGAACAATCCGAAAACTATACTTATCTACCACTATATATGTCCATGTTTATCTAACTCTATAGAATAACAAACAATATGCGACTTAACATTTTGCTAATAACATTTTGTTAAGTGGGGATTTTGTTGTATATTTGCAGTAGAAAATAATGAAGAAAAATATGGATAACCCTTTTGTTTTCAACGGATACGCTGGTGCGGAGTATTTCTGCGACCGCGAGAAAGAGTTGGCGGAGCTGCTAAGATTTGCCGAAAACAATGTTAATGTCACCCTCATCGCTCAACGCCGTATGGGCAAGACTGGACTGATATTTCGGCTGATGGATGAGTTAGCGAGCGTCGGGAGCGAGATTAAGCCCATATATGTGGATATATTTGCCACACGCAATCTTGCTGAGTTGAATCGCACGTTGGCAACCGCTATCATGAAAGCCTTCCCCGAAGAGTCGTCGGTGGGGAAAAGATTCTTGGGCATACTGAAAGGATTGCGACCGTCGTTTGGGGTTGACCCGCTGTCGGGTTCGCCACAGGTGCAGTTCACTTATCAAAACCAGACAGAAAAGGAGCATACGCTGGAGGGACTGCTGACCTTCTTAGAGCAGCAACATCAGCCGATATTGTTGGCCATTGACGAATTCCAGCAGGTGAGGGAGTACGACAATGAGAATGTAGAGGCTTTGCTGCGGACATATATTCAGCGGCTAGACAATGTACGGTTTATCTTTTGTGGTAGCCGCAAGCACCTGATGACCGACATCTTCAGCAATCCAAGCCGACCGTTCTTTGCCAGTACCCAGTTCCTCGGACTTAAGGCCATAGCGGCCGAACCGTATGGCAACTATATCACAAAGATGTTTACGGCGGGCGGAAAAGAGATTGATACCGAAGCGGTGGAGCAGATAATGCGGTGGTCAAGGCGACATACCTATTACACACAACGGTTGTGCCATGAGGTGTATGACCTCCCTGCGAACCATATCGGCATCGACGAAGTGAACGGCTGTTGCAACACCTTGCTGCAGTTGAACGAGCCTTATTTTCTGCAATACAAGCAGCTGCTGACGGCAGGGCAATGGAACTTTATGATTGCGCTGGCCAAAGAGGGAACAGTGGAACAGCCTTACGCCACGGCATTTCTAAAGAAATATGACGTGGGAGCCACTGCAGTGGCTCGGAGACAATTGCAGACACTGATAGACAAAGACCTAGTGTTTGCCGAAACCACCAAGGAGAAAACTTGCTATGCCGTTGCCGACCTGTTCTTGATGCGGTGGCTGGAGAAGGAGTATTAGATATACACAAGTTATCAATTGCGCTACCAAGACACACTATTTCCTATGGCCCTCCTCTCTTTGATAAAGTCATCCCATTCTCACGCAACATTTCTATCTTGGCAGCACAGTTAAATATTGAACGATATGACAAAAAACGATATTACCTCTGAATTCCTGAAGGACAGCATGGCCGGAGCGGTGATTAAACTACTGGATCAGTGGCCGCTCGAAAACAGTGGCATGGTTTTTGATAGCCTCGAAGGGAGGAAGAGTAATTTTTCGTTCACGCAGGGAAAGAAAGATATGGAATAATAAATATTTTTTGTATCTTTGCAAACTTGTGCTGTTCACCCTTAAACAGACAACTTTTTGTATTATAGTAGAATAAAAATAAAATAAATAATAATAATGGCAAATTTCCTGTCCAAACTATTTGGCACCAAATCTGATCGTGACCTCAAAGATGTGAAACCGATGCTCGATGCCACCTTGAAGGTCTACCCTGAGATTCAGAAACTCAGCAACGACGAATTGCGCGCCAAGACCATCGAGTTTAAAGAGATTATCAACAAAGAAGTAGCAGCCGAAGAAAATGAACTGGCCAGCTTGCGCGAACGCATCGAGAACGAGTACGACATGCCCGTGAACGAAAAAGAGGAGATCTACAAGCGTATCGACAAACTGGAGAAAGACTCCTATGAGAAAACCCAGAAAGTGCTCAACCAAATCCTGCCCGAAGCCTTCAGCGTGGTCAAAGAGACCGCACGCCGCTTTGCCGAAAACGAGGAGGTAGTGGTCACCGCCACCGACCATGACCGCGAGCTGGCAGTAAAGCGCGACAACGTTAATATCGAGGGCGACAAAGCCATATACAAAAACAGCTGGATGGCCGGCGGCAATATGATTAAATGGGACATGGTGCATTACGACGTGCAGCTCATCGGCGGTATCGTCCTTCACAACGGCAAAATCGCCGAGATGGCCACCGGTGAAGGTAAGACCCTCGTGGCCACCCTGCCCGTCTACCTCAACGCCCTGCCCGGCAAGGGTGTGCACGTGGTCACCGTCAACGACTATCTGGCCAAGCGTGACTCTGAATGGATGGGCATGCTCTATGAATTCCACGGACTCACGGTTGACTGCATCGACAAACATGAGCCTCACAGCAACGAGCGCAAAGCCGCCTATCGTGCCGACATCACCTTCGGTACCAACAACGAATTCGGCTTTGACTACCTGCGCGACAACATGAGCCGCAACCCCGAAGAGCTGGTGCAACGCGGCCACAACTACGCTATCGTCGACGAGGTTGATTCCGTGCTTATTGACGATGCCCGTACGCCCCTCATCATCAGCGGTCCTACTGGCAAAGACGACGAAGACCAAGAGTTTGACCGTTTCAAACCCGTCATTGAGAAGCTCTATAACGCTCAGCGCGTGATGATAACCAAGGTGTTGGCAGATGCCAAGGCCGGCCTTGCTGAAAACCCCGACCCCAAGCCCGAGGAAGAAGCCGCCAAGCTGTTGTTGCGCGCCTACCGTGGTCTGCCCAAGAACAAGGCTTTGATCAAGTTCCTTTCCGAAACCGGCATCAAGGCCATCCTGCAACGCACCGAGAACTTCTACATGCAGGAGCAGAACAAATATATGCACATCATTGACGACGACCTCTATTTCGTTATTGATGAGAAAAACCGCCAGGTGGAACTCACCGAGAAAGGTATGGACTTCCTAACCAGTCTTGGCGAAGACCGCAATTTCTACCAACTGCCCGACATCGGTGCCATGGTTGCCGACGTGGAACAGAGCGACCTCACTCCCGAGGAAAAGGCCCAAAAGAAAGAGAAGCTTTTCAGCGACTACGCCATCCAGAGCGACCGCGTGCACACCGTCGACCAGCTCCTAAAGGCCTACACCCTTTTTGAAAAAGATGTCGATTACATCGTCGATGAGAACCGCCAAGTGAAGATTGTCGACGAGCAAACCGGCCGTATCATGGAAGGTCGTCGTTGGAGTGATGGCCTGCACCAAGCTGTCGAAGCCAAGGAGAACGCCAAGGTAGAGGCTGCCACCCAGACCTACGCCACCATCACCCTGCAGAACTACTTCCGCATGTACAAGAAGCTGGCCGGTATGACTGGTACCGCCGAAACCGAGGCTGGTGAGTTTTGGAACATCTACAAGCTTGATGTTGTGGTCATTCCAACCAACCGTCCCATTGCCCGTATCGACATGGACGACAAGATTTATAAGACCAAACGTGAGAAATACAAGGCTGTCATCGACGAAGTGGAACACCTCATCAGCATCGGCCGTCCTGTTCTGGTGGGTACCACCAACGTCGAAACCTCCGAGCTGCTGAGCAAGATGCTTAAGATGAAACACATCGAACACAGCGTCTTGAACGCCAAGCTGCACCAGAAAGAGGCCGAGATTGTGGCCCATGCCGGTGAACCTGGGCACGTAACCATCGCCACTAATATGGCAGGTCGTGGTACCGATATCAAGCTTAAAGGCGGTGTGCGTGAAGCCGGAGGTTTGGCCATCATAGGCACCGAGCGCCACGAGTCGCGCCGTGTCGACCGCCAGTTGCGTGGTCGTGCCGGCCGTCAGGGTGACCCGGGCAGTAGCCAGTTCTACGTCTCCCTCGAAGACGACCTCATGCGTATCTTCGGTTCCGACCGTATTGCCAGCATTATGGACCGCATGGGTCTTCAAGAAGGCGAGGTCATCCAACACCCCATGATTACGAAACAGATTGAGAAGGCACAGAAGAAAGTCGAGGAGAACAACTTCGGCATGCGTAAGCACCTTTTGGAGTACGACGACGTGATGAACAACCAGCGTACCGTCATCTACAACAAACGTCGCAACGCCCTCTATGGCGACCGTCTGAGCATCGACATCAGCAATATGTTCTACGACACCTGCTCCCTCATCTACGATGATGCCTACAGCAACCACGATTTCGAAGGCTTCAATACCGAGATGATTCGTGTCTTTGCCCTTGAGATACCCTTTACCGAGAAGCAGCTCTTCAATGCCCGCCGCGATGATGCCGTGCAGATGATTTATGAGATGGTTTACAACACCTACAAGGAACGCATGCAAAAGATTTGCGACTTGGCTTATCCCTTCATCGTCCGCGTACACGACAACACCCGCTACATTAATGTCGCATTCCCCATTACTGATGGCAAAAAGACTCTCAACGTAGTCGCCCCCGTGCAGAAATCCTACGAGAACAAAGGTCGCGAGGTGCAGCTCAGCATCGAGAAGGGCATCACCCTCGCCATCATCGACGACCTCTGGAAAGACCACCTGCGCGAGTTGGACGAACTGCGCACCAGTGTGCAGAATGCCTCCTACGAGCAGAAAGATCCGTTGCTCATCTACAAGTTCGAGAGCTTCAACCTCTTTGAGAAAATGTTGCTGCAAATCAACCGCGAGATTTCCTCCTTCCTCATCCGTGCCAGCCTGCCCGTGCGCGAAGAGTCCGACATGCAGGAAGCCCGCCAACCACGCAATGACAACCGCAATATGCGCGAAAGCCGTTCCACCGACGGTGCCACCGACACTCAGCGTGCCATGGATCAAGCCGCTCGCCAGCAAACTGGTGAGCGTCCCAAGCCTCAGCCCGTGCACGTCGAAAAGAAAGTGGGGCGCAACGACCCCTGTCCCTGCGGTAGCGGCAAGAAATACAAAAACTGCTGCGGCAAGAACGAAAATTAAAAATACAAATAAAATAATAGTATAAAGAAGGGCGGACAGCATCCGTCCTTTTTTATTATCAATTGGTTTCTTTTATTTAACCCAAACCAGTCATTAGGGTTTATGTCAGATTAGTATTTGTTTCGTGCAGATTGGCAACATAGCGGGCTATGGCATGACAAGCATGTGGATTAGGTGCCAAACGTCACCCAAGGCGAGTGCAGAGCAAGCTTGTTATGCAGAGCCATAGTAACGTCTTGGAACATAAAGAAATGCTGAGATGGCGAAAAGAGACTTGAGAAAGTAAGATATGAGATACTAGTCGACCTAATGACCGATTTGAGGTAAAGAATCATTAAAAAGAGTAATCAGAATTATCAAGTGGTCAATCTCAATTACCCGAGATAGGGTGTACGACTTTGCGCAGGACTTCGATGTCGAGGGTCTGGTACTGCATGATGTCGGGATTAGCGAAATTGGCCTTATTGGTGGTATAGGTCGCTTGATCGTATTCAGTGGCTTTCTGGAAGAGGTAGTGAGCTACGGCACGCTTAAACTGGTCGAAGGTGAGGGTGTTGTTCTCCCAACGATGTTGTTGGTCCTCGGTAAGGTAACGGTAGTATTTAGCGTTCATGGCTTCTGATATTCGCGCACGGCCAGTGGCATCGGGGTTAGCAGCCATGGTTTCGTTGTAATTGCGGGTAAGGGCAGGAAAGTCCACCCAGGAGGTGATGGTAGTCTCAAGCAGCTTAAGCTGTTTGCGATTCTTATCGGTATAATAACCCAAGTAGGCGTGGCAGGGCTCAACGAAAATGACAGGTTTGAGTCCAATTTTGCGCATGATGGAGGCAAAGAAAACACAAGCATCAATGCAGTTGGCTTGACGCGAGTTGTAAACCTCGTCGAAGAAGCGGATATGCTGCACATTAGTGATTGTGGATGGATTAGAGGTGCAAGAGATTGAGGAGTAGGTAATGCCGTGCTCGAGCGCATAATACCAAATGGCCTCGACTTGCGAGATGACCGTGGCGGCGTTCTTCTGATAGCCAGTGATGCTTGAGACTACCCCTTGCTGCAGAATAGAATTGAGAATGCTATCGATATAGGGATGCTCCTCGTTGACATATCCGGCAAACATCCAACGGAAATCGTGGTTGTGGCCGGTCTTGTCGCGCACGCTGAGCAGACACTCGTTGGCTGAACGGTAATTGAGGCGGACATTCTTAACATCCACTTCCTCATCGTTGATGAAGCAAGTAAAGGTGAAGTCGGTATTGCCCTGCTGACGGGTGCGGTAGAGTTTGTCATACTTCCACTTGACTGTTGGATAAAAGGTGTAACGCACACCTTTTACTGGCAACACCTCCTGAAAAATGGTCACATAATTAAGATTGGTAGAGTCGATGGAGAGTCGCAACACAGCGTTGCTGACAGGTGCCGTAACCGAAATGGAGAAGAGGGCATTCGTGTCATTGAGTGCATAATTAGGGTCGCTCAACTGAGCAGAACCCAGCAAGAGCGAAGGGTAAAGCCGGCTCTCGAAGAGACTGTTGTAAGAGACCTGAAAATCGACCAACGCGGGACTATAGGTTCTGCTGCGGCTATGTTGCTGGCAACCCACAAGGGTGAGGACAACGGCAAAGATGAAGAGTAGTTTGCGCATTGTAATATCTATATTATCCCATAATGCCAGTAATCAGAACCACCAGTAAAGCCAGCGGGGCCACATAGCGTGCCAGGAATCGGAACACCTTGTAATAGCCAATCTTCAGTACCCCGTGATTGGAGAGTTCGTCTTTGATATCAGCCTCGGGCATGACCCATCCAAAGAAAAAGATGGTGAAGAGAGAACAAATGGGAGGCAGGTATATGCTGTTGAGTTTGTCGACAAAGTCGAACATGGTCAGATGAGCATGTCCGATGGTAACATTAGAAAGTGGTCCGATGGAAAGGGAGAAGAGAATGCCGAATGCAGAAGAAAGAAGGAAGAAAAGAACGGCACTAACCTGGCGGTTGACCTTGGCATGTTCGAGGAGTGTGGCGGTTAGAGACTCCAGAAGGGAGATGGCACTTGTCATGGCAGCTACGGCCAACAACAGGAAAAAGATGGTGGAGAAGACGATGCCCGCCCCTCCCATGTTGTTAAAGACATTGGGCAGCACACAGAAGACCAATCCGGGGCCACCAGCAGGGTCGAAACCGCAACTGAAAACAGCGGGGAAGATAGCAACACCAGCCAAGATAGCAATGAGCGTGTCGCAGGCGGTAATCCACATGGCTGTTTTGAAGACATTATCGTTCACAGGCATATAGGAACCATAAACAATCATTACACCCATGCCCACACTCAAAGAGAAAAGGGCTTGACCTAAAGCAGCCAGCACCCCCTCGCCTGTGAGCTTGGAAAAGTCGGGCAGGAATAGATACTCCAGGCCTTTGCCGGCATTGGGCAGGGTGAGACTGCGCACACAAAGCACCAACACCAACAGCACCAGCAGAGGCATGAGCACCTTGCTTACATTCTCGATACCCTTCTGCACACCACACATAATGACAACCAGACAAATGACCGAGAATATCACCACGGCAATGACTGGTCGAAGGGCATTAGTGGAGAATTGCGCAAAGTAGTTGGAAATAGCTCCTGCATCGGAACCTAATGCAGCCAAGTTGCCTGAGATAGACTCCCAGATGTAGTCGGTTGTCCAACCGGACAGCACCAGATATTGCGACAAAATAAAGAAGCTGGTGATTAAGCCCAGCAATCCTAATAGCCCCCATGCCTTCTTGGGATGAAGTGCTTGGAAAGCCTTGATGGGAGTGTGCTGAGAGCGGCGACCAATAACAAATTCCGACATCATCAAAGTGGCTCCTAATAAAAATACAAAACAGAGATAAACTATCAGAAATGCTCCTCCTCCATACTTACCGCAGATGTAAGGAAAACGCCAAATGTTACCTAAGCCTACGGCCGACCCTACTGCGGCCATAATCACACCCAAGGTGGAGGAAAAAGTGGTTTTATTCGATGTTGACATGATTGAATCAGTTATCCGTTATTAATTCAAATACAATTATCTATTTCAATTTACCCTATCAGGGTTTTGTTTGACAAAGTCGCCCCATTGGGCTTTTTTGCTTTTAGTGGTGCGTCTGGGCTTGAGTTGCCCGCGCAGCTCGCCAAGGGGGTCTGTCTGATCGAGGTGACAGGTATAGGCCACCGCCAAGGCATCGGAAGCATCTAAGTAGTGGGGCAGGTTCTCGAAATTAAATATGCTCTGAAGCATCATGGCCACTTGTTCTTTGGCAGCGTTGCCGTTGCCCGTGACGCGCTGTTTAATGGCGGCAGGTTCGTACTCGGTATAGGAGAGGTCGCGGCTCATGGCTGCACCTATGGCAACTCCTTGAGCCTTGCCCAATTTAAGCATGGATTGCACATTCTTGCCGGCAAATGGAGCCTCAATAGCCAGATGATCTGGGTGGTAGGAGTCGATGATGCGCTGGGTGGTCTCAAAAATTTTGTGTATGCGCAGATGGAAGTCGGCAATCTTTCGCAGATAAAGGACATCCATCAACACCAACTCAGGTCTGGTTTCTGTAGTGTCGAGCAGGCTGTAGCCCAATATCTGCGTTCCAGGGTCAATTCCAAGAATAAGCATTAGACAAAATTTTTGCAAAGATACAATTTTTTTTTGTATCTTTGCATTTTAAAAAAATTGACAATAATAATTTAATTTCAACAATACCATGGATAAACTGATTATCACCGCTGCAATTTGTGGCGCAGAAGTTACCAAAGAGCAGAATCCTGCCGTACCTTATACCGTCGAAGAAATCGTTCGCGAGGCAAAATCGGCCGTCGATGCCGGTGCTGCCATCGTCCACCTGCACGTCCGTTTTGACGACGGAACCCCCACGCAGAGCCGCGATCGTTTCCAAGAATGTGAGGAGGCCATCCTGAAAGAGTGCCCCAACGTCATCCTCATTCCCTCCACCGGCGGTGCTGTAGGCATGACCCCCGAAGAGCGTCTGCAAAGCACCGACACCACTCCCCTGCCCGAGATGGCCACGCTTGACTGCGGCACCTGCAATTTTGGCGACGAGATTTTCGACAACACCATGCCCACCATGCGTGCCTTTGGCAAACGCATGCTCGAGCGCGGTATCAAGCCCGAATATGAGTGCTTTGAGATGGGTCACCTCGACACCATCCTCCGCATGGCCAAGAAAGGCGAGGTACCTGGCGATCCCATGCAGTTCAATTTCGTCCTCGGTGTGCCCGGCTGCACCCCTGCCACTGTCGACAACCTCTGCTGGCTTGTCAAGAACATCCCCGCTGGTAGCACCTGGACGGCCACTGGCATCGGCCGCAATGCCTTCACCCTGGCTGCTCCCACCATCGTTATGGGCGGCAACGTCCGCGTGGGATTTGAGGACAACCTGTATATCGAGCGCGGTGTCCTCGCCAAGAGCAACGGCGAGCTGGTAGACAAAGTGGTTCGCATGGCCAAACTCCTTGGACGCGAAGTAGCCAACAGCGACGAAGCCCGCGAAATTCTCAGCCTCAAGAAACGATAAATAACGCTTTTATAACCCTTATGTACTAAGATAGGTTGACATGATAGAAGGGCATGACCCCTACCTCATATCAACCTATTTTTTTATTTCAACTTTTTTAATCAATGAAAAAAATCATTCTTAGCCTTATGGCTATCGCCATGACCCTTACCACCATGGCGCAGCAAGTAAGCAACGACAGCCAAATGATGAAGGAATGGCGCCAGCTCAAACAGCAGCGAAACATTTCCAACCACGCTGCCACATCGAACATCCCCATCGGCGATGAAGTAGCACCCAAGTCGGCCAACGTGAAAGCCCTCCCCGAAGACCGTGTTTGGTTTCCCGGCGAATGGGAAGAGGTGAAAGCCATCGTGGTCACCCCCTATTATTCTTACTCACCTGACACCAATCTGGGATCTGGCTACTATATTGCCGACCCCATTGTAACTGGTGTGGCTGAGTATTTCCGCTACAATATGGTCTCTGGCTGGACTCCCACCAACCTCTATGGTCCTTATAAATCAACAATGGACACCAACAGTGAGTTTGGCCGCGTTTTCTTCTACTTGATGGATGGCATCCAGAAAGGTCATGCCCAAGCATGGGTGCGTGTTGAGCAAGCCCAAGACTCAGCCAAAGTGCTCCGTACCCTCACCCGCCTGAATCTCCGCCACGACAATGTTCGTTTCATCGTTGGTCCTGGCAACTCTTTCTGGTATCGCGACTGCGGTCCCATCTGCTTCTACTATGGCGACCAAGACAGTGTTGCCATGATGGACTTTGAGTACTATCCCGGACGTGCCCTCGACGACTCTCTGCCTTCGCTCATCTATCGCCAGATGGACATTCCCAACTATATTAACACCATCGAATGGGAAGGCGGCAACTGCTTGGTAGACGGTGCCGGCTTCCTCCTCAGCAGCGATGCCATCTATTCCAACAATGCTGACAACACAGGTCAAATCACCTGGGACGGAGTCAACCACTCCAGCATCCACTATATCAACAAGACCCGCCTCAGCCAGACCCAAACCAAGAACGCCTTGGCCAGCCTGCTCGGCCAGCGCGAAACCCATATCCTACCAGCCTATAGGTATGACGGTGGAACCGGTCATATCGACCTCTATGCTGACATGGTAGAGGAAAACGGATTCGTTTTCTCCGTCATGCCCGATGATTACAGAAGTTGGGCCGACTATCACACCGGTGCACGCAACATGGACTCCCTCTGCTCTTACACCAGCATCTTCGACCGTCCTTACTACAGCACCAGCATCCCATTCCCCAGCAAGAACAACGGCAGCAACTTCTCCAACCAGAATGAGTACAACCAGGACTACACCCGCACTTATAGCAATCACACTTTCGTCAACGACCTAATCCTGCAACCTTGCTTCTCTCAGGTTGTCAACGGAGAGCCCAGCGCAACTTGGGACCGTGCCAATATCGAAAAGCTAAAGGCTGCCTATCCTGGCTACACCATCTACCCAGTTGACGTGCGTGAGTTCGACGGCTCGGGCGGTGCCATCCACTGTGTCACCAAGCAAATTCCTGCCGACAACCCCGTCCGCATCCTGCACAAATCCATCGTTGGCTCTGCCAACGCCATGCGTGGCAACGACATCCCTGTTAGTGCCATTATCACCAACCGCAGCGGAATCGACCATGCTGAGGCCATCTACCGTATCAATGGCGGCGAATGGAACACACTCAGTCTCAACGGAAACGGAAACAAGTTCTCCGGTGTTCTGCCCACTGCTTCCATCAACGAGCGCGTGATTGACACAAACTATATTCCCTACACCGAATTGGACAGTACCCTCATCCATACCGATACCATCACCTCTGTCGACACCATCATAATTGACTCCGATGTCATCGTCGACACCACTTTCAGCTACATCTACACCTATGATGTCGACACCCTCCACTTTATCGACACCGTGCCGTTCGTGCGCGATACGCTGGTTACCATCGAATACTACATCAGCGCCACCAGCAAAAATGGCAAGACCATCACCAAGCCTATGACTGCCCACCAGGGAGGCTATTACAGCTTCTACTATAATGGACAGGAAGAGGTCCTCGACAGCATCAACTACGACTTCTCTACCGAACCTCGGCCCGAGAGCGACATCACCTTTGTTTTCGATGCAAATCGCACCTCTCGCGACACCAGCACCACTCCCGAGGTGGGCATAGATGCTGACCAAATGGCCTCTAACCAGAACTTCGGACAGTTCTACCCCAATCCCGCCAACGAACAAGCCAACATCAACATCAACTTAGGCGACGGTGGTCGTTATCAGGTGGACATCTACGACAACATGGGTCGCTTGGTTCATACTACCAACCTCACCACCGCCGGCAGCATTGTCTTCACCATCCGCACCGACAAGCTTGCCTCCGGCATTTACAACGTCATCTTCTCTGGCAACAACACTCGCGTTGTCCGCCGAATGATAGTAAAATAAGTTACTTAGTTTTTAACTATCAATCTTTCATTCACATAGTGCCTTCTCTTCGGAGGAGGCATTTTTTTATATTTATATTAGAAATAATGTGTATTTTTGCATAAAGTAGAATCCCGAAAAATAAAAAGATAATACAAACAAATACAAAAGGTTATGATACAAAAACATTATTTTATCAAATCTATTCTGTTCAAAAGAATCTTTCTTTTGGCCAGTTTTCTGTGCCTAGCAGGTGCTACCGCCTGGTCACAAGACACCCTCACCGTCTCTGGCACACAGATACCCCCTTTCAAGGTTTATGACGGCACTATCCTTGCCGCTGCCACACCCGGCTCCCTCATGGGCGTGGCCGCTGACGACACCGTCTTTATTGCCGAGACCTACGCTTACTACGGCAGCGCGGTGGTCGGCATGAATAAACCTGTCATTATCAGCTACATTCTGGGTGGTCCTCAAGCCGAAGAATATGTAGTGAAAAACGACACCCTTTCTGCCAACATCGTGGTGCGTCCACTCGGCATTACAGGCATCCAGATTACCCCCAAGGTCTACGACCACAATATTGGGGCAAACCTCGACTCGTTAGGTCACCTAACCAACGTTGTTGAAAGCGACTCCGGATTGGTCTTCGTCAACATTAGCTGCTCTTATGTTACTGGCAATGCCGGCTCTTTCAGCCCCGTGGCCATGCAGTATTCCATCTATGGCCCTGCCTCCTTCAACTACGCAGCACCCGCCAGCGACACTCTCTTTGGAATGGTTCTGCCGCGCACCATCTATGCTTCCGGTGTTCAGGCCGAATCCACTAAGGTATACGACGGCACCTCCGCCTTTGTTGTCACCAACCACGGCGTTATCGACCCCAACAATGTCCTCGCAGGCGACACCGTTTACCACACGGCTTTCGTCAACGCCCCCACTTCTAACCAAACCAATGGTTTCAGCACCCAACTCAATATCTCCTTCCATACCTATGGTCCTCAAGGAGGCAACTACGTCATTCTTGACACCGTCGACGTCCTATGGGGCAGCATTTCCAAACTCGCATTGTACATCACGGATCCCACCATCAGAACTATTAAAGAGTATGACGGCACCAATATAGCCGAGGTTGTCACTCCTGCTATCCCGCTCAACCTTGTTGAGGGTGACAGCATTACCATCACCACCACCGCCACCTATGACGATGCTGAAGTAGGCTTTGAAAAACCCATTACCATCCATCATGTCCTTTCTGGCCCCCAGGCACTCAACTATAGGGCTCCTGCAGATGCCGTCGTTACTGGATCCATCATCATGCCCACCGTTTTCGACACCACTTCTGGCAATGCCTTTCATTCAGTTGTCAATGGCTACTGTGAAGGCGACTCCGTCAAACTGGCCTACCATCTGATTTCAGGCTACCCCGTTGCCTACAGCTTAGTTTTCTCCGACGAAGCCATTGCACAAGGTTTCCAAAATAGCACATGGACTCCCTGCACACCCACCGACTCTATCGTTTCATTTCCCGTGCCTGCCAATTGCGCTGGAGGTTCATACCAGGTTGCTATCACATTCACCAACCTTGCTTCTGTCAACTCCACCACCTACACGGTTCCCTTCACCATCAACCTCACCAACAAATATCTCATTCAGGTCTTCGACGATGTGCTGAGCATCGACAACAGCGGCCTTATTGACAATCAGCCCGACCGTTTCACCAGCTACAAATGGTACCATAACGGCCAACTCATCAACGAGACCAAACCCTATCATCAAGAGAAAGGTGGACTTACCGGTACTTATCAAGTCATCGTCAATGCTGGCACGGCAGACGAGAATCTCATCTGCCCTTGGGATGAGAGCATGTACATCGTCACCACCCCCCTCCAAGTGGTCCACGTCAACCCCAGCCCTGTTGTCAATCAGGCTCAGGTGAAACTCCAAGGCGAGTTTGAGAGCGAGACCCACCTCCTCCGTGTATACAACAGCTATGGTACACAGGTGCTCACCGCCACTTTCTCCGGCCGTGCCTACACCCTCGACATGAGCGCTCTGCCTCAGGGCACCTACCTCATCAATGTCGACGGTGCCACCGCTAAAACCATCAAACTCTAAAAACCTAACCATGGCATCCCTTATCAACGGGGTGTCTTAAAAAAATAGATAATAATGAAAAAAATAATAACATCACTCTTGCTGCTGGCCACCATGGCAACAGCTTCAGCTCAGTCCGTCGACCATATTTCCAATCTCCAGTTTAATTTGGGCGGCGGCATCCACAGCCTCCAGTACACTCCCGTTAACGGCGAACATGCTCTCGGTTTCGGCGGTCTTTTTGAGGCTCAGTATCAGCTTATGTTCAACCACTACATCGGACTTGCTCTCGGTGTTCAGGCAGGCTGCCTCAATGGCAATTCTACCTATGACTACACCATCGAGCAAACCGACGTGATGCTCCCCGGGGCTCTCTACATCGCCGACAGAGTCAACACCAATTTCTATCATTGGAAAGAGAAACAATCCATTGTTCCTATCAGCGTCCCCTTGCAGCTGATTATCCGTGCCCCTATCAACTACAAGGCCGCCTTCCAAATGGGATTGGGTGCCACCCTTGACATGCCTGTCTATGGCAAATACCGTACCGTTAGCGGCCAATATACCCGCACCGCCTACATGGACAGAACCCATGTCACCTATGGCGACGATATGAACGGGCACCTTCTGGGTGCCTTCGATGCCGGCAAAGAAGAGGGTGACCTCCAGCTGAAAAACCTCTATGTAGGACTCCTTGCCGACTTAGGCTTTGTCTTCAACCTCTCCGAAGGTTCTGGCCTCTATATAGGTGCCTATGGCAACTATTCTCCCAGCAACATTTCCACCACTACTGGCAGCAATGACCCTCTCTTCAACTACAATGTTGCCCAAGGCCTATATAACTATCCTGGCGTTTTCGCCTCCGACCGAACTGACAAGGTAAATCCCCTTGAAATCGGTATTAAAATCGGTCTTCGTTTCGGCATGGGTAAAGATGTCGACTGGCGTGAGAAAGAGGCTGCCGACTTGGCTGCTGCTGCTCAAGCTCGTGCCGACTCCATCGCTGCTGCCGAGGCTGCCGAAGCTGCCCGACTGGCTGCTGAGCTGAAAGCACGCGAAGAGGCTGCTGCCAAAGCCAAGGCCGAAGCTGAGGCCCGCGCAAAGGCTGAGGCCGACTCTCTGGCCGCTGCCCATGCTGCCGAACTGGCCAAGGCTAAAGCTGAGGCCGACAAGGCCAAAGCCGAGGCTGACAAAGCCAAAGCTGAAGCTGATTTAGCCAAGGCAAAGGCTGAAGCAGAAGCTCGTGCAAAGGCTGAGGCTGAGGCCCGCGCTAAAGCAGAGGCTGAGGCCCGCGCTAAAGCGGAAGCAGAAGCTCGCGCTCGCGCCAAGGCAGAACAGAAAGCCCGCGAGGAAGCCGCCTTCGTGGCTGGTTTCAGCGACACCGCCTATTTCGAGACCGGCAAGGACATGCCCATCTTCGGCCAACTCAACGAAGACTCTTGGGACAACCTGAAGGACATCATGGACAGACATCCTGAAATTGTGGTCACCGTTACTGGCTACACCGACAATGTGGGCAACGATGTCTCCAACATGAATCTTTCTAAACGCCGTGCCGAAAACATCAAGAAGATGCTGGTAGGCAAAGGCATCTCCGCAAGCCGCATCAATGCATACGGCAGAGGTGAGAACAACCCCATTGCACCCAACACCACCAAGGAAGGCCGCGCTAAGAACCGCCGCATAGAAATCACTATTGGCAAGTAAGGCTCTTCTTGCGTAACCCTATAAAATAGATTGCCGCGAAGAAAATACTCCGCGGCAATCTTTTTATATTATAATCAACAAGAAGCGGTTGACTTATTGTCGACTTTGCCCCAATGGATTGATTCGGGGGAGAGCAGAAATAACAATCAAACCCAAATCGGTCATTAGGGTTTATGGCAGATTAGTATGTGTTTCGAGCAGATTGGTCACATCGCTGGCAAAGACATAGCGGGCTATGGCGAGACAGGATGTGGACAAGATGCCAGAAGAAATACTGAAATGCCATAAACAGACCTATAAAAGTGAAATAGATTGAGAAATCGTCCTAATAACCAATTTGGGTTAAATATTGATGGCCATGTAGTGGGGACCGAAACGCTCGAAGGCTGCCCTGTCAAGTTCTTCCTGAGCGCTGGGGTGTGCAACCTTAATGAGCAACTTGGCACGCTCCTGCAAGCTCTTGCCGTAGAGGTCGACAGCACCATTCTCTGTAACGACGTAGTGGATATGGTTACGCGTAGTCACCACACCGGCACCCTCTGTCAGAGTGGGAGAAATCTTGCTGATACCCTTGGCCGTGATGGAAGGCATGGCAATAATAGCCTTGCCGCCCTCACTCAGGTTAGCACCGTCCACAAAGTCTATCTGGCCGCCCACGCCGCTGTAGAACTTCGTACCAATCGAGTCGGCGCAAACCTGACCAGTAAGGTCAATCTGCAGAGCACTATTGATGGCGCAGACCTTGGGGTTCTTACCAATAACTTGGGGGTCATTGGAGTATTTCACATCGGTCATATAGATGCCGGGGTTGTCATCAATAAAGTCATATAGCTCCTTGGTACCCATCAGGAAGGTACTGACAATACGGCCACGACGATAGCGTTTGTTCAAGCCGTTTACCACACCACTCTTGATGAGAGGCAGCAGGCCATCGCTAAACATCTCGGTGTGCACACCCAGGTTTTTGTGGTTGCCCAAACGAGCCAACACAGCATTGGGAATAGCACCAATACCCATCTGCAGGCAGGCACCATCTTCTACAAGCTCTGCCACATATTCGCCAATCTTCAGGTCCACATCGTTGGGTTCGGCGGGTTTAGCCGGTGTCAGGGGAGTGTCATCCTCAACCCAGATGTCAACGACATCGGCAGGAATAATGGAGTTACCCCAAGCTCTAGGCACATTGGGATTCATCACGGCAATAACAGTCTTTGCGCACTCCACAGCTGCCAAGGTAGCATCTACTGATGTGCCTAAAGAGACATAGCCATGCTTGTCTACAGGCGACACCTGAATCATAGCCACATCACAGGGCAGCACACCGCTACGATAGAGTTTCTGGGTCTCACGCAGGAACACAGGAATATAGTCGGCCCAACCCGACTGTGTGTCCTTACGCACGTTGGCACCCACAAAGAAGGACTGTGTGAAGAAAACGCCGTTATACTTCTCATGCGTATACGGAGCGTCACCTTCGGTATGGAGGTGGTGGATGCGTACATCCTTCAGCTCACCAGTGTCTCCACGGCGGGCCAAGGCTTCACCCAAAATAACGGGATAGGCAGAAACACTACTGAAATGGACATGATCGCCACTCTTGACAACTTTCACGGCCTCATCAGCCGATACGAATTTGATTGGTTTCATAATAAATGTATATAATGTTACTATCTTAAATTACATTCTTTCTTTACTTTGTGGCCACAAAGATTGGTAAATAACATTATGCAATAAAAATCAATCACTTAGCAATAAACACTATCACATAACGGTTCAGCAAAGTTACACAAATTTTCCAATATTCCCAAAAAAATTTAGAATTCACGCATCAATACAGTACCAACAATTGTCTATCAACTAAAAAAGAAAGCAGATTAGCGCAAAGAGCCAAGTAACAATATGATTTCCATGAAGGTAGATTAGCCGAAAATGCTTCTCTTGGACAGGAAGTGGCTGTTTTTTACCTGGCTGATACTTGGCATGTTCTTGCTCATGAAAAGATGAAATATCGAGGACTTAGCAAGAAGAATGCGAGGACATTGCGAGGATGAGACGGATTTAGGCCTACCCTACCAATCATGTGGGTAATTTGTGATTCAACCAAAATCGGCCGTTAGGGTTTATGCCAGATAAGTATTTGTTTCGAAGTGATGCAGCTAATCATAATCGGGTGCTTTCTGTTGTCAATAACGCTTTTTCTCATCCATAGTTTTCTTGCATTTAGCCCCAATCGGTAAGAAATATTTTTGCCAATCCGCTCATCTTTTGTATCTTTGCAAAATAATTCAAGCATATCCAGTCTCATGAAAAAAACAACTATATTATTATATTTCACTTTCTTGCCGCTCATCTTCTGCATCTCATGCAAAAAGCAGCCCGTCTCTCCCAATACGCCTCCCCGTGTAGACTTTAAAGCCACCACCACCGAGTACACCAAGGGAGGCCCTAAGGTCTTTCTTACTGACTTCACCCCAATGTGGAAAGCCGGCGACCGTTTTCTTATTGTGGGTAGCGACCTCACCCCCCATCGCTGCTGGACAGCCAACGACAGCACCGACATGGCCTATTTCAAATACGACACTGTCCCTGCCGCCCCTGTCAGCGGTCCTTACACCGCCTTCTTCCCTACCGAGGTCTACCTATCCCCTACCCAAATTATCCTCCCCCCCTCTTACCAATCTGCCACTGGGGCCCTTACCAACGCCCCTATGTACGCTTCTTCCAACGACTCCAACCTCACCTTTTACAATCTCTGTGGCGTGGTGTGCCTCAACATACTTGGGGAGGAGGCCAAGATGCTTCAATACATAATTCTCAATGCCGACAAACGCATCCATGGCGTGTTTGACCTTGTGGAGAATCCCGACAACCCCTCTTGTCCGCAACTCACCTATAATAACAGTGGTTCCACAAGCACCATTCTCACCCTGACCAATCCCGCACAGGGCGATGGCTATTTCTATATACCCATTCCCGCCGGCACCTACAACAGCCTCTCGATTTATCTTACCACTTACGAAAACTCCTATGCCAACGCCACCTTGGGCGATGGCTCTCCCATCACCATCAGACAGAACGCCATCTTCCCCTTCACTATCGATAACCTCAGCTTCAGCGGGTCAGAAAAGTAAGTTTTCGACTCTTTGGTTCTTGCCACAATCATCTTAATTATAATTAATTATATTATACATCATGGACAAAAGACATATCCTTGCCAAGTCAAACGCACAACACGGCACCTTCGCCATCATAATAACGGCCCTACTGACAGCCTTTCTAATTCTTATTTTAAACACCAGCTGCAGCAAAGCGGACGAGATAACACCCATCGCAACCAACACACCCGCCTCTCCCAACTATGCCCTGCTTGACTATCAGGACACTGCGCACATTGCATACGCCATGCGCACAGACCTCCTCGAATACAACAACATCTATTTTCAACTAAAAGGGGGTGGGCACCTCCTCCTATACAGTTTCAACCACCTGAATGCCGAAGAGCCATCCGACACCATCAAGCTGGTTACCCCTGAGAGTTTCGCAGAGAACCATCAGGGCGTGGTAGCCATCATGCAGAGCGGCCTCGACCCTTCTTTTCAAACTATCACCCGCGGTGAAGCTATCATCCATCATGCTGGCGACCAATACAATATCAACATACTCGGTGCCACAGAAAGTGGGTTAGGCTTCCGCAGTCAGTACACTGGCCCCATTCACGACCTTACCAGTTCCAACAACCAGGGCGGCATAGAGATTGGCGATGAGAGCATTTCTTTTCATTTAGGCATCCTTAGCCATGACGGGGACAACCTCACCTATCACCTTATTGGCAGCAATCCTTACACAGAATGCATCATCAAATCGAGTGTCGACATCGCTGGTAAAAAACTTCCCATCTCCAACAATCCTATTGAGATTGAAAACGGAACAGCCGTCGGCTTTTACACCACCTTGCCCAATGGCCAGCATCACACAGCCACTTCTGGCACCATCCAATGCAGTTGCTACGGCAACATCTACACCCTAATTATCTCAGCAACATTCGCACAAGGCAGCACCACCGGTCATTTTACAGGCCCCATCTACATTGCTGGAAAATAAAAGAAACGCGCAAAACCACTATTCTTCTTTGCGCCTTGCCCTCTAAAGAAAAGAGAATCCATTTTACTGATTTACAATAAAAAAGAACAGGACGAATAAATCGTCCTGTCCCCAATTAACCTTATTACACTATTACTATGATACCTGATCATCCAAATCAGATACATTGTTTAGTACAGCTTAATAGTCAAAACTTGCAATTTTCTTTAAAAAAAATTGTCTGGTATTTTTTTTACTGCAATCTCTCTAATTGAAAGTAAAAAAATGGTCATTTTTGATGGGATTGTATAACGGTATATGCAGCTTTTTGGCACGGTCAAAGGGTACTTTGTGAAGAAAAAATACAACCAAGAAAATTATACAATAAATAAATAATAATTCCGTTTTTAAGGCGCAATTGATTTTAGTTGTAATTATTGTTCATTGAGAGGGGTGGCTTTCTGCCGCCCCTTTCTATTTTTTTATCACAATAAATACCAATAACTTACAATTACATTTTCCCTTAGTACACTCTCCCCCAAAAAAACTACTAGTCCTGTAAGACTACACCTTATGCAAAAAAAAGAGGGTGCGACAGCACCACAGCTGTTCGCACCCTCATAGATAGGTGGTAATTCTATATTAGTTCAAATTGATATTGGCACCCACAAATATACGCTTGCTGGTACCCTTGGTATTGGCGCTGGAGAAATTGTCGCTCATGCCATAAGTATAACCTGCATGGAGACCAAAGCCACCAAAATTGAAACGTACACCACCAGTCAAAGCCCAAGTGAAGCGCTCGCGGTAGTATTCCTCGTTGGTAGCATCCTGATTATCGAAATAGTTATTCTCAGTAATCGCACCCGTCACGCGGCCAGTATAGGTGCTCTTGTTCATGAGGCCCAAGCCCAAAGTAGGACCGCCAAAGATAGTGAAGGTATTGTTAGAGCCGAAAGGAATGGAGTAGTTTAAATAGACGGGAACAACCAAATCAAGTTGCTGGAACTTGCGATAATAGAGGACGGTGGAGTCTTTCTTGGCATAGTACTCCACACTGGCACCAACGGTGAGGCCGAATTTGTCACCAGCCAAGGGGATATTGTAGTTGAAACCCACATAGGCACCCGGACGGGTAAGAGTGTCATAATAAGTTGTGTTCAGCACCGGAACGGTATAAGTAGAGATAAGGTTGTTTTGCACATAACCAGCATGAATGCTGCCCTGTGCGTTAACAACATTGATTGCAAACATGGCCACAGCCAATGAAATGATAGAAAATAACTTTTTCATAACAGTACTATTTTTTTATTATGCTTTGATAACGCCAATCCAGAATAAAAATTGCGATTAATAAATTAAATAATATTAAAACCAAATTGGTCATTAGGCCGACTTTTATATCTATTCTCGCTTTATAAGGCCTGTTTATGCCATATCGGCATTTCTTTATGTTACATGACGTTACTTGGGCTCTGCATAGCAAGCAAGCTTTCTCTGCTCTCGAAAATAACGTTGCTCACATTCGGTCGCGACGTTATTTTTAGAAACGTTGCTCACATTCGGTCGCGACGTTTTTTTAAGAAACGTTGCTCACATTCGGTCGCGACGTTTTTTTAAGAAACGTTCGCCAGCGATGCTACCAATCTGCTCGAAACAAATACTAATCTGCCATAAACCCTAATGACCTATTTGAATCAAAAAGCCCGCAACTGAGGCTGCGGGCTTTAGTATATAACTATCTATGAGCGATTACTTCTCAAGAAACCACTTGGCGGACTCCAGATAGCGAGGCTCGCGAGCGGCATCCATCAGCAGCAGATAGCCCATGATGGTCGTGGCCAAATGCTCGGTGAGCTTACGAGCCATATGGTCGAAGAGCGGGTCGGTGGTACCGTTAGCGGTAGCCTTGGCATGCAGCTCTTCATACTCGCGACTGCGTTCGCGCAGCTGGGCCAGGCATTCAGCCATCTCGCCCTCTGTGGCCACCTGAGCAGCCTGAGCGTCATAATCGGCAATCAGCTTCACATAAGCACCGTTGGCAATGCCTTTGATGGCTGCAACCACCTGCAGCTGGCTGGTACCCTCATAGATGGTGAGGATGCGGGCATCGCGATAGAGACGTTCGCAGGGGTACTCCTTCATGAAGCCGGAGCCACCATGCACCTGGATGCAGTCGTATGCACACTGGTTGGCATACTCAGAAGCGGTCATCTTCACCAGCGGAGTGAGAATGTCGGCGGTGCGGGCAGCCTGCTTGCCTGTGGTGGTGAGGTCCACCCAACGGGCGGTCTCATACATAAGCGCACGGGCACCATCAACACGGGCACGGATTGCCTTCAAGAGGTCCTGAACGGCAACAAACTGGCCAATGGTGTGACCAAACTGTTCACGGGAGTCGGCATAGACTTCAGCCTCGCGGAGGGCAGCTTCGCACAATCCGATGGATTGAGCGGCAACACCCAAACGGGCACCGTTCATCAGCGACATCACATATTTAATCAGACCCATGCGGCGTTGACCGACCAACTGGGCGGGGGCATTGCGGAAAACAAGTTCGCAAGTGGGAGACCCCTTGATGCCCATCTTATTCTCAATGCGACGGACAGTCATGCCACCGTCAGCACGGTCGAAAACAAAATAGGAAAGGCCGCGGCCATCGGTGGTGCCTTCCTCACTACGGGCAAGAACCAGATGAATGTCGGCATCGCCGTTGGTGATGAAGCGTTTCACACCATTCAGACGCCAGCAGTTGTTGGCCTCGTCGAAGGTAGCTTTCAGTCGCACGGATTGCAGGTCGGAACCTGCATCGGGCTCGGTAAGGTCCATGGAGCAGGTAGCACCCTCATAGATGCGGGGGAGGTACTTATCCTTGAGTTCCTCAGAGGCAAACTCATTGATGGTGTCTGCACAGTCTTGCAGGCCCCAGATGGTGGCGAAACCCACATCTGCACGAGCTATCATCTCGGCAGCCATGACGGCGACCACACGGGGCATATTCAAACCATTATATTTGCGCGGAAGGGTGAGTCCGAAAAGACCCGACTGCACCAGCGCATGAAGATTCTGCTTGGTACCGGCTGCGTATTCCACGTGGCCGTCAACCAAATGCGGTCCCTCTATGTCGACATCGGCAGCATTGGGGGCGATGACATCACCGGCAATATTGCCCAGGAGGTTGAGAACCATGTCATACTGACGGATGGCAGTATCGGCATCAGCGGGAGCGCCTTCACCTGTAAATCCCGACTCACGAACCTCGGCAACATGAGCCATCTCGGGATGATGAAGATAGAAAGAAAGACTGGGGTTGTCGTTATAAAAATTCATATTACTTCAAGTTATTTGAATAACATTCCATCAGCATAGGCACCACGGTGCAGACATCGCCAATAATGGTGTAGTCGGCGATGGCGTTGATAGGAGCGTTGGGGTCGGTGTTGATAGAGATAATTTTAGAGGACTGATCCATGCCGGCACGGTGCTGGACTGCACCTGAGATACCACAGGCAATGTAAAGACGCGGACGCACGGTGACACCCGTCTGGCCAATCTGACGTTCGGGCTCAGTAAATCCGGCATCACAGGCAGCACGCGTGCCACCCACTTCACCACCAATGAGATGTGCCAAATCGTGCAACATCTTAAAGTTCTCGCGGCTGCCCATACCGTAGCCACCGGCCACGATGATGGAAGCGCCCTTGATGTTGATGCTCTTCTGCACAATCTCGCGACGAATAATGGTGACCGCTTTATCGGCCTGTTCCAAGTCGTTGCTGATATCCACCTTGGTAACGGTACCCTTATAGTCGGGATTGAACACCTCTTTGCGCATCACGCCTTCGCGCACGGTAGCCATGTGAGGCTCTACCTCAGGTGAGACAATCGTGGCAATGATGTTACCGCCGAAAGCAGGACGAATCTGGTGCAGGGTGCACTTATATTCCTTGCCGGTCTTGGCATCGGTGTGGTCGCCCAACTCAAGGGAGGTGCAGTCGGCGGTGAGACCGCAACGCAAACGCGAAGCCACGCGGGGAGCAAGGTCGCGACCCACCGTGGTAGCGCCAAAAAGCACCACGTTGGGCTGCTGTTCCTGGATTACTTTAAGCACCATAGCAAAATGAGGCAGGGTGCGATAGGGCGACAGACGGGGGTCGTCGGCAAGGAAAACCTCGTCGACACCGTATGGATAGAGTTCAGCAGCCACGCCTTGTATGTTGCTGCCAGCAACTACAGCCTGAAGATGACCATTCATCTCGGTGGCCAGATGGCGACCTTTGGTGCAGAGCTCGAGACTGATGTCGGCAATGTGGTTGGACTCTGTCAGTTCGCAATATACTAATACATTATTCATATATGATTCTATTTTTTACAATACTGAATGACAGTGTGGATTAGATGATATGGTCATTAATGAGAGTAGCCATCAGAGAGCCTATCTCCTTAGCATTGGGGGCCACCTGCTGACTCTCCTTATGTGCCAGCACAACGTTCTGGACTTTCTTCACCTTGGTGGGGGAGCCCTTGTGACCCAGGCGGTCGAAGTCGGGATTGACGTCGTCGGCAGTAAGGATGTCCACAGGAGCACCATCAAATTCAATAAGTCTGTGAGCATGGGGAAAACGGCACTCATCAGCAGAACCCGTAACGGTGATGAGGGCAGGCATACCGACGCGAACCTCCTCAATGCCGTCAGCCAAACGGCGGACAACCTGAATGGAGTCGCTGTCCACATTCACCAAACGCTCAGCATAAGTCACCTGGGGGATGTCCAGTTTCTCAGCCACCTGAGGACCTACCTGTGCGGTATCGCCATCGATGGCCTGACGACCACCAAAGATGAGGTCGACCTTACCCACCTTCTGCACGGCAAGGGAGAGGGCATAGCTGGTGGCCAAGGTGTCTGCTCCGGCAAAACGGGCATCGCTGAGAACGAAACCACCATCGGCACCGCGCGAACGGGCATCGGAGATTATTTCGGCTGCACGGGCAGGACCCATCGTCACCACAGTTACTTTGGTGCCGGGGATGCGGTCCTTCACCTGCAGAGCCATTTCAAGAGCCTGAAGGTCTTCGGGGTTGAAGACAGTAGGCAGGGCGGCACGGTTGACGGTGCCGTCGGGATTCATTGCATTGGTTCCCACATTGTGAGTGTCGGGAACCTGTTTAGCAAGTACAACAATGTTCAAACCTGACATGGGCGAGATATTTTAGTACTATTTCTATTCAGTTAATTATCACAGCTTAAAGCGAGAGACCGCCGTCGCAACGAAGCACCTGACCGGTAATGTAGGTGGAGAGGTCGCAAGCAAGATAGAGCGAAGTGCGGGCGATATCCTCGGGTTGACCGGGGCGACGCATGGGGATAGCTTTCAGCCACTCGTTCAGGGCCTGCTCACCCAGCTGTTTGGTCATCGGGGTCTCAATGAAGCCAGGAGCCACAGCATTGACACGCACGTTGCGACTGCCCAACTCCTTAGCCAACGAACGGGTGAAACCGATGATACCGGCCTTGGTGGCGGAGTAGTTGCACTGGCCGGCGTTGCCGTTGATACCCACGATAGAACTGATGTTGATGATAGAACCACTGCGCTGCTTAATCATCATGGGAGTGAAAGCCTTGCAGTAGTTATAGACAGAACGCAGGTTGCAGTTAATCACCAAGTCCCAATCGGCAGGCGACATGCGCAGGAGCAGGTTGTCGCGGGTGATGCCGGCATTGTTGATCAGCACGTCCAGACGACCAAACTCCTTCTGAATTTCCTGAGCAATCTCAAGCGTGCGTTCATGGTTAGATGCATCAGCGGCAAAGAAAGTGGCGCGCACGCCTTTAGCCTTAAGCTCTTCCAGCAACGATTTGCTGTTATCGTCCTCACGGAAGTCGGTGAATATAATGTCAGCGCCATTGTCGGCAAAAAGCAGAGCTGTGCTTCGGCCAATACCACGGGATGCACCCGTGATCATAGCGATTTTATTTTCTAACAGTTTCATGGTATAAAGATTTTATAATGTAATAAATTCAACAAATAAATATACGATGTGGTGCTCTCTATTCCTCCTTCTTGGGAACCAAGGTAAACATCAGTTTGCCTTTGGCGCAAAGCTGCCCCTCAACGCTGCACTTGGCATCAACGATATAGGTTGTGGCGCGGCGGTAGGTAATCTTTGCGGTAATCTCGATGGTGTCGCCGGGACGCACTTGGCGTTTGAAGCGGGCCTCATCGATGCCGCTATAAAAGGGAGTCTTGCCAATCAAGTCATCCTTCAGCAAAACGCAGGACGACTGTGCCATAATCTCACACAGAATCACTCCGGGCACCACAGGATAACCGGGGTAGTGACCCTGAAGAAAATACTCATCGCCACGCACATGATAGTGGGCAATACCAATTTCGCCCTGTAGGTCAACGTCATCCACCAGCAGCATAGGCTCGCGATGGGGCAGGAATGTCTTTATTTCGTCTCTGTTCATCATAATATAGTGATATTTTTTCTTTTTCTTCAAAACATGATTAAAGTTTGCGCAATGCCACGCAGGCGTTCTGACCGCCAAAGCCGAAGGAATTGGAAATGGCCACCTCTGGCTGGAAGTCACGTGCCACATTGGGCGTATAGTTCAAATCACACTCGGGGTCGGGTTCCTGCAGATTGATGGTCGGAGCCACCTTGCCATGCTTCACAGTCAGGGCTGTGATGATGAGTTCGGTGGAACCGGCGGCACCCAGCATGTGTCCCATCATCGACTTGGTGGAGCTGATGACGGCCTTGCGGGCTTCGGCATCACCCAACACCTGCTTGATGGCACTTGTCTCCGACTTGTCATTGAGTGGAGTTCCGGTTCCGTGGGCATTGATATAGAGAGGCTCGCCTTGGTAGCCGGCTCCCTGCAGGGCCAGACGGATGGCCTGGGCAGCACACTTGCCGTCGGGACGCGGAGCGGTATAGTGGTGAGCATCGCAGGTGTTGCCATAACCAACCACCTCGGCATAGATGTGAGCTCCACGACGGACAGCCAAATCATAGTCTTCCAGAATCATGATACCGGCTCCTTCACCCATAACGAAACCTTTGCGGCGGGCATCAAAAGGCAGCGAGGCGGCATTGGGGTCAGGATTGGTGGAGAGGGCCTTGCTGTTAGCAAAACCGCCAATGGCTATCTCGGTGATAGCGGCCTCGGTGCTGCCGGTAATCATGGCATCAGCCAAGCCTTCCTTAATCATGCGGTAGGCCTCACCCACCGAGTGGGTACCCGTGGCGCAGGCGGTCACAATAGGCAGGTTGGGGCCCTGGGCATTGTACTGGATGGCCACATTGCCGGAAGCAATATTCGAAATCATCATGGGAATGAAGAGTGGCGACACGCGGCGCACACCTTCATTCAACACCTTGGTCTGTTCGCTCACGAAAGTGTGGATGCCGCCGATGCCCGAACCGATGGCACAGCCAAAGCGCTCAGGAGCAACATCTTTTTCCACCTCTAAGCCGCTGTCGGCCATAGCCTGCTTGGCAGCAGCTAAGGCAAAAAGGGCATAGCGGTCGTTATGACGGACAGTCTGTTTGTCAAGGCCCAAGGCAATAGGGTCAAAATCTTTAACCTCAGCAGCCACACTGACGGGGAGGTCGGGATTAGTGATAGAGGTGATGGGGGCGATGGCATTGGTGCCCTTCAGCAGGTTATCCCAAAGGGTGTTGATGTCGTTGCCAAGGGGATTGATGCAACCCATACCGGTTATGACTACACGTTTCATAGAATTGTCGTTTTTTAATTGTTTAGGTGAGTGAATGGGATTAAATTACTTGCTCCAACGCAGCACCGCTGCGCCGGTGACGAAACCAGCGCCGAAAGCGCTCAACGCCAACATGTCGCCTTTTTTGAGCTTACCGCTGCTATAGAGTTCGTCAATAAGAATGGGAATACTGGCCGAGGAGGTGTTGCCCATACGTTCAATGTTAGTGGGGAACTTATAGGCGGGCTGGGCCAGATGCTCCTGGATTGACTTAATGATGCGCTGATTGGCCTGATGCAAAAGATAGAGGTCTATCTTATCCGGAGTGAGACCAGCCTCTTCAATCACAACACGCAGGTCGCGCTGCGATGACTCAACAGCCATGCGGAACACCTCACGGCCATTCATAATCAGAGGTTCGGTAATATCTACACCCGGGGCCTCAAAGGGGGTCGTCTCCATGCGACGCTGGTAAACGATCACATCACGGTTAGGTACTGTGGTGAGGCGGATAGCCTTCAGGTCGTTGCCCTTGGTCACCACCACGGCCCCAGCTCCATCACCAAAAAGGATGGAAGTCTCGCGACGCTTCCAGTTGCAGAAACGCGATGGCTCCTCGGCGCAGACAATCAGCACATTCTTGGCGCGATTGGTCTTCAGCATTGCCTCGGCAACAGCCATGGCATCCAGAAAACCTGCACAAGCTCCATTCAGGTCAAAACAAGGGGCATGACTGCCGATATGTTGCTGCACGATGCAGCTGAGTGCTGGAGTAACGTAATTGTTTGCCACGTTGGAGCAGATGCAGAAATCAATGTCTTCGGGTAGAATGTTGGCCGATTCTACAGCCGAACGGGCGGCCGAAACAGCCAAGTCCATCAGAGATTCCGTAGAGCGTAGACGGCGGGTCTTGATTCCAGTACGGGTAGTAATCCACTCGTCGTTAGTGTCAAGGAAGCTTGCCAGCATTTCATTAGTCACCACCTTCGATGGTATGGCACTTCCTGTTCCAATAATCTTCATATCAAAAAAGTTTTTTTAGTCGTGTTTTGATGTTAAAACATAATTATACACGCGTGTGCGCATATTTCCAAGTGTGCAAAGAAACAAAGAAAAAGCGGGATAGCAAGAAAAAAAATGATATTTAATATAATAATTTGGGCAAAACACCGTTATTTTGGGTAAAAAACGACTATATTTGGTGAAAATGGAGAAATTAACAATGTGGAAGTGGGCAAAATTAGGCGTTCATGCTCCGCAATTTTTGACAGAAAAACGCAATATTTTTCATTTTTTAATACTTGTTAGTATTTTTGAAGTACTCTTTTTGACCATTTACAAGCCCATGGGTCTCCTCCACACCAGCGAGAGTCTTTCCCAATGGAGCCCCATATTCTATATGGTCATCTTGGCAGCTTCAGGCTTGGCCGTCCTCATCGGTAGCCGGGTCTTGCTCTACCACCGCCAGAAACGGAAACCGCTAAAAAGCAATGAATACCTAATCTGGGTTGTTGCCGAAGTGGTCCTTTTCACCCTACTGCTGTCCACCTTAGCTTACTGCATCAACGCCAACAAGGAGCTCCACTTCCTATCCATACTTTGGAGGGCATTCCTCGACATCGTCACCGTATTGCTGATACCCTATATCATCAGCATCCTCATCTTCCTGCTGCGCGAGCAACGGCAGGAAATTGCCGCCCTCAACGCCATGATTTTAGAGGAACGCCTGCCCGCTACAGTACCCGACGAGATGATCAACTTTTACGACAAAGGCGGTAGGCTGGCATTCGCCACCAAAAAAAAGAACGTGCTCTATGTCGAAGCCTCCGACAACTACACCAACATCCACTATGTCAACGAAGACAAGGTGGATTGTTTCATCCTGCATTGTTCCATGAAACAGATGGAACAGGAATACGCCAAAGATGGCATGCTGCGCTGCCACCGCGGTTATCTGGTCAACATAGCCAACGTCAAGCTCTTACGAAAGGAGAAGGATGGCCTTGCCATCGAACTGGCACAAACCGACAAAATCATCCCTGTTTCCAAAACCTATGTCGAAAAAGTAGCCCATTGCTTTGCCTCCTCACCCAATACAAGAGAAAGGGCATAACCCACCCCTACCCTATTTAACCAGAATACCAGTCACACGGATTGGACGAATGATACAAAGAATTCGCTTTTGCAAAAGTGAATTTTGCATCATTTTTCGCTTTTCGAAAAGCGAATGCAGTCCGTTTGTAATCGCCTTTTGCTTGAGGCATTCAGCGGAATAGAAGAAAACTGGCGATCCGTCCCGACAGGGACGAGACCTTGCATAACACGGTACAAGAGGACAGAGCCCTCGCAGTGCCGTGACAAGACAACCAACGGACCAGCGTCCCGACAGGGACGCGACAATGAAAACAAATAAATAGCACCTACCAAAAGGAAATTGGCATCCCTGGCGTAAAAAAAAAGCAACGCTGCATTATTTTTATTGCTATTTACCATTTTTTTGTACTTTTGCATCGTGAATTTACGGAGTACAACTCCTGATTTTACATAAAAATACGGAATACATCTCCACATATTCAAAAATACTAACACACGGCAATATGTTAGATCACGACCTTAATACGAAAAATTGCGGAATAAATCGTCAAAAAGTTACGGAATAAATCGTCAAAAAGTTGCGGAGTTTTGTTGTAAAGTGATTTATTTTTAGTATCTTTGCAGACGGAAATAATGAGTGATATTTATGGAGAGATACAAGAAACGCATTGCAGATGTGCTACTTGAACGAAAACTGCAAGGGAAAGGTGCCATACTGATTGATGGTCCCAAGTGGTGTGGCAAGACCACTACGGCAAAGCAAATAGCGTCCAGCATGCTGGATTTAGGTGACAGCTCAGTGCTGGACAACGCTCGCATTATGTTGCAGGTAAATCCTGCAAGATTGCTCAGTGGTGGAACACCCCGTCTTTTGGACGAATGGCAGTCGTTACCATCACTTTGGGACATGGTTCGCTCAGAGGTCGACCGCCGTCAGCAATTCGGTCAGTTTATTCTGACAGGCAGTAGTGTGCCTGCTGACCAGAATGCCATACATCATAGCGGTACAGGTCGTATCGGACGTATCAGCATGCGACCTATGAGCCTATGGGAATCTGGTGAATCAACAGGCGTGGTGAGTTTAAGTGATTTATTTGATGGCGTATCAATTGAACCACAGACTAACAGCATGGGATTGGAACAGATATCGTTTCTGATATGCCGTGGAGGATGGCCACAAGCCACATTTCTCACTGGCGACATCGCATTGGAACAGGCAAGAGACTACTATGAGGCCATCTATAAGGTAGACATATTGCGCGTGGATAATACTCGGCGCAATAGCGACAGAACACGGCACCTGCTTCGCTCGTATGCTCGGAATCAAGGACAGGCTGTAAGTTTGAAGAAACTTAGTGAAGACATCAAAGAGAATGACAATGCCTCCATCTCATACGAAACCGTATCTGACTATGTCGATGCATTGAAAAAGATGTTCGTAATAGAAGATATGCCAGCCTGGAATCCAAATCTGCGCAGCAAGGCGGCAATCCAATCGTCGGACACACGCTATTTCATAGACCCCAGCATCGCAGCAGGAGCTCTGTCTGTTGGACCTAACGATTTAATGAACGACTTAAAGGCCATGGGAATGTTTTTCGAGTCGATGGCCGTGCGTGATTTAAGGGTATATGCAGATGCTCTTGACGGCAATGTGTTCCACTTCCGCAATGCCAGCGGGTTGGAGTGCGATGCAGTGTTACACCGCCGCAATGGAACATATGGGCTAATCGAAATCAAGTTGGGTGGCAACGAACAGATAGACAAAGGAGCAGCCACACTAACGACGTTGGCTGGGAAGATAAACCTTGACAAAATGCCTCAGCCCTCATTCATGATGGTTCTTACAGCCGTGGGCGATTACTGCTACCGTCGTCCAAAAGATGGTGTATGGGTAGTACCCATCGGTTGTCTTAAACCATAGCATACTAACGCAATCTTTTTATTTCCGCGACAATACAAGTGGCAGGCACAATGCATCATATCACGGACACATCCGCGACCCGATAGGGACGCGACACAAAACGAATAAACCCACCTAAAGAGTGCGTGATGGCTCTTCGGCCCTTCTTCAGTCTCTTGGCGAGGTCGGCTTTTCCGTCGGGTGGATTATGCCTGATATGACTCCAATGGATATGCAGAAAAAAGGAAGTGCCACTTCGTTTTTTCAGCGAATAGCCAAAGTAGCACTTCGAGATTTAGTTGTTTTCAGTTTAGTGCGTGTACCATGTGATACGACTATTTACGAGGCTTGTCCCACTTTGAAATTCGACTTGTATAGATGTCGGACAGGTGATGGCACAGGCACCAGAAATAGAAGCGAGACCCGAACACATTGCGTATTTCCCGGTATATCCATCATGACTTGTAAGACCATTCATATCAAAATTATAAAGATTGAGACTTGTCAATCTACTACAATTTTGGAACATGTATCGCATATCATTCACATTGGCAGTGTTGAAGTTATAAAGATCAATGCTGGTTAAGTTGCTGCAATCCCCGAACATCCCATACATGTTTGTGACATTAGAAGTGTTGAAGTTGGAGAGATTGAGACTGGTTAGGCTGCTGCAACCACCGAACATCCAATACATATTCGTGACATTGGAAGTGTTAAAGTTGGAGAGATTAAGGCTGGTTAAGCTGCTGCAACGACCGAACATTTGAGACATATTCGTGACATTAGTAGTGTTAAAGCTGGAGAGATTAAGGCTTGTTAGACTGCTGCAATCAAAAAACATATTAGTCATATTAGTGACATTGAAGGTATTGAAGTTGGAGAGATTGAGGCTTGTTAGACTGCTGCAATGTATGAACATCTGTTTCATATTCGTAACATTAGTAGTGTTAAAGCTGGAGAGATTGAGGCTTGTTAGAGTGCTACAATAACCGAATAGCCCAGACATATTCGTGACATTGGAAGTGTTGAAGTTGGAGAGGTCGATGCTGGTCATGCTGTTGCAACCATAGAACATCTCAGACATATTAATGACATTAGAAGTGTTAAAGTTATCTCCAAATTCAATATTAGTGAGTGCCAATGATAAATTGGCATAAAGTCCTCTAAACATCCTAAAACAGTATGAATTGGCATTCATTCTATTCGCAGGAGTAGAAACCACCCATGTGGAACCGTCCATATTGCCATATATTGGATACTGAGATGAGGATGTCGAAAGAATAGTACCCGATGTAACAGCGGCGTTATTATACTCAAAACGTATTGCTGTGGCATTTTGTGGAATAGCTGCATTGAACGTGGGGCCACTTACAAGTTCGGCAGCAGTTTGGGACAATTCATCCACATTGACGGTAACGGTGGTGATGGTGTTGTGTGCCAAAGTGGCATCTTCGATGGGAATAGACTTATAGCCTGTGGTGGTTGTGACGGTAACGGTTACGTCGCTTGGGGTGGAGAATTCAGGTACTATCACGTCAAAGTATTCTGTTGCCAAAGGCTCTACAGTTTTCATCGGGGTGTTGTCTGTCTTGCAAAGGCTAACCGAATGCGAACCTGTCGAAGAAGGAATGACAATAGCATCTGAGCTCTCGCCTGTGATAGTGGCAGTACCCATACCGCTGAGAGTAACGCTTTCGGCAGTGATAGTGATGTTTGTAACAGGTAGTTGGGCATTGATGGCGTTGCTGACATACACCCTCACCAAGGAGCAAAGGTTGTGAAACTGGAGGGTGCTACCCCTGTCGATAAAGGCACCCATAGGGACATCCACCCGCTGATGGGTGCCCACCATTTCAAACACCTGTGTTGCTGGCAGGGTTACAGCCACAGAACTGCTGTTGTTGATATTGTCATTGCTATTGGTGAGAACACCGGCAGGGAAGATGGCGCGGTAGCCCAAAGTACTGTTTGCCACATTAGGTATCTGTGCGGAATTCTCCATTGCCGTCTGTAACGTGTAATCGGCATCGTTAATCCTTATCTGGTCACCATTATGCCAATAGGGTGTGTGGTCGTTGATATAGACCTTTGAGTCGTTGCTGACTTTCTGGATGACCGCATTAAGAGTGACGACATCCTGGTCCTTTTTGCAGCTAACGGCACTAATAGCCAATAGAGCTACAAAGAACGAGGAAATGATATATTGCTTCTTCATAGTGTGTGATTTTAATGATTTGATAAAGAATCTTATACTATATTTGACTGTTTTTTCAACAGCATCGAAGATGCTGAATCTCAATAACCCCATACAAGAAACTGTCAGGTTTCGCAGTGTGGGGTCAGGAATAGCCTTACTACTCAGCGTCCCGAAGATGAAGAAGTGCCAGTGGCTCTTCGATAACGGAGTAAAACGAAGTGGAGAATTAAACGACAATGAGACAGTTTTGCAAAAATCAGTCATACGTTGCATAAGAGCGTAATTTGTTTAATTGGTAATTGTACTTGTACTATAATTCGAGAATTAAATTCGTCAGACTCGTGTAATTCGTGTTCGAAATAAATGGATAGAGGTTACTGTGATAAATTGTTTAATTCCATGAACCAGTGCCGAAGACATCGGTACCCTGAGAGGAACCGTTGTTCCATCCGGCATCACCGAAGCGATTGGCATCAGAACTTGATGTTGGGCCATCCCATGTGTCACTATCAATGAGGGGCAATTCGAAGCCTGATGTCCGAACCGACATCTGCAATCCCTCTTCCACCACAAAGGAAACCATTGTTACCTTAGGCGGGTCGTAATTGAGTTTGTATTTCTTTTCCATAGGCAAGAATTGTATAATGTTGTTCTATTTAGTGTTTTCGTATTGTACGGGCATAAGAAAATCGTGGAAGTTTCCATGTATAGCAACATAAAACACTGGTATATAAAAAGAAAGCCC
>JAEEHQ010000127.1 GCA_016280915.1 Bacteroidales bacterium
CCTTTTTGCCGGTATACGTGATGGATGGTATCGTTTGCAGGTGCGTCACGGTGAGTGGGTGGAAGACGAGGTTTGGACTTACCATGTGCGACTCAATGCACGGACGAAACTGTGGGGTAAGGTTGACGTATTTATCAATAGCCAATTTCTTGGCCGCCAGATCGAGTTCCTCAGTCGCAGCGAGCCAATCTTCAACGTCGACTTCGGCCTCAGTACCGACCTCTTCGACCGCCACCTCTCTCTCTATTTCCAGGTCAACGACCTTTTCAATTCGTACAAATCGCACACCGTTTCCACCAACCCCTACTACGCCGAAGACTACCGCTGGAGCTACAACAGCCGTTTCGTCAGCCTCGGTCTCACCTGGCGCATCGGCAAAATGGACCTCGAAAGCAAAGGCCGCCAAGGTGCCGCCTACTAAAAAACTGTCTATATTATTTCTTACTGCCACGACAAGTTTTGGGTAAACTTGTCGTGGCGGCATATTTATTAGCTCTCATCCCATAGCAAACTCGGAATTAGGTAGAAACCAATCTATTAGTTTTTCTCAAATAACTTTCTTGGAAAAATAGGGAGAAAAAATGGATTTTTCCTCAGAAAATGCATGTATTTTTGCATCAGTAAACAAAAAGAATCTTAGTTATCATGAAAAAGTCACGTCTAATAAGTGTTGTAATCTTAGGTATTGCCCTCGTTGCAGCCACTCCCATCTATGCCCAACGAGGCGGCGGTGGAAGCCGCAGTGGCGGCAGTAGTAGTAGCCATAGCAGTAGTGGCCGCAGCGGCGGCAGCAGCTTCTCCAGCAGCCGTGGCTCTAGTTCCAGCTCCAGCCGCTCGAGCAGTTTCTCCAGTTCTTCCAGCTCCTCTCGCAGCTCTTCCCCCAGCCACTCCAGCTCCTCATCGGTTTCTTCTTCTCACGCTTCCAGCCCTTCCTATAGCTCCAGCTCCTCCGACTACTCACGCTCTTCCTACTCCAGCAGTCTTCGCAGCAGCGGAAGCGCCAGTGGAGCAAGCAGTGGAACTGGCAGGAGTTCTTCCTACTCCAGCAGCAACCTCTCCACCCGTGTTTCACGCACAGGCAGTACTCCCGCTCAAATGCGCAACGGACATTCCGGTGCACGGGCAGGAGCTGTCTCAACTGGCCGTGAGGATGGATCCCGTGCCAGCTCTACCGGCATCCGCAGCAATGCTGATGCCTCTCGGTCAACCAATGGCCAAGTTGGTGAAGGACGTCCTTCGGGCATCGCTCCTGTTGCCAGCGGCGGCGGTAGCCATCACCCTCACCACAATCCCTACTACGGCGACCCTCACTACCACCAAATCTACTGGGATCCTTGTCCTCCACGTCTTTACTACTGGCCTGGGTTCTGGGGCTACTGCCATAGCTACTGGTTTGACTATCACGTTACCGACATCGTCGTGGTACGCCACTACTTGAAAGATACTTACAACATGGAACTTGTCGACTATGCCATCAGCGGCGAATACATGTATGCTCTCATCAACGATTCCGACGGACACACCTACCTGCAAATCTACGACAAGAACGACAAACTACTGGCCGAACAGCAAGTGAGCCACAAATACAAGAAGATAGAAGTCGACTCCCTGAACGGCGGATGCTGGATCACGAAAAAAAGAGGCAAAGATGCCCTCCTCTTCCTCTACGCTGACGGTCAGTTGCTCATCTATGAGGCAGAAAAATAACCTTTCAACATTTCTATACTAAGTTATCTATTACCAAGAGTCCCTTAGGGGACTCTTGTTTTTTATTACGTCTCCATTTGCCTAGGCACCAAAGATACTCATCTATCTCAAATCAACAAAAGTTATAAATCATATAAAGAGAATAGAATCAATAGATTAGAAATACGAACAAATAATTAACGCATCACTAATATTGCGCAATTAAAAAAAAATACGTATTTTTGCAAAACCAAAATATGATTAAAAATAGTCAACATATAAACGAAAAGGTCATTTTCTTAAATATCAAGAAAAGAGACGTTTATGACTGTTTGTAGACCATAAGTTGAGTTAGCTCCTTGTGGTCGATACTTGTGCCCCCACGACAGGGCATGCGTTTTTATTTTGGAATTCAAACAATTTATTTAACAATCATCAAAAAATTTAATATCATGGAATTACCATTTGCTGAAGCGTGGAAAATCAAGATGGTTGAACCCATTAAGAAATCCACCCGCGAAGAACGCGAAAAATGGCTGGAAGAGGCCTACAACAACATCTTCATGCTTAAGAGTGACTATGTCTACATCGACCTCCTCACCGACTCCGGCACCGGCGCCATGAGCGACCGCCAGTGGAGCGCTATGATGATGGGTGATGAGAGCTACGGCGGTGCCCGCAGCTTCTACCACATGAAGGATACCATCACCGAGCTTACCGGTTTCGACTATGTGATTCCTACTCACCAGGGCCGCGCTGCCGAGAACGTCCTGTTCAGCTATCTGGTGAAACCCGGCATGGTGGTCCCCGGCAACGCCCATTTCGACACCACCAAGGGCCACATCGAGAGCCGCAAGGCTTTTGCCATTGATGTCACCGTCCCCGAGGCTTACGACACCCAGCTCGAGGTGCCCTTCAAAGGTAATGTCAGCCTTGAAAAACTGGAGAAAGTGCTTCAGGAAAACAAGGGCAATGTTCCCTTCATGGTACTCACCGTTACCAACAACACCGTTGGTGGTCAGCCCGTCAGCATGCAGAACATCCGCGAGACCTGCGAACTCTGCCATAAATATGGTGTGCCCGTGAACATGGACAGCGCCCGCTTCATTGAGAACGCTTATTTCATCAAGACCCGCGAGAAAGGTTATGAGAACAAGACCCTCCGTGAGATTGCTCGCGAAATGTTCTCCTATGCCGACAGCATGACCATGAGCGCCAAGAAGGACGGCCTCGTGAACATGGGTGGTTTTATCGCTACCAACAAGAAGGAATGGTACGAAGGTGCCAAGCTGTTCTGCATCCCCTTCGAGGGCTTCCTGACCTATGGCGGTATGAATGGCCGCGATATGGATGCCCTGGCAGTAGGTCTGAAAGAGAACATTGAGTTCTCCATGGTTGAGACCCGTGTGAAACAGGTGGAATACCTAGCCAAGAGACTGGACGAGTATGGAATCCCCTACCAGCGTCCTGCTGGTGGCCACGCCATCTTTGTCGATGCCGACAAGATCCTCACCGAAATTCCTAAGGAAGAGTTCCCCGCTCAGACTCTCACTTGCGAGTTGTATCTCGAAGCCGGCATCCGTGCCTGCGAGATTGGCTACGTGCTTGCTGACCGCGACCCAGTGACCCGTGAAAACCGCTTCGGTGGCAACGACTTCGTGCGCCTCTGCATCCCCCGTCGTGTGTACACCAACAACCACATGGATGTCATAGCTGTTGCCCTCAAGAATGTCTTTGACCGCCGCCACACCATCACCCGCGGCTTGGAGATTACCTGGGAAGCTGAGCTCATGCGCCACTTCACCTGCCAGTTCAAACGCCTTGGCAAGTAACTGCACAGGTCATCAACATCGTAGCACAAAACAAACGCTACGGCTTTATAAAGAGAAAGCCCCGACCCTGCAGTTGGGGCTTTCTCTTTTTCGAATTGCCTTCCGAATCCGTCAATTGGCTTCGGCCATCAAGTCTTTGCGACCTATTCGGCTGAAAATAGTAATGTCGTTGTCTTCATTGAGGATATGAGAATCTCATTGATGGTGGAACCACTGGTGACTATGTCATCAATAATTAGCACATTCTATTTTATGTTTTAGTTTTTACTTTCCAAATGTGCCAGTGACTCAAGCATTAACACGTTCACACATTCTGTTATGATTCACCTTCTCTGGCTATGTGTTGGAGTTCCATCTTGCCGAAGCGGAGGGTAAAGGAGAGGGTGACGAAGCGGCTGTCGGTGTGGGAGGTGGTGTAACCGAGGAGGAATGGGTTAGTGTTCCACGACTGGGAGCGGTTCCAGTTGAAGAGGTCGGTGACGTTGAGCACCACCGAGAGGCGTTTCTGCCAGAAGTCGGCGCTGAGGCCCATATCAATGGTGTAGCCGCTTTGACGCTCGACGAAGAGGGCTTGTGTGGGCGAGGAGTAGTTGCCCGAGAGGTTGAGGCGTACCCGTCCGGCGATGTTGGCCCAGCAGTTGAGGCGGAAACTGTAGGAGGTCATGGCACTGCTGTAGTGTCCCGCCTTGGGGTGATCCACCTCATAGCCCGAGCGGTAGAGGTTGGCATACAGACGGAAGTTGAGCCACGCCACAGGGCGATAGGTGATGTTGCCTTCGACGCCTGTCTTATAGCTGCTGCCCACGTTGTAGGGCGTGCTGTAGCTGACGAGTCGCCCGAGGTAGGGGTCAATCTCGCTGACAGCCTCTTTGCAGTAGTTGATGTCGTTGGTCGAAAGGCGGGCGTAGCTCTCTATGCCCACAGAGCCATGGGAGGCGAAATAGCGGTTCCAGCTGAGGTCTATATTGTGGGTGTATCCTGCCTTCAACAGAGGGTTGCCCACCTTGTAAGAGTCTTCGTCGTAGCGACGGGCAGTGGATAAATTCTCCGCCGAAGGCATGGAGGTGGCGAGGGA
>JAEEHQ010000023.1 GCA_016280915.1 Bacteroidales bacterium
GCGACGGCAATGTGCTCCTTGTTGATGTCGATGACAAACAGGGCACTGGGCAGACGGGTGAGGTCGGCGATGGAGCCAAGGTTCTTGTCGAGCTTGGCGCGCTCTCGCTGCACCTGGAGGCGCTCACGCTTGCTGATATTGTTGAAATCCTTGTCGTGCATCAGCTGGTCGAGGTTGTTCATCTTCTTCACAGCCTTGCGGATGGTGGTGAAGTTGGTGAGCATACCGCCGGGCCAACGCTCGGTAACGAAGGGCATGTCGACGCTCTTGGCCATCTCTGACACAACGTCTTTGGCCTGTTTCTTGGTGGCAACGAAAAGGACTTTCTTGCCGCTCTTGGCAATCTGTCTCAGGGCGTTGGCAGCCTCGTCAGCCTTGACGATGGTTTTCTGCAGGTCGATAACGTGGATACCGTTGTGCTCTTTGAAAATATAGGGGGCCATTTTGGGGTTCCATTTTCTCTTCAGGTGACCAAAATGACAACCAGCTTCGAGTAATTCTTCAAATTTTAAATCAGTCATTGTTTTTCTTTTTTGTTTACGTTCCTAAATTTTGCTTTGAAGTCGCGGGGCTTCGTTCTGTTTTTTTGTTTTTTGTTCTCTCAGCCTCGGTTGCTTCGCTGCTTTTTTACCAATTGTCGGGTAGTCCTTTCTGTGTGTCGGGTTTTTCTGCTTTTGCCTTAGGCAGCAGAACTGGCAACCCGGCGGAGTCTCGCGACAATTTGGATTCTAAACTTTTTTCCTGTTTCGCAGTTCTTGAGTCTTCTGTTCTCGAGGAGTTTTTGGGTGTGATTAATCCGAAAAGTGGCACCTCGAAAACTCGGCAACTCCAAATAACGACTAACGTTTGCTGAACTGGAAGCGTTTACGGGCCTTGGGCTGACCGGGTTTCTTACGCTCAACCATACGGGGATCACGCATCAGGAAACCTTCCTTCTTCAGAGCAGGACGGTCCTCGATGTTGTTCTCGCACAGTGCGCGGGCGATAGCCATGCGCAGAGCCTGGGCCTGGCCGGTGATGCCACCGCCGTCGAGGTTGGCCTTGATGTCCCATTTGCCTTCAGCACCAGCAACCTGGAAAGCCTGGTTGACGATGTACTGCAGCGGGCCAGTGGGGAAATATTCTTTATAATCTCTGTTGTTGACAACAATCTTGCCAGTGCCAGCGGTCATATAGATGCGGGCAACGGAACATTTTCTTCTACCGATTGTGTTGATTACTTCCATATTCTGTATTATCTAATTTCGTTAATATTGATAGCTTTGGGGTTCTGACCCTGATGGGGATGCTCGGGACCGGCATACACATGGAGGTTGCGATAGAGCTGGTCGCCAAGACGATTCTTAGGAAGCATGCCGCGGATGGCGTGTTCGAGAACGCGCTCGGGATGGCTGGCAAGGACCTTTGCGGGAGTGGTCTCGCGCTGGCCGCCAGGATAACCGGTGTAGCGCTGATAGATCTTGTCGGTCATTTTCTTGCCGGTGAAGACGATCTTCTCAGCATTAATGATGATAACGTTGTCGCCGCAGTCGACGTGCGGGGTGAAGCAAGGTTTGGTCTTGCCGCGGAGGATGTTGGCTACGCGGGTGGCCAAGCGTCCTACGGTTTGATTCTCGGCATCAACGAGCACCCATTCTTTCTGGACGGTGTTCTTGTTGGCGGAGATTGTTTTGTAACTTAACTGATCCATTTTTTATTTTAACGATGATGTTTTCTAAACTTTTTTCTCTGAGCAGAAGAAAGATTTTTCAAAAAATAATTTTTCTGTTCAAAAAATTTCTGCCTCGGAACTCGGTTCTTCCTGTCCAAGAGGGGTGACGGATAACCTCTCAGGGCCATTTTTAACTGTTTCTTTTGGCATATTCTTTTCTCCTAACATATTGTCCTATAGGTCTGAACGGGTAATTAACAGGGCTTAAGTCCACTATGCTAAGAGGATGCAAAATTACAAACTTTTTTTGGATTGACAAAATTGTCGGTTAATTTTTTTGTTGAAAAGTTTTTTTGTGCCATCTTTGGCCCGAGCATACGCCCAATTGCCCTCGCCACCCACCAATAACCCACCCCTACCTACTCGACAAACCGCCTTTGTTCCCTTGTTCCTTTGCCCCAAATTTGTTATTTAGATTAAATTTATATTATATTTAGATTTGGTTTATATTACATTTTAATTATCTTTTCTAATCTAAATATAATATAAGTATAATCAAAATGTAATCTAATAGGAGGAGTTACAGAGAAGCTACATACAACTTACCCCTGAACTGCCTTTTGGTAGTGGCGGGGAGTGGGGTGTGTTGAGGAGGCAGTATTCGGTTGTGTTTTAGTTATTTATGGGTTATTTGTCTTCAGCAACGGGATTATTTGAAATAAATTCGTATCTTTGCATCATGAAATCACCCAAGGAAATAAGTGTTGAGCAGTGGCTGGTGCGACTGACTCAGGAGATTATAAACATTACGCCCGAGCAGGGCGACTTGCCGTTGCGCGTGGTGCGCGACCTTATCAACGATAAGGAGATACAGTCGGTGCAGGATTATGCCAACAAGGTGGCTATAGCGCGTCTCGGCTTCAACGACCACGGTCCCGTGCACATGCGCACGGTGTGCCACAACGCCCTCAAGATGCTCAAAATCCTCTACAATGCCGGTGTCCCTACCACCTTGCAGCAAGAACAGGTGGGCACCTTCGACGACAGCGTCACGGCCGTGGCCATGGCTGCGTTTTGCCATGATTTCGGTATGACTATTGGCCGTCAGGATCACGAGCTCTACTCTGGCATCCTTGCATACAACATTATCGAGCGTATTCTCGAAAAGAACCTTCCCGACCCCGCTGACCTTATGCGTCGTGTGGTTATTCGTTCCACCGCCATGGAGGGCATTATTGGCCACATGGGCACCCGCAAAATCCACTCCATCGAGGCTGGTTTGATACTTATTGCCGATGGTTGCGACATGACCAAAGGCCGCGCCCGTGTGCCCATTGAAATCCATTCGGAACCCAAGATGGGCGATATACACAAATATTCGGCCAACTCCATCGACAAGGTCCTCATCCAGCCGGGCAACCGACGTCCTATCAAGATAGAGGTTCAGATGTCGGCCGAGGTGGGTTTCTTCCAAATTGAGGAGGTGCTGCTGCCCAAAATCAATTCCAGCCCTGCCAAAAACCTTGTCGAGCTCTATGCGGGTGTGAATGGCCAGGAACTGAAAAGATACCTTTGAGCTTTAGACGGTCGTCTTCCGTCTCCGATTAAGTATAATTGAGCCCAACTGCGCGAAATGGTTGTGGCGATGAAGTGAGAAAAGACAGGGGCGGCTCCGCTATGATGCGAAGCCGCCCCTCTTTTATTTGCAAGATATGTGCTATTCGACGTCGGCGCGGGCCATGGCGTCTTTGTAGTACTTCTGGTTGACGAAGACATCCTCCTTGTAGGGGTTGATGTGGCGTTTCTTCGACACGCAGATGATGTAGATGATGGCAATGAGGTTGGTGACCAAGGCCAAGGCGCTGATGAGGGTCATCATCGTGGGATTGGCGGCCACGCTGTCCACCGTGGTGCCCACAGCGGCAGCTTCACCACCGGCCACGTCGTAGAGCTGCTTCACGGTCTCGATGCCGTCAGGATACTGCACGGGCAGCACGGCCCAGCTGAACCATTGGCGGCCGTCCTTGAAGGTCTCTTGGAAGAGGGGGAACACCTGAGCAAACATACACCAGATGGCCAAAGTGTTGGCGCGATTCTGAATCCAGCCGCCACGGTTCCACAGCAGGGCAGCCACCGTGGGAGCCAACAGCAGGGCGATGCCGCAGTACCAGCTGTGAGTGGGCAGGCAGTTGTAGGTGTAAGCGAAGTTCCAGATGTCGTAGATGACGATATAAACCCAGGTCATGTCGGCCCAAATCATATCCTTCTTGTCCTTCGAGGCGTAGACATTCCACCAGGCGGTCATACAGAAGATGTTCAAGATACCTGCTATACCGTTGAAGACATTGTGCCAGCCACCATACAGCCACACACCCTCGCTGCTCAGCCACCATTTGTTCCAACCCATCACCGCACTCTCAAAGTCGGAGACAACAGCAATCAGGATGTTGATGGCCACGATGACGAAGGGGAACGGCTTGAACCAATGTTTGGCACCGATGCCCCATTTGTACTTAATCATCATAAAGCCGATGCAACCCGTCAGCGCGGCATACAGCTTGGCATAGTGGAACCATCCGTTCATGTAGATGTGCGTCTGGTTATTCAGCGCCCATTCGGCACCGTTGTGGGCACCGATGGCGATGGCCACGAAATAAACCGTCAGCAGCACAGGTATGACGAAAAAGGTGATGGCTCCGCCCATCTTGGTTCGGCGTGCAAATTCATTCCAGAGGATTAGTCCTGCCAGTACCACCAGCAGCATCCCCCATTGAGCTAGGGCATTAGCCCCATAAACTTGGAAAAACATAATTGTAGCGTTTTTTAGTGATTAGTTGTTGTATTTTTATTATTGATTCTGAAATCAATCAGCATGAGTTGTCATTTCTTTGAGACTGTTTCAATTTGCAAAGATACGTTTTTTTATTTATTCGCGAAACTTTCATCTTTAGAAAACTACAAGTAGAAACATTTGCCCAATCCAATTATTTGTTGTATTTTTGCAAATTGAAAGATAAAGATTCCTTTTTTATAAAGAAACTATTTTTATATAATATATTATCGCATTCAACTAGTGTCATGATGATGAGAAGATACTTTTTGTTAATAAGTTTTATGGTTGTGTTGCTGGCGGCTATGGGGCAGCCAGTTCATTTTGTGGCGGGTGACCTCGCGGTGACGATAGACAAAGAGGGCTATTACAGCTCGCTGAAAGTTTGCGGACACGAGTTGCTGCAGAGCAAACAACTCTACCCCGTGGTGTCTACCTACGACTACCAGGTGCGGACCCCCCAATCGGTGCGGCTGCAGGGCGATACGCTCATCTGCCTGATGAGTGACGACCGGCAGGTCTTGCTGAGGATTGTCCAATCGCCTTTGTGCCTGACAATGGAGGTGATTGCCTGCCCCGAAGAGTATTATTCCCTCACTTTTGGCCCTGTGGCGGTGGCTATCGACGAGGTGGTGGGCGAAGTGGTGGGCATAGCCCAAGGGGGAGCTGTGGCTTTTGGCATGCAAGTGCTGAACATCAAAACCACCGGCGGTATTCCACAGGAGGCGGCAAATGACTATTGCGACAAATTCTTCTACCAAGGACATCATGTGGATGGTAGGCCTGGCTATTCGTTAGCAGCCACGCGCATAGAGGGAGGAACGGTGTTCCAGTTTTCGGGACGCAACCGTGGCAAGCGCCGCGGACAACTGGAGGTGCGCCAAGTGGGCAACTGCCATGCCGCTATAGCCGACCCCGTGGATGGCAAAGAAGGGCAGATAGTGGGTTGCAAAGTGGCCCTGTTCGGTACCTCACGAGCCAAGGTGCTGAGCCATATAGGACTGATGGAGACTGCCTTGGGCCTTCCACATCCCACAACGGTTGACGGCACTTGGGTGAAAGCACCCTCGCCAAGGACCACACAAAAGAAATCGGCTCAAAAGAAACCCGTTACGTTTGTCGTGAAGAATGTGATGGGATGGGACGATCCCCTGGTGCTGTCGCCACTCTCCTCCCATCTGCACAAACAGCTGATGTTTCAGTTGGAGGAGGAGTTGGATGCCGCCGATACCTCCATTTCAATCCTGACGGGGGCATACAATTGTTTGCCCATACCGATGGAGGGAAGGCAGGTGGTGAAGATTGAGGAGGAGCTGATAAGTTATCGGTCGGCACAAGACAGCGACGGGCATGTGCTCCTCAATGGCTGTCGGCGTGGTGCCTTCGGTTCGAAGGCTGTTTCGCATCGCAAATATGTGATGGGCAGCAGGCTTTGGACGGTGAAGGAGGGCTTTGTGCCAGACATGGAGTTGTTGGACACTTTGGCCGACCGTGCCTTGCGGCAGCTCCGCGTGTCGTCGGTGCGTACTATTCCTATGGAAATCTTATTTGAACAACTGGAATATTGCGCTTTGACAGGTCAGGACGAATATGCGGTGGCACGTTTTGTGAGTCGCTTCTCGCAGGGTTGGAGTACGCCTGATGTCATTCGGGCCGATTATGTCACCAACTATACTTGGCATTGGCTGTCGGGGGTGACCGAACGCGGCGGGAATTTTTTCCCCGATGTGTCAGATACCACTTGGCGTTTTGTGAAGGTGGTGCCGGAACACGACCACACACAGGGACACTCACATGGCCATTCACACGGCGAGAACGCAGAGGCAGAACATTTTCATGCGCACGAACACGAGAGTGAAGACCATGCGATACCCCACCAACAGCCTCAAGTGGTCAAAGAGGAGACCTCATTTGCCGATTTCTTGAAGAGAAACTTATTGGGTTAAATCTAGGTCGTTTTACAGGCAGATTTGAAACGAAGGTTTATTGAGAATTGCCACCGTGAGCAACGGTGGGGATGCCTTATTGTGCCGCAAGGAGGCGGCAGAGCCAAAGGCGGGGCGTAGAGGAGAGGGTGGTGGCTATGAGAAAGAGGGTGCCCCCTTCGGAGAGTTTGAGTTTTTTGTATAATTGGTCGGGGGTGAGTGGGTGGTTGCGGGAGATAATATGCACCTTATGGTCGGGCAGGAGGGTGGCCGCTTTCTTGGCGTTGAGGGGTATCTCGTCCAAGACTTGGAAGGTACGGCCCGGGAAATCTGTGAGGAGAAGGGGCGAGGTGTAGAGGTGGGTGTTGCGGGCCAGTTTGTTTAGGTTAAAGTGTTGGCTGATAAGGTTGAAACAGCCGCCTTTCATCAGGGCGGCATGGGGCTCGTAGAGGTATTGGTGGATGCTGTTTGTGAAGGTGGGGACGGCTTCTGCCTCCTCGTGCTGCTGGAATTGGAAGGAGGATGGGTTGCCGTTGTGGAGGTTGAGGCAGCGGATGGTAGGGCATAGGGGATGCTCCTCGGTATGGGAGGAGAGGAGAAAGAGGATTTCTTTACACTCGTTGTTGAGGGCTACGATATGGATTTGGGTGGTTTGCGGCAGCTGGCGGAGGGCTTGGTGGATGTCGATCATGGGGGAGGCCTTGACCAGAAGGTATCGGCAACGGCTGAGCAGAAGGTCAAGGTGGGTGAGCAGGTTGGGGGTGCAGTCCTCAAAGGCGGAGACCTTCCGCCCTTTGATGTCACGGCGCGCAGGATCGATGAGAATCATGTCGTAGTGCTCGTTGCTAGCTTGCAGCAGCACTATACTGTCGCCTTGCCGGCAGGAGATATTGTCCTGACGGAGTGCCTGGAAATTGTGCTTGGCAATAGGAAAAAGGTCGGGGTTGAGCTCGAAATAGTCGACATGAGAGGCCTGCAAAGCCATGAAATAGCTGTCGATGCCCATGCCGCCCGTGAGGTCTGCCAGGGTGCCGCCCCCGAGCGAAAGGAAGAGCTGGGCCTTATAGCAGGCGGTGGCTTCGGAAGAGCTTTGTTCGCGGTTGAGCTTGGGTGGGTAGAAATAATCGTCACAACTGGCAAGCGTCGGCCATTTGACCGACGCTTGTCGTTGTCCTTCGAGCTGTTGTGCCACCAAGCTGAGGTTGACTGTGGGATAACGCTGTTGTTGCAGCAGAAGCCTGAGCGGGTCCTCGTTGTGGTGTTCGTGGGCGAAGGCTATTATTTCAGAATAGGAATCCACTTCGTTAGGATTATTTTAGTAGACACCCTGGTCGTGGAGTTTCTTGAGGCGGTCAACGACCATGGGACGGTCCTCCTTGTAGGTGACACCAAACCATTGGGCGGTGGTCTTCAGCACTTTCATGGTGGCATAGCCGCTGTTGATGAAGGTGTTGACAGCATAGGGGATGTAGTACTCGGACTTCATCTCGTTGCCGCGTTCTTTGAGCCATTCGACAAAGAGTTTCTCACTTTCGGCAAAGTAGTCGGGGGTGAAGCCAAAGAGGTTCATTGAGACGGTGGTTTCGGGGGCAAGGGGGTGTAGGGAGTCGTCAGTATCCTTATACTCGATGACACCATTGGCGTTGCGGCCGATGCTGGTGCGTTCGGTCATGCCGGCGAGGTTGCCGTTGGCATCGATATTGCAGACACCACGGGAGACGGTGCCATTCTCGCTGAGGGTATTCTCCAAGCGATAGCCTACCATGCAGTATTGACCTTTGGTGTTTTCGAGGGTGCGGAGATAGTCGCCGATGACCATGAAGGCATCGCGGCCGTAGAAATCGTCGGCGTTGATGATGGCAAACGGCTCGTGGATGGCATCCTTGGCCATGAGGATGGCGTGGTTGGTGCCCCAGGGTTTCTCACGACCCTCGGGAACCTTGAATCCGGCAGGGAGTTTGTCGAGCTCTTGGTATACATATTCCACCTGGATGCGGTTGCCGAAATGTTCGGCGTTGATTTTCTGCTGGAAGGCTTCGGCAAAATCGTGACGGATAACAAAGACCACTTTGCCAAAACCGGCGCGGATGGCATCGTTGATAGAATAATCCATGATGATTTCGCCATTGGGGCCTACGCCGTCCATCTGTTTGAGTCCGCCGTAGCGACTGCCCATACCGGCAGCCAAAACTAATAATGTTGGTTTCATATTATAAAGTATTTAAAGTTTCTTTGTGTGGTTGTGTGACTATTTGCGGTGTTGTTGGAAAAAAGTCTTGAGAAGTGCCTCGCATTCCTCTTTGAGGAGGCCGTTTTGTACGATGGTTTTGGGGTGCAGCATGGCACGGCCGAGCCGTTCGAAGCCCCGTTTTGGGTCGGAAGCCCCATAAACAATACGGCCTATCTGTGTCCATCCGGCGGCGCCGGCACACATCACGCAGGGCTCGAGGGTGACAAAGAGGGTACAGTCGGTGAGGTATTTGGCATCGAGGAAATTGGTGGCTGCCGTGAAGGCAAGCATCTCGGCATGGGCGGTGACATCGTGAAGCCGTTCGGTATTGTTGTGGGCACGTGCTATGATGCGGTCGCCGCTAACGATGACGGCCCCAACAGGGATTTCGTCCTCGTCAAAGGCGGCTTGGGCCTCACGGAGGGCCTGCTGCATGTAGTATTCGTCGGGGTTGTCGAAGATAGACATGGTGGGGTTGCTGTTACTTCTTGTGGTAGTCTTGGTTGAAGAGGGTGGGGTCGTAGGGCACGGTACGATAGTGGCGGTAGATGAAGACAATTTGGTTTTGGTTCACCTGGTAGGACTCGATGGAGGGGAGGAGAAAACCATTGAAAGGGGTGAACTCGTGCCATGCACGCCAGTCGACCTTTCTGGCATTTTTGCCTTTCTTGTCATCGCCATAGAGGTGATCTTGTTCGGTGACCATAAAGAGGAGTCCTGTCTTGGTCTCAAAGAAATAGTAACGGTCGAAAACCTCGGGGCAGGTGACAAAAACGCGGTCGACGTCTTGCCCGTTGTAGTTGTACTGTCCGGCATAGCGGGCCTCAGCTCCTTTGGAACGCCAGTCGTAGAGGGCTCCGCGGATGTCGTGGGGAATGGTGTAATCATAAAAGTTATCCTGCGAGACGATGACCCAGTCGCGTACGTTTGGACGGAACATGCGGAAGAATTCTTTGCCGTCGGAGTAGAAGCCCTCTTGTAGTTCGCCGTTCTGCCACATTTCGATGCGCAGCTGGCGGTTTTTCGCGTACCAATGGTAGATGGTCATGGTGTCCTCTGTGTGTTCGCGGTCGACGACGTAGGTCACCACACTCAGGACGCTGTCTTTGAGGGTGGGGGTGAAGTCGACGTAGCTAAGGTATCTGTTGATGATGAGGGCCGCTAAGGCGGTATCGCTCTTTTCGTCGGGTGCCTTGGTAGGCGTTTGGGCCCAGAGGGAGAAAAGCAGGCAGCCAAACAGAAGGGTGCAAATGGTCTTTTTCATGGGGTAAGGAATAGGGATTTGGTAATACTATATGATTATGTTTTAGGCTTTAGAGTGGGTTGACCTTGTCGGGGATGGCCATGGGGAAACTGAGCTTGTCAACCTCTTTGATGGGGTCGAGGCGTACGGTGGCATCAAGCCCGAGAGTGGCGATGATGGCAGATAGCTGGGCTTCGGCATCGTCCGACATGACCAGTCGGTAGAGCTCGTCGAAGGAGGTGCGGTATTTGAATCGGCGATAAAGGTCGACGTATGAGCCTTGGAAGGCACGGCCCAACACCTTGGCATAGATGATGGCAGAGTCGGGGGTGAAACGAGCGCGGGCTAACTCGATGACCTTGGAGGTGCTAAGCCAGATGATGCTGTCCGACTGGATGCGCAGTTGGCCGTTGGCGGAATAGCCTTGTGCCGAGGCGGTGAAATTGGCTGTGTAGTAATGGGGCGTATAAGTGGGTGTGGTCAGGGTGTCGATGACGGTGGGGGTTGCCGGCGTGTGGGTGGTAGTGTTGGGCTTAGGGGTGCTGGCGGCCTCTTTGTGGCTGCGGCATCCTGTGGCCAGTAGCAGGAGAATGGCCATGAGTGGTAGAAGATGGTGTGTTATTCGCATGTCTGTTGGATGGATTGTTTCAGTTCTTTTACTCGGTTGTCGTTGGGGGCCACCATGAGGCATCGGTCGAGATATTGCTTGGCCTTGCCACAGTCGCCCAGCTTAAAGTAGCCCTGTGTGAGAATGAGGTAAGGGGTAAGATGAAGGGGGAAGAGTTCGGCGGCTTGGCTGGCGTGGTCGAGGATGGCGGCATTGGTGTCGCTGGTCATGCTTTCGCAAGCCAATAGGGCTTCCCAGATTTCGTATCGGCTTTTGTTGGATTGGAGCTTGATGGAAAACTGTGCGGCGGCCTCGGCATATCGTTCTTGGGCTGCCAACAGCTGTCCGTAGAGGAAGGCATGGTCGCTCTCGCCCTGGCATTGTTGGGCAATGGTGTCAGCCAGCAGGTAGCAAGGTTTGCTGAAGGCGGTGAAGAACCCTTTGTTGTGGAGGAACTCGATGAGGTAGGTGAGGCGGTCGGTGCAGCTAATCTCGGGGTTGAGTACCCCCAGACGCACATGACGATAGGTATTGACAGGGTCGCCCATGGCCTGGTAGCATGAGGCCATGGAGATGTGGATATTCTCGTCGCTGGGGTTGTTTTGGAGGATGCGATTGTAATATTGGAGGGCTTTGTTGTAGTTCTTCTCTGCCATGTAGGACTCGGCGAGGATGGCGTTGTAGCGGTTTTCGGTAGGCATGGCCTCGGCCAGTTTCTCCAACTCTTTGCGCGCCTTCTCGGGCTTGTTAATGGCCGACCATAGTTTCTGTTTCTGGAGGGAGACGGGTTCGGTGATACCGAAGCGCCGCTCCACGCGGTCGAGGGCTTCGATGCTGGCAACGACGTTGTTGGAAAGTAGGTAGGCATTGGAGAGGTCGTAGTATAGGTCGGGACGGTCGGGGTTGCGCTTGACGATGTCTTCCCAAGTGGCAATGAGGTTCTTGGTGTCTTGCTGGCGTTCGTAGATTTGGGTGAGTTGTAGCTCGTACCAGAGATTGTCGCTCTGGGAACGGAAAGCCTGTTGGCTGTGGTAGAGGGCGCTGTCCAGCCAGCCCACGGCAAGGTATATCTTGCCCAACTCATAGTGTGCAGGGGCGTAGCTGGGATTGTCCTTGAGAATGGCGAGGTAGGAGTTCACAGCCTCTTGGGGTTTGCCGATAAGCAGTTGGGTGGTAGCATCGATTTGCTGGGCCTCAGTTTTCAGTTGGGCCTCAGTTACCTCCACTATGGGTTTGCGCTGGTAGGGGGATGGTGTAGTGGTGGTGGCTCCTTTGTGGCTGGAGCAGGAGGTTATTAAAAATAATATGATTAATATATATATTGTATTTTTCATTATTATTCCTACTTTATTGTTTACTAAAAACTATTTTTTTTGTTTTTTATTGCATGAGGAGTTAATAAAATTTGGCTTGGATGTATTCGTGGGTTTATTCCATCGGAGGAGGTGAGGATGCGACGGAGCTACAACTAAGCTACAACGAAGCTACAACAGAGGTACGGTTGGGGTTAGTTGTCGGGGTGGGGAGCTGTTGGAAATACCAAAAAAGGTGAAAAAATCCAAAAAATCCAAAAAAAGTAAAAAAAGTTTCTCTATGTCAAAAAAATGCTATATATTTGCAACGTTTTAATGAAATAATATTGGCTCTCTAAACAATGACGCAAGGATTTGTGGATGAGGGTTTTGAAATGTATAGATTGAAAATTTATTATTCATCAAAATTACAAACAACAATGAAAAAAACATTAATGGTTCTAACTTTCGCTCTGTGCGCAACGTTTGTTTTCGCTCAGACGGCTACTCCTCGCATGAAGGAGTACAAAGCTCCTACCCGGGCAGCTCAGGTCCAGAACGACTACAGCAGTTCCATCTTCACCAAAGATGCTACTCCTCTCGTTTATGTTGACTTCTCCGCTGCCAACAGCGGCTATTCCACTGGTTTTGTCGCAGGCGGTGTTGAAGGCCACAATGAAAATTACGATTTCGCCACTTGGCGTCGTTGGGCAAATGCAGACTCTACCACCCTGGTGAGTGCCGCTCAGGTTTATCCTGCACTGGCTCAGAATTACTTTGGTGGTATGGCCCGGTGGGTTACCTATATGACCCGTTATCTCGATACTGCTACTTCCTCTGCTGAGAACGGTTGGATGATGATGTCCCTCTATGACCAGCGTACTCCCCAATCTGGCAACTTCAATGCTTTCGTCCGCATCGACGGTATCGATGCTTCCGATGCTGGTGTTGTTGACATCGAGTTCTTCCAGTACTATCGTAAATATTACGACAATTGCTATATCGACTACTCCATTGACAATGGTTCCAGCTGGGTTGAGATGGAAATCAACACCACCGGTCTTGACATGGATGTCAATGGTGACCTTTGGGGCATGAGCACCTACACCCTCCCCGTTGCCGCTGCTGGCCATAGCAATGTTTCTATCCGTATCCGTTACAAATCTCTCGATAGTGACAATGCTGGTTACGGTTACTACTGGATTCTTGACGACGTTAGCGCCTATGCTTGCGAATCCAACCGTGTGAAACAATATGGTCAGGAGTATGTTGAGGGTAACTACCAGATGATTCCTCAGAACATGACCATCAACCCCGCTTGGTACGGTCAGGTTAAGAATAACGGTGCTATCGATCAGACCAACGTTACCGTTAACCTCTATCACCTGAATGCTGACCTCTCCACCAATACTCTCGTTCAGTCCTACAACAATGGCACCCTCGCTATTGGTAATACTGACGAACTTATTGTTGACCGTGCTGGTTGGCTGCTCTCCGACTCTTTGATGTATCGTGGCTGGTATGGTTACATCGACCACACCGCACAACAGGGTACTGGTATGGCCCTGCCTACTGCTACCCCTGGCGACAACTACATGTATGTTTCAGTCAGCAGCGACAGCCTCACCGTTACATACGACACTATGTACTACCAGGTTACCACTCCTAACGCCAACAACGGTTATCGTTGGGGTCACGACAATGGCGTTCTTACCTACAGCCCCTATAACTACTACATTATTGGTTACGTTCTGAATGGAAACCGTTGGTACATCAGCGAGGATCCTGAGGATGTTAAGTTCTACAAGAGTGGTTCTTTCCAGACAAGCCGTTTCACCACCGATCAGGTTGTTCCTGAAGGTTGGGTAATCCAGGGTGTTGAGCTTGTTGCTTCTCCTGCTAATGGATACCACAGCACTGGTGCTAAGATTTCTGCGCTCCTCCTGACCGACGAGTATGATGGTGGTAGCGTTGGATTCAACACCGTTATGACCGGTGCCAATGTGAAGACCATCACCGATGCTGATGTCAACGACAGCACCGTTATCGGCCGTTTGAGCAATGGTTACCTCGAGAGCGGTAACTACAACACCGTTTACATTCCCTTCCCCGAGCAGCCTGCTCTGATGCCCAACACCAGCTACCGCGTTGGTTACGTTCTTGAGGAAGATGGTTACTTTACTGTGGCTCAGGAAGCCCAGGGCAGCTACCGCATGGCTTCCCCCACTCGCGAGGGCTATGACACTATCATCTACTTTGGCAACAATGATGCTACTGCAAAGTGGGCTCATTACCAAACTGCCAACCAGTATCAGAACTATTTCCACGATGCTGGCTACGGTGGAAGTGGTTCCGGTAGCACTTTCGCAAGCTGGTATATCAACTACAATCCTATGATCCGCCTCATTGTTGGTCCTGAGCGTCAGGTTGCTCGTAAGAACATCGAGATTTCCTGTGTCAACGAAGAATTTGGTAGCGCTTACTTTGCTGGCGAAATCGCTTGCGGCACTACTATTACTCCTGCCGAGCACTCTTCTACTACTATCATGGCTGAGTCCGCTACCAACTGCGTCATCAGTCAGCTTCTTGTTGACGGTGTTGCTGTTGAGCCTTTCGACGAGGATACTGAGGAAGGTGACCCCAACTTCATTCTTTCTTACGATAGTTTGCTCGCTGTCTACACTGCTTCTTACACCTTTGTCGACATCACTAGCGACCACACCATCTCCTTCGTCTTTGATCAGCCCGAAGGCATTGACCCCGTTGCTGCCAGCGTTCGCATGAACCTCCAGCCCAACCCCGCTACCTCTCAGGTCAACCTGAATGTTGTTGGTGTTGAGGGTATGGTCAACTGCATGCTCATCGACATGAGCGGCCGCGTTGTCTACAACCAGAACTTCAATGCTTCTAGCGCTCAGACAATCAATGTTAGCAATCTTGCCAAGGGTGCTTACTTTGTACGCATCACCAACGACAAGTTCAGCAAGGTTGAGAAGCTGATTGTTCGCTAAGTTTTAGCATACAACTAATTGATAAAAACGCAAGGTGCCTTTGGCTACCTTGCGTTTTTTTGTGTTAAAAAGTCGGAATGTGTTTTCTCTTCATAAATTTTTATGTAACTTTGCATCTGATAATAAAGATAAGACTCTATGCTATTCTATTCTTTCTTTCTGTTAATTAAATGGTTTTATTCGACTATGTTTTACTAAAAACTCTAATAATTATGAAGAAAAAACTTGTACTGGCCATTTGTGTACTTTGCTCTTCGTGGCTTTGCGCCCAGGTTTCTCCTTATCCTAATAAGCAGTTGGGGCATACTTCTTCGCGTGTTAACGCAGATTATAGTGGTTCGCTTTTCACCAAAGGTGACGTTCTCTTTAAGCTGGTTGATTTCTCAGCCGATAATCAGAACTATTCCACAGGAGTCATTTCCGAGGGTTCAGAAGGCCATACTCAAACAGGCGACTATTCCACATGGCATCGTTGGCCCAATGCCGATTCTGCTACACTTGCGTTGGCTTCTGCCACTTATCCTGTTATCACCCAGCAATTGTCAGGTATGAGTGGTTTTATTAGTTATATGGGTATTTTGCTCAATAATTATTTAACCTCTGCTGATAACGGTTGGATGATGATGTCTCTTGTTGACCAGTTGTCGCCCAACACAGGCAATTTTAATGCTTTTATTCAAATAGATTCGATTGATGCTACAGATAAGGAATGCGTGAAGATGAGTCTTAATCAATATTATATCCCGTCATATTCCAATTGTTACATCGACTATTCTATTGATAATTGGGATACCTATCAAACCATGCAAATCAATCTGATGGATCCCTCTATGTCCTCTGGTTTTACCGGTAGGTATGTCTATAGGTTGCCACTTACTGTTTGCGGACATGTTTTCTCCGTGCGCCTTAGATGTCAGTCGTTGGATGATTCTACTCACTCTTCCTACGGTAGTTTTTGGGTTGTGGACGATGTGAGTTTCCTTTCATCTCAAGTCAACGAGATTGTTGTTTCTAATCAGGAATATGTTGAGGGTAACTATGGTATGATTCCACAGCAGATGACCATCAATCCTGCTTGGTATGGATTGCTGAGGAATGTTGGCGTGGCTGATTTGAATGAGGCCGTGGTAGAGCTCTATCACTTGAATGCCAACCGTTCAGCGCGTTCTCTCGTTCAGAGCAACCGTTTGGATTCTATCGAAGCAGGTCAACAATCTGAAATCTATGTGGATCGATCAGGTTGGCTTTCTCCTGCAAATTTGAACTATCGTGGGTGGTATGGCTTTATCGACCATACTGCTCATGGCACGGGTGTTCCTTTGCCTACGACTGTGGTAGGCGACAACTATATGTATGCTCAATTTACAAATCAAGATTTTACCGCCCATTTCGACACCATGTACTATCAGGTTACTACTGCCGACAACAATAATGAGTATTTGTGGGCTCATGACAATGGTGTCCTCACCTATTCTCCCAATAATTATTATATGCTCGGTTTTCGCAACGCGGGGGGTACTTGGTATGTCACGGAGGATCCTGCTGAGGTGAATTTCAGTCAGTCAGGATATATGGTTACCTCGCGCTACACGACAGATGAGATTGTCCCTGAGGGCTGGGTTATCCACGGTGTAGAGTTGGTGGCTTCTCCTATTGAAGGTTACCATAATGTTGGTGCTGTCATTTCTGCTGCGCTTTACCGAGATGTGTATGAGGATTCGGTGTTGTCCTACAATGCGATACCTACGGGTGCCCACCTTAAAACCATTACGGAGGCAGACGTGAATGACAGCTCTGTTATTGGCCGTCATAGCAATGGTTACCTTGAGAACGGTGACTACAACACAATTTATATTCCTTTTCCTGAGCAACCTGCCCTGACGCCCAACACGAGCTATCGCGTCGGCTATGTTTTGGAGGAAGATGGTTACTTTGCCCTTGCCCAGGAAGCTCAAGGCAGATACCGTTTGGCCTCTTCCACCTGCGAGGATTATGACACGATTATCTACTTTGGCGACAATGATGCTACCGCAAAGTGGGCACATTCATTTGTGGCCAACCAGTATCAGAATTCAATATACGATCCTTCCTATAGTGGCAGTGGTTCTGGCAGCACTTTCGCCAGCTACTTTCTTGAGTATAATCCAATGATTCGGCTTCATGTGGGTCCTGCCCGTGCTGTGGCACGTCATAATGTGGAGGTTTCCTGCATCAATGGCGATTGGGGCTCGGTGACCTATGGTGATGCTGAGGTTTGTGAAACCACCTGTACACCCGCAGATGGTTCCTCGTTCACGCTCGGTATAGCGACTCGCAGCGGTTACTTTGTTGGCCAATTGTTGATTGACGACGTTGCTGTGCATCCATGGAATGAAACAACGGGAGAGGGCGATCCCAATTATCGTCTTACTTATGATGACAGTACTCGGATATACCACGGTACATATACCTTCCCTCATATTAGTGGCAACCATACGGTTTTAGCTGATTTTGAAAACTATCTCTCGATTGAGCCCATCGTTTCAAGTGTGCGTGTGAAGCTTGAACCCAATCCCGCCACCTCTTGGGTGACCTTGAACATTGAGGGTTGCGAGGGTATGGTCAATTGCACGCTCATTGACATGAGTGGCCGTATTGTCTACAACCAGAATTTCAACGCTTCTGCTGCTCATGCCATCCATGTCAGCAATTTTGCTAAGGGTGCCTATTTTGTGCGCATCACCAACCATGAGATTAGCAAAGTTGAGAAGTTGATAATCCGCTAATGGATAGATAAAAAAAGAGAGGCACTACCCATTCGGGCGGTGCCTCTCTTGTGGGTGAGTGACCTTAGAGTATATTGCCGAGTTGTTCTTTGATTTTTTCCAACTCGTCTTTCATCTGTACTACGATTTTCTGTATTTCCACATGGTTGGCTTTGGAGCCGGTGGTATTGATTTCACGTCCCATTTCCTGCGCGATGAAACCTAACTTCTTGCCGCTGCCTTCTTCTTTATCCATGGTTTGACGGAAATAGTCAATATGTTTCTGAAGGCGTATTTTTTCTTCTGTAATGTCGAGTTTTTCCAGATAGTAGATGAGCTCTTGTTCAAAACGGTTTTGGTCGATTTCTTTGATGGCACTCTCGTTGAAGTATTTGCGTATGCGCTCCTTGGCGGTTTCGATGCGCTCACTTTCATATTGAGGTATCTCTCCCAGCAACTTTTCTATCAAATTCACATGCTTGACAAAGTCGAGCTGCAAGATGGCACCTTCGTGAAGGCGGGTTTGGTCAACCTCTTTGATGGTTTCTTGAAGGGTGTTGGCCATTATGCACCAGTCTTCGTCGCTGAGTTCGTTGTTGCTGTTGCTTTCCCATACATCTGCCATGCCAATAAGTGTTTCAAAAAGGTGCTGCGTGGGGCAGTTGAGGGTGTTGGCAAGGGCTGTAAGTTGCTGGTAGCGTTCGGTCACTATGGCAGTATTGACTTGATTGGAACAGGTTGCATCGCTCTCTTCGGTGATGAGTACTTCCACTTTGCCTCGCTCTAGTTGGTTGAGCATGCTGCGGATTTCTATCTCGTGGGAGTGTAGAAAGGAGGGAGCCTTTACGATGAGGTCTAATGCTTTGCTGTTAAGCGTTTTGATTTCAATAGTGACTTTACGGTCGGTGAGGGAGCATTGCCTTTTGGCAAAGCCTGTCATTGATTTCATATCTACTATTATTTAGATTTCTTTGATTATTTCTTGGAATTTGGGTGTCGCAAAGGTTTTGTACTCGCCATGTTCGTCGTAGATGAAGTACACGGCTTGGATGTCGGGGTCATCAGGGTGTTGTTCGATGAATTGAAGCGATTTCTCCAGCCCCATGACCATGAAGGCGGTGGCCATGGCATCGGCATACCAGGACTCTTTGCTGACCACAGAAACGCTGAGAAGAGAATGGCTGACAGGATGTCCTGTAGCGGGGTCGATGGTGTGGGAGTAGCGTACACCGTCTTTCTCATAGTATTTGCGATAGTTGCCGGAGGTGACCACCGACTGGTTGTTGAGTAGGATGGCTGTTTCGATTTGCTGAGTACTGTATTTTGTCTCTGCTGGACGTTCAATGCCCACTGACCAGTTGTCTCCGTTGGGTTTGGCGCCTTTGGCAATGACCTCGCCGCCAATGTCAACGAGGTAGCTCTCCAGTCCTAATCGGTCAAACATTTGGGCTATCAGGTCAGAGGTATAGCCTTGGGCTATGGCGTTGAAGTCATATTCTATCTGTGGCAGTTTGCGTAGGGCATAGACTCCTTGATGGTCGGTGGGAGTGATGATGGTGCTGTCTTGGCGAATGAAGGCAAGGATGCTGTCGATTTCATGGTTGGATACGTCTTGGCGGTTCTCGAAACCGAAGCCGTAAAGGTTGACAAGTGTGCCAATCTTGCAGTTGAATGCGCCATGCGTGTAGCGGTTTATTTCCAACGATTTGAGTAGGATGTCGCGGAACATCTCACTAATGAGGGTGTCCTCATTGCGATTGATGCGGCGGATGATGGAGCTGTCCACCCATAGGTTGGCAGTTAGGTCGAAATCGTGTAGCAGTGAGTCAATTTGGGGCTGAAAGTTGCGTTGAAGGCTGTCATAGTAGATGATACTGTAGTAAGAGCCTTGGGTCTCGCCTTGTAGGCGGATGGGTTGTCCCACTTTGTTGCCGCAAGCAGCAAAGAGCAGGGCTGCCAGGGAAAGAGTAAAGAGGTGCTGTTTCATGACTTGTGATTACCAAAAAGCGTCCGACACTTGGGTGCCGAACGCTTTTTGAGGGAAAGTTACCCTTTGAGGGTGGCTTATTTGCTGATGATGAATTTACGCGTGATGGTCTCGCCATTCTGCAGGGTGAGGCGCATGGTGTAGGTGCCCTTGCTGAGGTTGGAGAGATTCATTGCGCTTTGGGTGCCGAGGTTCTGTTTCACGGCAACCTTCTGACCCAGGCTGTTGAAGATGACCACTTCGCGGACAGCCTCTTGGCTCTGGATGTTGAGCTGGCCAACAGTGGGATTAGGATAGAGGTTGACTAGGGTGTTCTCTACGCCATCGATGCCGACGAAGGTGACGATGGTAATCCAGCTGGTGTCTTTGCACTGGAGGTTGTTGGCGGGATAGTTGAGGGTGGCCTCGAGGGCTACGTCGATGTTGCCCTGGACATTGGGGATGATGAGGGTGTCGGCAGTGGAGGTTTGGCCATTGCCATAGGTCCATTTGTAGGAAGAACCACTAGTGCAAGTAGGATAGAGTTTTGCGGTTTCGCCAGCGTTAAGATGCCATTCACCATTGATGGCGCTGATAACGGGAGAATTGCTGATATTGAGTGAAAGCACATGCACACTGTCGCAGCCGTTGGCATCGGTGCCAGAGGAGATGCGAGGATTAGTGGTGGGGGTGGTATAATAGGTTTTCTTGTTCAAGCTCCAGTAGAAGCTGTCGCAGCTGTTAACCCAAGTGGTGTCGTAGCCAGATTTGTTGATGGTGACGGTCAGGTTGATGGTGCTATCATAGCATCTGCTCATACTGTGGTCGAAAAAGAGTGTGTCCCAAACGGTGCTCTCACGGAAGATCTTGGTGGTGTTGCCACTTCTGGAACTAACGTTGAACATGATGCTGTTGCAGCCGGTCATAGCAGTATCTTTGGTGTTGGCACGGGGAGCTTTGATGGTGAGGCTGAGGGGATAGAGTGTCACACAATGGGTAGTGGCATTGGTGTCGCTAACAGTATAGATGCCAGTAGCGGTGAAGGTCTGACCTCTCCAAGTTCTGGAAGCGCAAGCTTCATCGCTGGTCGTGTCAGCGACATTGACAACGATGTTGAGATTGAGTTGATGGATGGTGTCGCATGATGCAGCTGTGTCGGTGACGGTGTGGGTGTAAACACCACTTTGGGTATAGGTCTCGCCATACCAAGAGTAGTCACCGCAGTTTTGGACGTTTTCAGAGACGTTGAGTGAGGAGACAATCTGCAAAGCAAGCACATCGTTGTGGGTGCAGTTGGCTGTAGTGGTGGTGTGGATATGGTTGCCAGAGGTGGTATAGGTGCTGTCGTTCCAGGTGTAACTGCCACACGCAGAAACTTCAACGGTGTCGTACTCGACGCTCGAAACGGTGAGTGACAGATTGAAAACACTGTCACACAAACCTGAGCTAGCGGAGGCTACAACAGTATCGCTGTAAGAGCCGGAGGCATCATAGGTGTTGCCACGCCAAGTAAAGGTGCAATGATTGCTGTTGACGAGTTGGTTGCTGGTGAAGGGAGTGTTGATGGTCAGGTCCAGGACGTAAATGATGTCGTCCGTAGAGTTGACGTAGGTGACAATGGTGTCCGTAGTGTAGGTCTGATTGTTGACAGCCCAGGTATAACTCTCACATGCGGAGACGTCGGTGTAATTAATGGTGCGCGGATCGTTGACCTGAGCCAAGGCAAAGGGCATGAAAGCAGCGACCAATAGCAGACTTAATAATGCTTTTTTCATCTTGTGAAAATTAATTAATTTATCCTTTATTTATTTATTACCAATATATTATTAAAATTGTAGCTATACTTGTCGTATAATACTACAACGTGCAAAGATAGCACTTTTTTTTGAAACTACTACATTTTTTTTACAAAATGAGGTTTTTTAAGTTGCAGCTTAAGCGCCCCAATAGGCTTTAGTGACTTTGTGGGGAAAGTCAAATCAACACTAATTCGGCCACGTTCTCCACATGCTGAGTGTGGGGGAACATGTCGACAGGCTGGATACGGGCAACTCGGTATTTGGGAGACAGTAGCTCTAGGTCGCGTGCCTGTGTGGCCGGATTGCAACTAACGTAGACAATTTTGCGTGGGGCCATTGCCAGTAGCTGCTCAATGACTTTTTCATGCATGCCTGCACGTGGAGGGTCGGTAACTACTACATCGGGCCGACCATGTTCGGCAACGAATTGGGGCGTGAGGACTTTGGCCATGTCACCGGCATGGAATTCGGTGTTGTTGATATGGTTTTGCAGAGCGTTCTGTCGTGCGGCGGCAATGGAGTCTTCCACATACTCTATGCCCACGATGTGTTTGCACATGCGGGCTAAGAAGAGAGCAATGGTGCCTGTACCGGTATATAGATCGTACACCACATCGTCAGGTGTCAGATCGGCATATTGTGCCACAAAACTGTAAAGTTTTTGTGCTTGGGCAGAATTGGTCTGATAGAAGGTTTGGGGGCGAATGGTGAAGTGAAGCGGGGTAGCACCTTGGTAGCCATCCATGACTTCTTCCACATAGTTTTGTCCGGCAAAGGTGACCGAGGGCAAGTCGGCATAAGAGTCATTTAACTTGTCGTTGAGGATGTATTGGAGCGAGGTGATTTGCGGGAAGTTGTCGTGCAGATGCTCCATGAGGCCTTCCCAACCGAGATGGTACTCAGCAATCACCAGCACTACCATCCATTGTCCTGTGCTGGTATTGCGGATGATGAGGTTGCGAAGGCATCCAGTGTGGTTGCGGATGTCGTAGAAGGGCAGTTCGTGTTCTATTGCATAGTCGCGAACGGCCAGCCGTATTTGGTTGCTGAGGTCCTCCTGCAGGGCGCAGTGCTCGATGTTCAGCACTTTGTCGAAAAGAGATGGGATATGGAACCCCAGGGCACCAGGCTCGGCAGGTGTGTTGGCTGTAGGGGGTTGTTCGTGCCATGCTTTGGTGGAAAAGGTGTACTCGAGCTTATTGCGGTAGTAGAATGTTTTGTCCGACCCGCAGATGGGCTGCATCTGGGTGCAGTCCACATGTCCTAACCGCTCCAGATTGTCTCTCACTTGCTGCTGCTTGGCTTCCAGTTGGAACTGATACTGGAGATTTTGCCACCGGCAGCCGCCACAGGTGCCGAAATGGGGGCATTGTAGCTCTGCGCGTTTTTCGGAGTAGTGCTTGATTTCAACCACGCGGCCTTCGGCGTAATTCTTTTTCTTTTTGATAACTTTGATGTCGGCAATGTCGCCAGGGACGACAAAGGGGACGAAAAGAACCATACCATCGATGCGGGCAATGGCTTTTCCCTCGGCTCCGATGTCGGTAATGAGGACGTTCTCGAGGATGGGCTGTTCCTTAGTCTTGCGCATTTTCATATATTTTTTTAGGTTGCGGGGTTCTTGTAAACAAAAAAGAAGTACTGCACGACAATACTTCTTTTTCTCTTTGCAAAGAGTCTATAATAATAAAATCCGAGGATTGACTTATCGCTCGTCGGACACGGTCAGTTTTTTTCTGCCTTTTTTGCGGCGTGCAGCCAAAACTTTTCTTCCGTTAGCGGTAGACATTCTCTGGCGAAAACCGTGCTTATTGACTCTCTTTCTGCGTGATGGTTGGAATGTTCTCTTCATTTTTTCTCAAATTTTGGAGTTGCAAAAGTACGAACTTTTTTTTAATTGGCAAGAAAAAAATAATTGCTTTGATTTGATGGATTGTTTATAGTATTGAAATATAATGAATTAAACAAAAAAAATGTTGTTTTTTTATTGGTTCAAAAAAAAAGCCGTACTTTTGCAATCGCAATTTGTGATGTAAAAAGTTGTTTTTGCAATGGATAAAAATTGTTTCGGACAGTTGATAGACCATCCCGGAGTGCTTACCCCCAATCAGTGGGAGGAGTTGCGTCAAGAACGTGACCACTATCCTTTCAGTGCTCCACTCCAGTTGCTTTCGCTTTTAGCGGACAAGGCTAATGGGGTAGCGTTGTGGGAGAAGCAGTCACTGCCTCGTGTCTCGCTTTATTTTCAGGATGCCCAACGTCTCACTCAGCAGTTGGAGGCAGTTTCGTTGCCGCAGGTTCGTCCTACCGTTTCACCGGCAGCACACACAGAAGTTCCGACAGTTGAAACCGTACCCACACATGTTCCTACTAATATGAATAATGGGTCCATCGATGAGTCTGCTGAAGTGGATGATGCCTCCTTTGATGTTTTGCAGGCAATCAACTCATATCAGGAGGTCTCTTTCAAGACGGCACCCAAGAGTGTAATACTGACCAATTTCTTGGAAAAAGATGGCGGAATCAAGCTCTCTGAAGAGGATTTTGAGGAGGTTCCCGTACAGGAACTTGCTAAAAAAAGTATTCTTGCGAACGAGTCGTTAGAGTCTGAAACTCTTGCACTTGTGCTTGAAAAACAAGGAAAATTTGCTCAAGCTTTGGCCATGTATGAAAAATTAATGATTAATAATCCCGAAAAAAGTAGTACTTTTGCAGTTCGAATTGCCGCTCTGAAAGAACGGTTGAATAATGATAAATAAATGAATAAATAATAAATTTTAGTTACAAAATGTACACCGTTATTGTTATCCTTATCCTGATTGTATGCCTGTTTTTGGCCGTGGTTGTTTTGATACAGAATTCCAAAGGTGGTGGACTTGCTGCCAACTTTAGTGCCCCTAACCAGATTATGGGTGTTCGTAAGACTACTGAGACAATCGAAAAGATTACTTGGGGGTTGGCCATTGCTCTGGGAGTTCTCTCTCTGTTTGCCACCATCACGATCCCTCGCCACAATTCCGAGTCCGTCATCCAAACTCAGGTTGACCCTAACGCTCTCAACGTCAATGCTGGCACCACGGCTACTATGCCCACTGCTGCTCCTGCTGAGGCACCCGCTCCCGAGGCTGAATAATTAATCATCACAAGCAAATATAAGGAGATTCGCCCTCTGCAGGGTGAACCTCCTTTTTTGCACTTGATACGATGGAACGAGTCGTCCAGTTCATCCTTTCACATTTCCCCCACCAGCCCACGGCAGGTCAGTTGGCTGCATGTGGCCGGATGGTGGAATTCCTCTATGACCCAGACCCGTTAGCCTCTTTTGTGCTTAAAGGCTATGCAGGCACCGGCAAGACCTCGCTGGTCAGTGCACTAATCCAGTCGGCACCAGCACTCCGGATTAAAACAGTGCTTTTGGCTCCTACAGGACGAGCCGCCAAGGTACTATCTGGTTATGCTGGACAGCCAGCTTATACCATCCATAAGAAAATATACCAAACCATCACCGATGGCAGCGGGGTGATGCGTATGGCGCGAGCGCTTAACAAGCACACATACACCCTTTTCATTGTTGATGAAGCCTCTATGATAGGGCTTGCAGATGAGTCGGGGGATGGCCGTCGTAATTTGTTGGAAGACTTGATAGATTATGTTGTTGAAGGCAGCCATTGTCGCCTGATGTTAATAGGCGACACTGCCCAGTTGCCTCCGGTGGGTGCGGGAGAGAGTCCTGCTCTTGACATCCAATATTTGCGTGCCGTCTCACAGTTAAAAGTTTACCATTATGAGCTTACCGAAGTGGTGCGTCAACAACATTTCTCGGGTATTCTGCTCAACGCTACCATGTTGCGCACCCAGATAGCCCAGCTGGATGAGTCTCAATTGCCTCAGATGCCCCTCTTTGACTTGGATGGTTGTGACGACTTTGTCCGCCTTGGCGGTTCTGACCTGCAGGAGGTCCTTGAGCAGGAGTATGGTGCGGACCGGCTGGAACATGTGGCTATTATCACCCGCAGCAATAAGCGCGCAAACCTTTTCAATCAGGAAATCCGCAATCGTGTACTCTTCCGCGAGGAGGAGGTCAATGCGGGAGACTACCTTATGGTGGTAAAAAACAATTATTATTGGATTGATGAGGAGAGCGATATTGGTTTCATTGCCAATGGTGACATCGTTGAGGTGCAGAGCATCCGGAACCATCAGCATCTTTATGGCTTTCATTTTGTTGATGCTACGCTTCGTTTTGTAGATTACCCCGAGACACCTCTTCAGGACTGCAAGTTGCTGCTCGAGACCCTCCACAGCGAGTCGCCCTCACTCACCCGGGAAGAGTCGCAACGCCTTTTTGATGCCGTCATGGAGGATTATGCCGATATGCCCCATAAGGCCGATCGCCTAAAGGCAGTAAAAAATAATCCCTACTATAATGCCCTGCAAATCAAATTTTCTTATGCGCTTACTTGCCACAAAACTCAGGGTGGACAATGGGAGACCGTAATCATTGACCAAGGCTATCTTACCGATGATATGCTTGACCGTGAGTATCTCCGATGGCTCTACACCGCCATCACCCGTGCCACACGCAAGGTCTATCTGCTCAATTTTCAAGATAAATTTTTCTCCCAAGAATAATAATAATTGTAAAAATTAGTTATTCTTTATTGATAGAACTCAAGTCAACTCCTTAAACTCAGAATCTATGAAGAACGGTCAACTCCAAAAGATGAAGATGCAACAGAAGCTTTCCCCTCAACAGCTTCTGCTCATGCGACTGCTACAAATGCCAGTCACTTCTCTCGAACAACGTCTTAAGGAGGAGGTGGAGAAGAATCCCTTGTTGGAAGTCTCTTCCGATTCCGGTAGCATGTTAGAATCACTTCCTGAGACCAGTATTGATGCACCAGGTGCCGACGAGGGTATCGACACAGAGGACGATGACTATAGCTATCGCGAGCGGCAGGAACGTGACAAGAATCAGGATGCTCATGAGCGGGTGTTTGTTTCAGAGACCTCCTTTGGTGACCATCTGATGGAGCAGCTTGCCATGCGCAATCTTACACCTCGCCAGCAGTCCATAGCACAGGAGATTGTTGGCAGTATCGACGATGCGGGCTATTTAGGTAGGGATATAGGTCTTATTGCTAACGATCTTGCTTTTACACAAGGACTTGAGGTCTCGCTTCAAGAGGTCGAGAAGGTGCTACATGAGGTGCAGCAGCTTGACCCTCCAGGTATAGCTGCCCGCAACCTTCGTGAGTGTCTCTCCCTGCAGTTGCATCGTGCTGAAGAACATGACGAAACCACTATATGGGCTATACAAATCATTGACAATTATTTCGACATTTTTGCCAATCACAACTATCAGCGCATCATGGAGATTCTACAACTTAGCGAGGATCAGTTGAATGATGCCATAGGACGTATTCGTCGCCTCAATCCCAAGCCAGGTGCCGGTGAGAGCGAGTCTGCTCATGCCCACTATGTGGTCCCGGATTTCGTCGTCACCAATCATGAAGGCCAGCTCAGCCTTTACCTAAATGATGGGAGACTTCCCCAACTACAACTCAACGATTACTATCAGGAGATGCTTCAGGAACTTACCAGCAAAAACAAGCCTACCTCAGGCGAAAAAGAAACGTTGGAATTCCTGCAAATGAATAGTGAAAGTGCCAATATGTTGGTCGAGACGCTACGCCTACGCCATGTAACGATGCTGCGGGTAATGCAGGTTATTCTTCGCTGGCAGTATAAGTTCTTTGTTTCGGGCGACAGTGCGGATCTGAAGCCTCTCCTGCAGAAGGATGTGGCCGAGAAGACTGGTTATGACATTTCCACTATCTCCCGTGTGGTAAACAGTAAATATGTGCAAACTGAGTTTGGCACCTTCTTGCTCAAGGATTGTTTCTCCCAATCCATCACTAATGGCGAAGGTCAAGAGGTTGCCACTGAAACGGTGCGTCAAGTCTTGCTGGCAGCTGTGGCTTCCGAGGATAAGAAGAATCCCCTTTCAGATGAGGCTCTCTCACAGTTGCTCAAGGAACAAGGCTATCCGGTTGCTCGCCGTACCGTGGCCAAGTATCGCGACATGTTGGGCATCCCCGTCTGTCGCCTCCGTAGACAACTGAAGTTGGTAGCCTTCTTGATGATGTTAGCACTCTCGGGTTCTGCCTTTGCTCAGCAGCCGGGGCAGCAAAGTTATTATGACTCCCTTATCAATGCCCGCATTCGCGAGGGGCAGGTCAAGTCCCGAGCCTCCAAGGCGGATTCTAAAAAAGGCGACAAGAAAACAGCTAAGGGTGTAAAGAATATGAAAGCACAGGAGTTGGGTTCCCTCGAAATACATGAGCCCGAACCTAATCCTAATGCCATTGATACGGCCTTGGCTTTGGGTGACGAGCTCATTGATGTAATGTATGATGCCTCTCTCCCTGCTCCTTCTCAGTTGTGGTATGGTCGTAGTCTTTCGGGGGCACATGTGCGTATGGCAACTATCCCGATGGACTCTTTGCCCGACGAAATCTCCATTCAGTTGCTCAAGGGTACCGAGCGTTTTTGTTTCCCAGTAAAGAATGTCAAAACTTCGCCTTACGGTTGGCGTTGGAACCGTCCCCACCGTGGGGTGGATATCCGCTTGAATATGGGCGATCCGGTACACTGTGCCTTCAATGGGGTCGTGCGCATTGCTCGTCCGATGGGCGCATATGGAAATCTGGTGGTGGTGCGTCACTACAATGGTTTGGAAACGGTCTATGGTCATCTCTCAAAAATAAAAGTCAAGCCCTTACAAGTGGTCTCAGCAGGACAGGTGCTGGGATTGGGCGGCAGTACTGGCCGTTCCACAGGGCCTCACCTCCATTTTGAAGTTCGTTTCCAGTATGAGGCCTTTGACCCAGAATGGATTCTTGATTTTTCGGACTATTCCCTTCGTACCCGCCGACTATATCTCGACAAAACCTATTTTGGCATTCGGAAACCTCGTGCCGGAGAGAATCTTGCCTACAAGGCAGATAAGAGCATCGTGCCTGAGGAACAGCCTAAAGCTAAATCCAATAAACCAGTTTATGCCACCATTAAAAAAGATGAGGATTTAGAGGCTTTCGCCAAGCGTAATTTCACAACCGCTGATCAGGTCAAGACGCTTAATCCAAATGAGCGTAAGTTCAAGTCTGGCACTCGGCTGAGGGTCAGGTAGCATCAAATTATTATCAACGTTAAAGCAAACATCCTTTAATATGAAAGTAGTCTTTATGGGAACCCCCGACTTTGCAGTCTCCTCTTTGAATGCTATCTGCCAAGCCGGATATAATGTGGTAGGAGTCGTCACTGTGCCAGACAGGCAGACCGGTCGCGGACTTAAGGTGACCTATTCCCCTGTTAAACAGTATGCCCTTGACCATCAGTTGTCTCTCCTTCAACCCGAGAAATTGCGCGACGAGCAGTTTCAAGCCACCCTCAGAAGCTGGGATGCCGATATTTTTGTTGTTGTGGCCTTTCGCATGCTTCCGCAGTCGGTGTGGGCAATGCCTTCGATGGGTACTTTTAATCTGCATGCCTCTCTGCTGCCGCAGTATCGTGGTGCCGCTCCAATAAATTGGGCTATCATCAATGGTGAACAAGAAACGGGTGTCACAACCTTTATGCTCAACGAGCGCATTGACGAGGGCGGCATCCTCCTCCAGCGTACCACTCCTATCACCCCCGATGACAATGCCGAAACACTTCACGACCGTCTAGCATCCATGGGCAGTCAGTTGGTGGTAGAGACCCTCCGTGGGCTTCAGCAGGGCACTCTGCATCCTAAGCCCCAGCCCATTGTGACAGAGCTGAATTTGGCCCCCAAGATTTTCAAGCCCGACTGCGCCATCAATTGGAACCAACAGGGCCACCGTGTGGTTGACTTCATCAGAGGACTGTCACCTTATCCTGCAGCCACCATGCTTATGGAGGATGACAAAGGACAGGAGCATTCTTTTAAGGTTTTTCAGGCCTCTTTTCAGTCCGATGCCAATAGTGCTGTAGGTCAGTTGGTAACAGAAAAAAAATCGGTACTAAAAATCGGTGTAAAAGATGGTTTTTTGCATGTTTTGAGTCTCCAACTCAGTGGAAAAAAGCGAATTACGGCTGAAGAATTTCTTCGAGGACATGATGTAAAAAATTGGAGGATAATTGTTTAATCAATGCATTTTTTTTTTAACAAAAATAATTATTGCAAAAACTCAACTTTTACAAAAAAATGCATATATTTGCAATCGTAAAAAATAGTTGTAAATAATTTAAAAAAACCGTTTGTTATGAACAAAACCGAATTGGTTGCCGCTATGGCCGAGAAGGCTGGCCTCACAAAGGTTGATGCCGCTAAAGCTTTGAATGCTTATGTAGATGTTGTTAAAGCTCAGCTCAAGAAGGATGAGAAAATCACTTTGATTGGTTTTGGCACTTTCAGCGTTGTTAAACGTCCTGCTCGCATGGGTCGTAATCCTCGCACTGGCAAGCAAATCAAGATCGCTGCCAAGAAGTCCGCTAAGTTCAAAGCTGGCAAGGGCCTCATCTAATATTTTGGCTTAGATGCATTATCATGCCGCGGTGCTTGCATCGCGGCTTTTTTATACCGATGGATTGGAGGCGGTAGACGTTAGTCTGTCGGTTTTTTTTCTGAGTGCATGAAGAACTTCGGGACCTCCTATAAAAGAAAGCCCCAAGAACAACGGTTCCTGGGGCTTTCTTTTATAGGATAGATGTGTTTAGCGGACGATGTCCAACTCGGCAATGAGGTTCTGAGCGTTGGCAAATTTGTCAATAACGAAAAGCATGTAACGTGTGTCAAGACAGATGCAACGCTGGAGGTTTTCTTCGAAATCGATGTCGCCAGACATTGACTCACCGTTGCCGTCGAAGGCCAGACCGATGAGGTTGCCATAGGCATCAAGGACGGGCGAGCCACTATTGCCACCGGTGATGTCGTTGGTGGTGATGAAGCAGGTGGGCAGTTTGCCATCTGCATTGGCGTAGGGGCCAAAATTACGAGCATTGTACAGCTCTTTGAGGTGGTCAGGAACAAGGAACTCGGTGCTGTTGGTGTCCTCTTTCTGCATCACGCCGTCGAGGGTAGTGTAGTAGTGGTAGGTAACACCATCGCGTGGGTCGTACTCCTTGACATTGCCATAAGAGAGGCGGATGGAACTGTTTGCATCGGGACACATGAGTTTGCGTCCAGAGTTGATTTGCAACAAGCCGTCGACAAAGTCGCGTTTGCCCTTGCGCATGTTGTATTGATTGTCAGTGGGAAGAGACTGGTAGATTTCGCGGCCCTTGGCCAGGATTTCAGCGCCATATTTGTACATCTCGTCGCGCTCCAGGGTTTTGAGGTTGGGGTTCTTGAGGAACTGATTGAAAGACTCTTCATTGGCCATGAATGACTGGCTGAAGATGTGGTTGACTAGGGCTGTGAAATCGCTCTTGTAACGACGGTCAGCGGTTTTGAGGCAATCAGGAATGTATTTGATGTTGATGTGCTGGTAGGTATATTCCATCATGGCGGCCATGATGGCTTTCTCAACGTTCTCGTCGTAGTCTTTGTAGAATTTGGCGGCAGACTCCTGAATGGCGGCTAACTTGGCTTCACGCTGGTCGGGGTTCTCCTCGGCAAGCATGGCCTTGATGTCGTCACCAAAGAGGGTGGCTTGGTAGAGCATTTCTGGGCCGGAGAGGAGGCCTTCTTCGATGTAGAGGATGGCTTCATGGATGTCGCGGCGTTCGGCGTAACTGTTTTTGAGCAGGTTGAGGGCGTTGCGGTATTTGGGGTCTTTGTCGAGAGCCCAGTCGTAGTATTCCTTCTCGATGTCCTTCTTCACCTGCATGGTGTTGAGGGTGTAGAGGGCATTGTTCTGCTCGATGCTATATTTCCAGTAATTGGAGCAGCTGGCATATTTTGAGGCGTATTTGATGCGGACAGCCTGGTCGGCATTCATCATCTGGCGCAGGATGTTGATTTTGATGGTGCGGATGTCGTAGCGGTGGGGATTGTCGATTTGCATGGTTTCCTCAAGGCCGTAGGAGGTGAGGAAACGGTCGGTGGAGCCAGGGAAGCCTAAGGTCATAGCGTAATCGCCTGCTTTGAGCTGGCGAGCACTGACGGGGAGGTGGTGTTTGGGCTTGAGGGGGATGTTCTCTTTAGCATATTCGGCGGGTTTGCCGTCGGGGGAAGTGTAGATACGGAACATGGAGAAGTCGCAGGTATGGCGGGGCCATGACCAGTTGTCGGTGTCGCCACCAAACTTACCCATGGAGGAAGGAGGTGCACCGACAAGGCGGACATCCTTGTAAATGGTGTAGATGAAAAGAAAGTACTGGTTGCCCTCGAACATGGACTGGACAATGCCTTCGTATTCTTCGCTGTTTCCGACGGCTTCCTCAATGATGCGGATACCAACATTGCGGACGGCTTTGGCACGGTCTTTTTCGCTCATGTCGTCGCTGAGGCACTCAAGCACGCGAGAGGTGACATCCTCCATACGCACCAGAACGGAGGCGGTGAGGCCGGGGTTGGGGAGTTCTTGGGCCATGTTGTATGCCCAGAAACCATCGCGCAGGTAGTCATGCTCGACAGTGGAGTGTTCCTGCAGCTGGCCATAGCCGCAGTGATAGTTGGTTGTCATAAGACCTTTGTTGCTGATGATTTCGCCAGTGCAGAAATGACTGAAAGGCTGGTCGGCATTGCCCAGTCCGACAATGGCATCTTTGATGCAACTTTGATTGATGCTGTAGATGTCGTCGGGGGAGAGTTTAAGACCGGCCTTTTGCATGTCGGCATAGTTTTTGCCGATGAGAGAGAGAAGCCACATGCCTTCGTCGGCACGGCTGGAGGCGGGAGCCAAAACCAGAAGGGCCAGCGATAGAGAAAGTATGAATCTTTTCATGCTACTAATATTAATATGTTTTTATTATTAAAATACATTTTTGCGGATGCAAAGGTACAACTTTTTTTTCAATTAGAAACAATTTCCTTTTTGAGGTGAGGAATAGTGCTGTAGGAGAGGAAATGGGTTGTTAACTTTTGACTGTGAATTCCGTTTTGGGTTATCAACAATTCGGTGTCGAAAAAAGGCATTTTAGAGTTCATCGAATTGATTACGATCTAGCTTAGCAAAGAACATTTTTTACTGTCGAGATAGGATTGAATCTCAATAATCCATGTCAAGCATTGTTTAGTTTCAGGTAAAAAGTAGCTGATCCTACATGCACTTTACCCTCTTTGCGGTTATTGGTTTATGTTTGACGCTTATTATTGTTCATTCTTCACTTCCAAGATTATTAGGTACACTTGACCTGTTGAAAAACTGGTCTTAGGACAAGCCAAAACCATTTTTTCCTACCCTTGGTGAAACTTTTTTTGGCTTTTTGCGTATACTTGTAAAGAAAAAAATGGGAGTTTATAACTTTTTTTGGCAGAAATTGGCATTTATTAAAAAATTATTTGTATTTTTACAATCCGAAAATAATATATAAAAATGGCCTTAATACTTGGTACTGAATACTGTAAGATGGATTCGAACGGTCGATTCAAGTTCCCAACCGCCTTTAAAAAGCAGTTGGCGAGCGACGATTCGCGTTTTGTAATCCGTCAAGGGTTCACTGCCGAGTGCTTAGAGCTATGGACATTTGACAGTTTTCAGATTGAGGTACAAATGCTGAGCAAAAGGTTGAACGAGTTCGACCTGGAGGACCGAAAGATCATCCGTCAGATGACGCGTGCCAACATTGTTGAGTTGGACAGCAATGACCGTCTGATGGTGCCTCCGGAGCGCAAATCGGTGTTGGGGAATGCCAAGGAGATAGTGCTGCAGAGTACCGGCAAGTGCATCGAAATCTGGGAGCGAAATGCCTATGATAAGATGAACGATAATGTTGACGACCTTGCTGAGTTGGTCAACAAAAGACTGGGAGGACAGCATGAGCTACCATCTGCCGGTGATGCTGAATGAATGCATCGAGGGATTGAACATTCGTCCTGACGGGACCTATGTGGACGTCACTTTTGGAGGTGGCGGCCACTCTCGCGCTATTATGTCTCAGTTGGGACCTGATGGCCGTCTGGTTGGGTTTGACCAGGATGCGGATGCATTGGCAAATGCATTGGATGACAGCCGCTTCACGTTAATCCATGAAAATTTCCGTTTCCTTAAGAGTTTTTTGCGATTGCATGGTGTGAGGAAAATAGATGGTCTGCTTGCCGACTTGGGGGTCTCATCCCACCAATTTGATGTAGCAGACCGAGGTTTTTCAACGCGTCTTGATGGGGAACTGGACTTGCGGATGGACCGCCGACAAGAGCTTACAGCCAAAGAGCTGGTCAATAGTGCCGACGAGCAGGAATTGGTACGCCTATTGCGCCTCTATGGCGAATTGCCCAATGCTTACCAGATGGCCAAAGCCATATGCAAGGCTCGTGCGGAAAAGACTATTGAAACCACCTTCGATTTGCGCGAAGCTGTGAATAAACATTTGCCTAAGGGTATGGAAAATAAGTATCTGGCCATGCTTTTCCAAGCCCTCCGAATTGAAGTAAATGGTGAGTTGGAAGCATTGCAAGCCATGCTGCAGCAGGCTGTCGAACTTTTGAATCCAGGAGGTAGGTTGGTGGTGATGTCATACCATTCGTTGGAAGATCGATTGGTGAAGAACTTCTTCAAGACTGGCAATTTCGAGGGCAAGCTGGAAAAAGACTTTTATGGTAACCCGATAGTGCCGCTGAAGTTGGTTGTCCGCAAACCTATCACTGCCAGCGAGGAGGAGTTGCAGCAGAATAACCGTTCGCGTAGTGCCAAACTGCGCATAGCAGAGAAATAGTAATTTCAGAAACTGAGAATATTGATGGACGAACAGGAAAACATACAGCAGGCCCAGCAGCCCATTGAGCAGCCCAAACACGACAAGGCTGCCCCTCAACCCAAGGAGAAGACAAAGCACAATTGGGTGGCGCGGATTTTTGGTGGCGATGTGCTGCAAAGCGAGTTTGTGCTTCGTCAGAAATGGTTGATACTGCTGATTTGTGTCTTTGCGTTGATGTTGGTTTATAACCGCTACCGTGTGGAGGACTTGACCAAAGCCAAAATAGAGGCCCAGGAACGAATCAACTACTTGCGCGAAAGTCGCATCGAGTTGCAGAAACGCTATCAGGAAACAATTAAGATTTCCAAGATAGCAGAAATGTTAGACTCAACAGGAGTGGGCATTACGGCCGGTCCGCCATACGAGATTTAACAAAAGAATTGGAATGCACCGATTGGGAGTTTTTGAAAAACGATTATTAGTAGAACACTGAAATAGAAAAGAAATTGGAAGAGAAACAACATAACAAAAGTTTATTCGTCAAGATGCTGGTGCTCTGGCTGCTGTTGGTGGTAGTGGGCGGTGGTGCCATGCTATGGTCTACCATTAAAACACAAGTGGTAGATGGCGACATGTGGCGCGAGAAGGCAAAGGCTCGTGAGTTTACTGAACGCATTGAGCCAGCCCGCCGTGGCACGATTTTCTCTTCAGACGGCAAAGTGCTGGCCACTACCGTTCCTGTGTGCGACCTTTGTTTGGACCTTGGCCGTTGGCCAAAGAAGGACAGCAAGGGTGCTCCGGTGGTGAAGAATGGTGTAGTGGAGATGGAGAGCTGCATCACCAACGATAGCGCATTTCTTGCCAATCTTGTCCATGTGTGTAAGATACTGCATGAACAGTTCCCTCACAAGTCGGTTGCCTATTATCACGATCGCATCTTGAATGAATACAAGAAGCAGCGTCCAGTTCGCTGCCTTTATGTGGAGCATCGTGTGCCTTATTCGCAGTGGTCGGCTATTCGCAATATGAAAGGTTGGGAGCGTTGCGTAGTGACCAAAACAGCTGACGGCAGTGTCACCAGCTATGTACGTGCTCACATCTATGGCAACCTGGGCGAGAATACCATTGGACTGCATTTCAAGACTCCCAAGCAGGAAGGCTACACTGGACTGGAGGGCTACTACGATACCGTGTTGCGTGGACAGGATGGTATATACAAATGCCGTCGTCTCACTCGTGGCATCTGGCTGCCAGAAGAGGAGGTGGAGGAATATATACCTGACCTCGACTCTACCTTGATGCAACGCCGTGTGGATGGCAAGAGCATCATATCTACCCTCGACACTCGTTATCAAGATATAGCTGAGAGTGCCCTGCGAAAGTCAATGAACCAATATGGCGGACAGCGTGGTTGCGCCATCCTCATGGAAGTGTCGACAGGATATGTGCTAGCGTGCAGCAGCCTTACCCGTGACACTAGCGGTAGGTTGTCGGAGAACCTCTGGAGCAACGTGGCCGTGAGCGACCATTATGAGCCGGGTTCGACATTCAAGACGGTGGCCATGACTGCTATGCTCAACGATAAAAAAATAGCTTTGGACACTACCAAGCGTGTACGAGCAGGTGGTAAGAAGCGTTTCAGCTCCACCAGTGGTGAAATCAATGACGGACACGGCTATGCCACCGATACCACTAATTTGGCTGGCGTGCTGGCCAAGTCTTCTAATGTGGGCATGTGTGAGCTTGCTTGGGAGTACTATCGCACCCGTCGAGAAGACCTGAAGAAAGGCATTCAGTCGATTTTCCCATTTGGTAAAATGCATCCCGACGTGGAAGTGTTGGAAACCAATACAGGCATCGTGAATCTCAACTCCGACCGAGACTTTTTGAACCTCAGCTATGGCTATTCCGCCACGGTAACCCCTCTGCAGTTGATAACTTTCTACAACGGCATCGCCAACGGCGGTCGCATGATGAAACCGCTCTTTTGTCGCGAAGTGCTTGACGGCCGTCGCCGTTCAGAAATCAAGCCCGTTGTGCTCAACGAGCATATCTGCAGTGAGGAAACCGCTAAACAGATGCGTGAGATGTTGGTAGGTGTGGTAGAAAACGGAACAGGAAACAACATCTACAATACTATTTATGGCATTGGCGGCAAGACTGGTACCACCCAAGGCATTGTTGACAAGAGCATCAAGAATTCCTCCTTTGTGGGTTTCTTCCCGGCAGACAATCCGCGCTATACCTGCTTGGTGTTGGTAGAGAGAACCAGTATTGCAGGCCGACAGGCAGCAGCTCCCGTGTTCAAGCAGATTGCTGACTGTGTGGTGGCTTTCGACAGCGAATTGGGCAGTGTGCGTCTCCAGGACTCGGGCCGAGTGGTGCATCCAGTAATAGCAAAAGGCAATGAGAACCAGCTCACTAAAGCCTACCAACTACTCGGACTTCCATTCAGTGTGATAGACACTTTGCAACCTCCCACTGGTTGGGCAGTCTTTGACAACGAACAGGATTGCTATAAGCATTATGCCATGCCCCGAGGTATCGTGCCCAATTGTTATGGTATGACGATTCGTGATGCAATGAAACTGTTGCGAGAGATGGGACTGAAAGTACGTTTTACCGGACAGGGCAAAGTGGTCAATCAAAATCCCAAAGCTCGCACTCAGATAGTGAAAGGGTCGACCGTAATGTTAGAATTAAAACCGTGACAATATATGACAATGAAGCTATCAGATATAATAAAAGGTCTACAACCTACTATGCCATTGGCCCTTGATCCCGAGGTGAGTGACATCTGTTTTGACTCACGCAAGGTGGGCAAAGGTAGCTGCTTTGTGGCCCAGGTGGGCACCAAAGTAGATGGACATGCATTCATTGATGCCACCATCCAAGCTGGAGCCGTTGCTGTGGTTTGTCAGCAATTGCCCAAACAGTTGCAGGATGGAGTAGCCTATGTGGTTGTGGAAAATAGCGATAAAGCCTTGGGTGTCATGGCCGACAACTACTATGGGCATCCTTCGCGTCAGTTGAAACTGGTTGGCATCACGGGCACCAATGGCAAGACCACCACGGTCACTTTGCTGCATCGAATGTTTCGAGAGCATGGTTGCCATGTGGGATTGATTTCCACTATCGTTAACAAGATTGACGAGACAGAAGTCCCCGCCACTCATACTACACCTGATGCTCTCGAGTTGAACCAACTCTTGCGCAAGATGGTTGATGCGGGCTGCGAATATGCCTTTATGGAGGTGAGCAGTCATGCCGTGGTGCAGAATCGAATAGCCGGACTCACCTTTGCTGGCGGAATCTTCAGCAATATCACTCATGACCATTTGGACTTCCACAAGACGATGGCCAACTATATAGCTGCAAAGAAATCGTTTTTCGATCAGTTGCCAACAGGCGCTTTCGCGCTGACCAACATTGACGACCGTAATGGTATGGTGATGGTACAGAATACCAAGGCAACGGTGAAAAGCTACAGCTTACTGAAATCGGCCGATTTTACCTGCAAGGTAGTGGAAGACACTTTTCAGGGCCTGCAACTTAAGATGAATGATCAGGAGGTTTACACCCGCCTGGTCGGACGCTTTAATGCCTATAATCTTACTGCCATTTATGGTGCTGCTGTGCTACTGGGTCTTGACCCCAATGAGGCCTTGCTATTGCTGAGCACACTCTCGGCTGCGGATGGTCGCTTTCAGTATGTCTCAGGCAAAGGCCTTATAGCCATTGTCGACTATGCCCACACGCCAGATGCATTGGAGAATGTGCTCTCTACCATCAACGACATCCGCCGTCCCAGTCAATTACTCTTCACCGTGGTGGGATGTGGGGGAGATAGAGACAAGACCAAACGTCCTGAGATGGCTCAGATAGCCTTAAAGATGAGCGACCGCCTAATTCTTACATCCGACAATCCCCGAACCGAGGACCCGGAGAAGATTCTGGATGATATGGAGTCAGGTCTGACCGATGTAGAGAAGGGATTGGTGGTGCGCATTACCGACCGCAGGTCGGCTATCAAAACTGCCGTAATGATGGCACGAGAAGGCGACATTATTCTGGTAGCAGGCAAGGGACATGAGAAGTACCAAGATATCAATGGTGTCAAACATCATTTTGATGATGTGGAGGAATTGGAAAAATTGTTGGGGAATAATAAATAAAGCAATAGCTACTAATAGATATAAAGAATAGAATATGTTATATTACCTTTTTGATTGGTTAGATAAGGCATTTGACTTTCCTGGCGCGGGTGTGTTCCAGTACATTTCCTTCCGTGCGGCAATGTCAGCTATCACTTCGTTGCTGATCATGCTGATATTTGGTAAGCGCTTCATCCGCTTCATTCGTCGCAAGTCGATTGGCGAGACGGTGCGCAACCTTGGCTTGGAGGGGCAGAAGGAGAAAGAAGGCACCCCCACCATGGGCGGCTTGCTGATTCTTTCGGCCATCATCATCCCCACCCTGCTCTTTGCCAAACTGGACAACATCTATGTGGTTACGATGCTTGTTACCACCCTGTGGTTGGGCTTGATAGGCTTTATTGACGACTACATAAAGGTCTTCAAGAAAGACAAGCAGGGCCTTCCTGGTAAGTTTAAAGTCTTCGGACAGGTGGCGTTGGGACTTGGTGTAGGCCTCCTCCTGTCGTTCCATCCTGCTATTGCGTCCACCAAAACTACCATTCCCTTTGTTAAAGGCAACGAGTTCGACTATGCATGGCTCATCAGCTGGATGGGCGACTGGACGCAGAATTATGTGTGGGTGGTGTATGTCATCGTGGCCATCTTGGTGGTTACGGCAGTTTCCAATGCAGCCAACCTCACCGACGGCATCGACGGTCTGGCTACCAGCACGGCAGCTATCATTGGTGGTGCCTTGGCCATCTTGGCATGGCTGACGGGTAACATCATCATGGCTAACTATCTGAACATTGTCTATCTAACCAACATCGGTGAGCTCACCGTCTTCATCACAGCCTTTGTGGGTGCCACGTTGGGTTTCCTATGGTTCAACACCTTTCCCGCCGAGGTGTTCATGGGCGATACGGGTTCACTCGCTTTGGGCGGTATCATTGCAGTCTTCGCACTCCTGATTCGAAAGGAATTGCTGCTTCCGGTTCTTTGTGGAATCTACGTGATAGAAGACTTCTCCGTCATCTGGCAGACTTGGGGATGCAAACGCTATCGTCGCAAATACAAGCTCCCCATTGGCGAGCCGGTTCCTGTGGACAAGCGTCCTTTCCTCATGACACCTATTCACCATCATTATCAGAAACAAGGTATTCCCGAGCCCAAGATTGTGCAACGGTTTATCATCATCGGTATCCTGCTCGCCATAGTGAGCATTGTAACACTCAAACTCAGATAAGCACACGTTCTATACCAATGCATCTTTTACCCTAAGCACACTCTCAGTAAGTACACATCCCGTCAGATACAAATAAGTAAGCACAAATAAGTAACACACACAAAGCACAAGACCCCGTCAAGTACATATAAGTAAGCACAACTAAAGCACACGTTCCGTCAAATACATCTTAAAGCACACACAAACTATTAAATACATCAATTGATAATGAGCATAGAACTATTAGCAAACCAAGGCCGTGACCGTGTTCACGGCGGATTGGCAGCCATCGACTCCACCAAACTGCGACAAATGCGCGACAACGCCTTGCGCAGTTGCTTCACTCGCTTAGAAGAAACAACCTATCGCATGGAATATGTTGCCCGAATCCATGGCAAGGAATTCATCAATGACGCAGCCGGCCGTAGCGTCAATGCCACCTGGTATGCCTTGGAAAACACAGAGGGCAGCATTATTTGGATTGCCTTTGGTGGCGACAATGAGGTCGACTATTCGCGGCTACATTCCATTGCCTTGCGTAAGGTGCGAACCCTCATTTGTGTAGGCAGCGACAACCAGCATCTGCACGATGCTTTCAAGGACGTTGTTTCTGATATCCGCGATGTGGAGAGCATAGGGGCTGCCGTCCATTGTGCTTGCTATAGTGCACTCGAGAATGCCAAAGTGCTCTTCTCGCCGGCCACCCGCAACGGGCTTTCCGACGAGACGGCAGGCCGCATTTTCCGTCACGAAGTCAACGAACTGTAACACATTACATGAAGCGTAAAATCAATATTCTGGCTGGCGATACGGCGCTGTGGGTGATTTTCATTTTGATGAGTGTCATCTCATTGGTGGCAGTCTATAGTACGATAGGCTTTACCGCCATCAACGACTACCATACTACTCCGAGGTCGATGTTCATCCGGCACTTGGAGTTTGTGGCCGGCAGTTTTTTTGTCATCATATTACTCTCTCGGGTCAATTACCGCTTTTACTCCAAGCTCTCGATGTATGGGTATATCATCTCATTGATTTTGGTGATAATAGTGGCAATTATGCAAACTCGTTGGATTCGCATCCCTGGCTTATTTTCCTTCCAGCCGTCGGAATTGGCAAAAATCATGCTGATGATTTTCCTTGCCCGCAATATAGCCATCAACCGCGAGCGGCTAGACGAGAGTAGTACTTTCTGGATTCTCTTGGCCACGATAGTGTTGGTATGTGCATTTGTGGTTGGCGAGAATCTTTCTACTGCATTGCTGATGTTTGTGGCCAGCTATATCCTTCTTTTCTTCGGTAACGTGAATCGCAGCATGTGGTGGCGCGGTTTCTTTATCTTTCTCGCCTTGGGTGTAGTGGCTTTTGCTATTATCTATTTCTTTGGCGACAAGATGGATCTCTTCAGGTCCACCACGTGGGGACACCGTCTGCAGGCTTGGCTCCATCCCAATCCCGAGGAGTTGAATCAGGAGAATATGGCACGCATGGCAGTGGCGCGAGGAGGATTTACCGGCAATGGTATTGGCACCACCATCCATGGCCGCCTTATGACCCAAGCCCACAACGACTTTATCTATTCCATCATCATTGAAGAAGTAGGCATGCTCGGCGCAATAGTTATCTTCTTGCTCTATGCTCTATTCTATTTCCGTTGTATTCGCATAGCCCATGCTTGCAAAGGTCTCTTCGGAAGCCTCAGCGTAGCGGGTATTGGCACGGTTATCTTCTTACAAGCCCTCATCAATATGTCGGTTGCCGTGGGTGTGCTCCCTGTCACCGGGCAGACGCTGCCCTTCATTAGTTATGGTGGCTCTTCCTACCTTTTCTTGGCGGGAGGTGTGGCTGTTATCCAATCGGTGGCAATAGATAATAAGAAACAGCGCCAACAGGCGCAGCAGCAGACGACACCGATAGCAGTCTCTCCTGAGGAGTCTACGTTGCCGAATAATGATATGTTGAACCCTGAAAACGAAAAGATATGAAAGCAATCATCAGTGGAGGAGGCAGTGGAGGACATATCTTCCCTGCCGTGGCAATTGCCAACGCAATCAAAGCTCGCCATGCCGATGCCCAGATACTCTTTGTGGGTGCTCAAGGGCGTATGGAAATGGAGAAAGTCCCTGCCGCCGGTTATGAAATAAAAGGCCTGCCTATTGCTGGCCTTCAGCGTCAGTTGACGATTGCCAACATCTTCAAAAATCTGCAGCTGCCATTCAAGGTGATACGCAGCCGTTGCATGGTGCGTAGCATCATTCAAGATTTCAATCCCGATATCGTGGTGGGTGTGGGAGGTTTTGCCAGCGAACCCACCCTCAAGGAGGCTTCTCGCATGGGCTATACAACCCTGTTGCAAGAGCAGAATTCTTATGCTGGTCTCACCAACAAGACACTAGCTAAATCTGCTGCAGTCATCTGTGTGGCCTATGAGGGTATGGAGCGTTTCTTCCCCAAAGAAAAGATTGTCTATACGGGCAATCCCGTCCGTGCCGATATTGAACAGATGAGTTGCACCAGACAGGATGGTTGTGCCCATTTTGGTGTCTCGCCTGACAAACCGGTGATTCTTTCGGTGGGTGGCAGTTTGGGTGCCCGTAGCATCAATCAGATGATACTGAAGAACCTAAATTTCTTTAAGGAAAATGACATTCAAATTATATGGCAGACAGGGAAATGGATGTATGAGGAGGCTGCTGCTGCGGTTAAGAATGCCGGCTTGGAACAATGGATAAAGGTGAATCAGTTCATCAGTCGTATGGACATGGCCTATGCTGCTGCCGATGTGGTGGTTTCGAGGGCAGGTGCCATCGCCATTTCTGAGCTATGTTTGGTGGGGAAACCAGTCATCCTAATTCCTTCTCCCAATGTGGCCGAAGACCATCAGACTAAGAATGCTATGGCTTTGGCGAACAAAGGTGCGGCTCTTATGGTCAAGGATGCCGAATGCGGCACCCAGGGACTCCCCATGGCTTTGGAGTTGCTTCGCAACAAAGCCCGTTGCGAACAGATGAGTTTGGCCATCAAAGCCATGGCTTCGCCCAAGGCAGCCGATAAGATTGTCGACCAAATCGACCAGTTATTAAAGAAATAAAAAAGACAGAGATGAATTACTATTTCCTTGGCATTGGCGGTATTGGCATGAGTGCCATCGCGCGGTTCTTCCACCAACGTGGCGATACAGTCAGCGGCTACGACCGCACAGAATCCCCTCTTACGCGCCAGTTGGAGCAGGAGGGCATTGCTGTCCATTATGATGACGACCCGTCGCAAATCCCTGATGCCATAGACTTGGTTGTGTATACACCTGCTGTGCCTAAAGAGACTGCCGAGTTTCAATATCTTCTCCAGAAAAAGGTCCCCATGCAAAAACGGTCACAGGTGCTGGGCGAGCTTACCCGTGGCAAGAAATGTATTGCAGTGGCCGGTACCCACGGCAAGACCTCCACGTCGAGCATGATAGCCCACATTCTTAGCCAAACCAAGATGGGCTGTAGTGCCTTTTTGGGAGGCATTGCCAAGAATTTCGACTCCAACATGGTGGTTGATAACCAAAGTGAATATGTGGTTGTGGAGGCCGACGAATACGACCGCTCTTTCCTCCAGCTGCACCCATTTTGCTCGGTGATTACAGCCACCGACCCCGACCATCTCGACATCTATGGCACCTATGAGAATATGCTCGAGGCTTTCCGTCAGTTTGCCTCGCAGACTCAGCCGGGTGGTACGCTGATTCTCAAAGAGGGCCTCTCCATGTGTGAGGAACATCACTCCGACCATCATCAAGACGGTCACGGTCACGACCATCAAGAGGTGCATCTCGACAACGTGGATGCTGCCATCCATTCTTATACTGCCCATGGATTCGATGCCGACTACTACTCACAGAATGTGAGAAACTATAATGGCAATATCTACTTCGACTTGCGGACACCCAAAGGGGTGATCTACGACCTCGAATTAACCAACACAGCCCTCTATTCTGTCGAAAACGCTGTGGCGGCTGCAGCCGCCGTGCTGAGTTTGGGTGTGAGCGATCAAGAACTGCGCGAAGGGTTGAGTACTTACAAGGGCGTTCGGCGTCGTTTCGACTACCACATCAAGACCAAAAACCTGGTGATGATTGACGACTACGCCCATCATCCACAGGAAATAGCTGCCTGCTTGGAGAGTGTTCGCTATCTCTATCCTGGCAAGCGGCTGGTGGTGGTCTTCCAGCCCCACCTCTATTCTCGTACACGCGATTTTGCCGATGAGTTCGCTCGGGTGCTTTCCAACGTCGACGAACTGATCATGATGCCCATCTACCCCGCCCGCGAACAGCGCATCCCAGGGGTCTCCTCCAGCATGGTGTTGCATAAGGTAAAAAGTCTGTCCAAGTACCTCTGTTCTGCCGACCAGGTTCTTGAGCTGGTACCCGTGCTTTTCCCCGACGTGGTGGTAACCATGGGTGCTGGCGACATCGACCGCTTGGTACCTCGCTTGGAGGAAGTGTTGGCGAAGGAGGCGTAACACTCACTCACTGAATGAATAAATGATATGAAAAAGAAAACCAAGATAATATCCATTCTGACTATCGTGCTGCTGGTGGTGCTGGTGGTTGCAGCCAATATTTGGCGCCGACAGTCGATAGTGCGCGACGTGCGTGTGGATATCGACTATTGCGGTGCCGACACGTTGGTAACAAGCATGCAGGTGGCAGAATTGGTAAAGAAAGAGCTTCCCTCACTCACTTCGCAGATGCTCCGTGACGTCGATCTCAAAAGAGTGGAAAAAGCAGCCGCCAAGTCGCCTTATTTGCGCGACTGTGAGGCCGGTACTTCCATAGGAGGCTCCGTGGTGGTGTTTGCTTCTCAGCGTCGTCCCATCGTACGTGTGTGTGCAAAGGATAAGGAGTATTATCTCGACGATAAGGGCTATCGGGTTCCCGTCAGTCCCATCGGTTCGTGTGACGTGATTGTGGCCAGTGGCAATATTCCCTATAAGGGAAAGGGATTGAAAGAGGTGTGGACATTGGCCAGTTTCTTTGATCAACACCCAGATGTGGCACCCCTCTTCGACCAGATTTATCGTGATGGCATAGGCGACCTTTTTGTCACACCCAAGCTGGGCAACCATGTGGTGCAGGTGGGTTCGGCCGACAATCTGGAAGAGAAATTCAATAATCTAAAGGCGCTCTATACCCGTGGCCTGCCGCAGGCCGGCTGGGAGACCTACAAACAGGTCAGCGTCAAATACCGCGGCCAAGTAGTTTGCACAAAAAGAAATAATAACTAAACACAAATACATCATGAATAAGTACATCGTAGGACTTGACATCGGAACAACCAAAATTGCTTGTTTCATTGGCGAACGTTCACAAAATGGTAAAATTCGCATCCTCGGTTTTGGCAAGACCGAGTCAGTAGGTGTAGAACGTGGCGTGGTGCGCAATATCCGCGACACTTCCGACTCTATCCGCCGTGCCGTATCCGAAGCCTCGGAAATGGCCAAATATGATGTTGAGGAGGTGTATGTAGGCATTGCTGGTCAACATATCAAGAGCCGCTCCAACACGGGCAGTATCATGGTTCCTGCCGAACATCGGCAAATCGAGAAGTCTGACGTGGATCAGCTCATTGAGGACCAGTACCGCGTGATGCTGGAACCCGGCGAAGAAATCATCCATGTCTTCCCCCAAAGTTTCACTGTCGACAACGACAAACTCGAGCCCGAAATCAATCCAGTGGGCGTGGCAGGCAAATGCTTGATGGCAAACTTCCACATCGTTACCGGTAATGCCGCTAACGTGCGCAATATCCGCGATGCTGTGGAGGAGGCTGGTCTGAAAATCAAGGGGGTGGTGTTGGAACCCATCGCTTCGGCTTATGCTGTCCTCGACGATCGCGACAAAAATGCAGGAGTGGCTTTGGTGGACATTGGAGGTGGAACCACCGACATCGCCATTTTCCAAGACGGAATCATCCGTCACACTTCTGTGCTTCCTCTGGCTGGCAATGTCATCACCAACGATATCCGTGAGAGCTGCAAAATCTTGAAACACCAGGCCGAAAGTTTGAAGACCAAGTTTGGCTCTTGTGTGCCCAACTTAGTCAACCAGGACGATATTATCGCAATCCCTGGCATCCGCAACCAGCCCCCTCGCGAAATCAGTGTAAAGACCCTTGCCGGCATCATCAAGGCCCGCATGCAGCTCATCCTCGAGCAGGTGCAGTACGAAATCCAACTCTCAGGTTATGAGCGTCAATTGATTGCCGGTGTTGTGCTCACTGGTGGTGGTGCCCGCCTGAAGAATATCAAGGAGTTTGCCGAAGTAACCATTGGCATCGACTCTCGCATTGGCACTCCCGATGAGCATCTCGACCAGCAGGGTAGCATCACCTTTGAGGATTTGGGTCACCCCATGTATGCAACCGGCATCGGTCTGGTCATCTATGGTCTCCTTGAGACCGAAAGACAGCAGCGCGATGCCGCTGAAGAAAAATCTGACGCCGAGGATGCTCCTGCTGTAGGACCCACTCCAGTCCCCGAAGTCGATGATACTGAAGAAGAAGTAGTGGAGTCTCCTAAGGCTAAGAAGAAGAAAGAGAAGAAAATTGAAGAAGGTAAGAAAGGCAAGAATTTTGCCGATTCTGTTAAGAATTGGCTGACCGACAAGTTCACAGAACCCGACCTTGGTGAGTAGCTGTTTATAACTTGTTGATAAACAATTGCCCCAAATATTCGAGTTTTGCGAATAAAATAGTACTTTTACAAATTCAAAAGTATCTTACCAAGATTATATAAATATATAGATATTAATAATTTAACAAGATAAGCACCTATGGACGACACTCAACTTTTTGATTTTGATTCCCCATTGAATCAGTCATCCTACATCAAAGTCATTGGTGTTGGCGGTGGCGGAAACAATGCTGTCAACCACATGTTCCGCAAAGGCATCACCGGTGTCGACTTTATCGTCACCAACACCGATATGAAAGCCCTCAACGGCAGTCCTGTGCCCAACAAGTTGGTTTTAGGCCACGAAGGTTTGGGTGTAGGCGGTCGTCCCTCTCGCGCCCGCAAGGCAGCCGAAGAGAAAGAAAAGGAGATCAAAGAACTCTTCGAGCATAACACCAAAATGATTTTCATCACCGCAGGTATGGGAGGTGGCACCGGCACCGGTGCGGCTCCCGTGATTGCCAAGTACGCCAAGGAAATTAAACTTGAGGTTGAGGAGGACGACGACCCTGGCCAGATTTTGGTTGTGGCTGTTGTCACCACCCCCTTCCTTTTCGAGGGCAACCGTCGCATCCAGCAGGCCAACGAAGGTGTTGAGGAATTGCGCAAATATGTCGACTCTATTCTGGTTATCAACAATGAGAAACTTCGCTCCTATGGCAACCTTGTTATGTCCGACGCTTTCTCAATGGCCAACGATGTCTTGCTGACCGCCGTCAAAGGCATTGCCGAAATCATTACCCTGAACGCCTATGTCAATATCGACTTCCGCGATGTCAATACTGTGATGGAAAACAGCGGCACGGCCCTGATGGGTATTGGTGAAGGCGAGGGCGAGAATCGTGCCCTTCAGGCTGTCGAACAGGCCACCACTTCGGTGCTCCTCAACGATAACGATATTGCTGGTGCCAAGAATGTGCTTCTCTATTTCTCCTATGGTCCCGAACATGAGATTACCATGGACGAGATGGGTGTGGTTACTGACTATATCACCCAGAAGACTGGTAGCCAGGACACCAACGTTATTTGGGGTACTGGCTTCGACGACACCCTCGGCGATAAGGTCAAGATCACCCTTATTGCCACCGGCTTCGAGGCCAAGGAACAAAAAAATCCCGAGGTTTACGTTCTCCCTTCCGAAAAACCCACCACCCCCAAGCCTATTGTCCCAGAGAATATCACCGAGCCGGTTTTGGTCCCCACCACCCCCAAGCAGGAGCAACCTACCCACATCCCTTTAGACCGCTATAATCCCAGCCCTGAAATCGAAAAGGTGGCACATCCAACCCCCTCTCCCGTTCAGGAGCCTGTTCGGGTTTCCAGCGACAACCCTTTTGCTCAGTTCGAGGGGAGTCATCAGGCAGTGGCAGAACCTGCTCATAAGAATGTGATTCCGCTCGATGCCGACGAGGAAGTCACAACTGCCAAACGCCCTGCTCCTCAGCCTTCTGTTGACGATGAGATTGTGCTGAAGAATCATGTTGAGGCCCCTGCCCCTAAGCAGCAGCCCGCTCCGCAGCCCGTGGCCACCCCCAAGCCTGTCGAGGCCCCCGCTGCTGCCACCACCCAGCGCGACCGTGAGGCCCTCAGCCGTGCCGAGCGTATCAAGGTCATGCACGACCTGCTCCGCAACGATGTCAATGGCCCTCAGATTATCGAGAATATGAATCCCACCGAGATTACCGGAGAGAAGCTCTTCCAGGCCACCCATTCAAGCCGTTCCGAGGTAAACAACACCATTGTTAATCCCGACGGATCTGTTTCCGAGAACCGATACCTTTATGCGAATGCCGACTGATAACAATTGAATTACAATAGAATGCAGGACGGCGGACTTTCAGCCCGCCGTTCTCCATATCTGACAGTTGATAGTTTAAAGTTGATGAAAAAAACTGCAAAAGTCTTTGGCACCATCTGTGGCATTTTGGCCGCCGTGTGCTATGGCACCAACCCACTGGGAGCCCTCAAGCTGTATGCCGAGGGGATGGCAACCAGCAGCGTTCTTTTTTATCGTTTCGGCCTGGCATGGCTGATTATTGCTCTTCTTATGCTGGTACGCGCCATTCCCCGCAAGGGCAAACGTCGCGAGTCGCTCCTAGTCAGCCGCAAGGAGTTTGGAGTGCTTTCTTCTTTGGGAATCCTTTTCATTTTTTCTTCACTAACCCTTTACCTTAGCTTCCACGTGATGGATGCCGGTGTGGCCTCAACCATCCTGTTCACCTACCCAGTCATTACGGCGGTTATCATGGCTGTTTGTTTCCACGAAAAAATCAACTGGGTCACCATCACCTCCATCCTGTTATCCTTCGTGGGTGTGGCACTTCTATACTGGGGTGACGGAACTGCCACGCTGCCTCTGGGCGGGGTCGTGTTAGTACTCATCTCTGCACTCACTTATGCCATCTATATCATCGTGGTCAACCGCAGCCAGCTGAAGATGTCGTCTTTCAAAATTAACTTCTATGTCCTCTTCTACTGTGCCTTAGGCATGCTTATTTACTCTTTCATCGCGGGCCAACCCCTCACATTGCCCCATAATGCCACCAGCTGGTTCTATGTCTGCTGGCTGGCCATCGTGCCTGCCATCATGGCACTAACCCTCATGGTCTATGCTGCCAAACTGGTGGGCTCCACCACAACGGCTATCTTGGGTGCCTTGGAACCCCTCACAGCCGTCCTGATAGGCATCTTTGTCTTCAATGAGTCATTTTCGGTCAATTTAGCCATAGGCATAGTACTCATCCTGACGGCAGTGTCCCTAATTGTGTTGGCTCCAACCAAGTTGATGGTCAGAAAAATAAATAAAACCAATAAACAATAAGGGCCTTCTCTATTAATTGCCTGCAATTAATGACTCCAATTCTCTTAATCTATAAACTCTAAACTGACTATAAACTCTAAACTTTCAACTTTTAAAAGACTATAAACTCTCAACAATAAAACCTGTAACCCATGAATATTGCCGCATTAGTCTCAGGAGGCGTCGACAGTTCCGTTGTCGTGCACCTGCTTAAAGAGCAGGGCTACGACCCCACCATCTTCTATATCCGCATCGGCATGGAAGACGAAGAGGGCTATATCGACTGCCCTGCCGAGGAGGATATTGAAATCACCACCTATATTGCTCGCAAGTATGGTTGCCGATTTGAAGAGGTCAATCTTCACAAGGAGTACTGGGATAATGTGGTTTCCTATACCATCGAGTCGGTGCGCAAAGGTCTCACTCCCAACCCCGACATCATGTGCAACAAACTCATTAAGTTTGGTGCCTTCGAGCAGCGTAGGGGCAAAGACTTCGATCGCATCGCCACAGGTCATTATGCTACTACCGAGATGGTTGATGGTGTTCAGTTTCTGGCTACTGCAAAAGACCCTATCAAGGACCAAACTGATTTTCTTTCTCAGCTCAGCTCTGCCCAGATTAGCAAATTGATGTTCCCTATCGGCCACCTGATGAAAAGCCAAGTGCGCGACATAGCGCATCAGGCCAAGCTCCCCAGTGCCGACCGGAAGGATTCTCAGGGTATCTGCTTTTTGGGCAAGATAAACTACAACGACTTCATCCGTCGCTATTTAGGCGAGAAGGAAGGCAAGATTGTGGAGCTGGAGACAGGTAAGATTTTGGGTACACACAAAGGTTACTGGTTTCATACAATTGGTCAGCGCAAAGGACTCTTCCTTAGTGGCGGTCCCTGGTTTGTGGTCAAGAAGGACATTGAGGAGAATGTGCTTTACGTCTCACAAGGCTACGACCCCGACACCCAATATGGCAACCGTGTCAATTTAATCGATTTCCACTTTCTGAGCAGCCCTCTATGGGAGGAGCAGTTGAATGCAGGCACCTCGGTCGATGTGAAATTCAAGATACGCCACACCCCCGAATTCGCGCAGGGCCATCTCATTCGCACAGAGCAGGGAGTCTCCATCCTCTCTGACGTGCGCATCCAAGGCATCGCCCCCGGCCAATACGCAACCATCTACGACAACGATGCCCACCTCGTCGTCGCTACCGGGCAGATAGAGAATTGAAAGTAGAAAAGACGTTTAAATTACGATACCAATACGTCCATAATTGTTTAATTTACAATGTTAACGTCAAAACTCAATAATTATTGCTCTCTCGGGAGAGCAAATATCTCAATTTTTGCTCTCTCGGGAGAACAGTCTTTGTGATATACTGTGGTTCTTTAATTTGTAAAAACGTACTGCAGAATATTCTCCCCCATCTGAAAGGCTTTGGCGCGGACCGCTTGGCTGTCGTTGTGCACATCGGGGTCTTCCCAGCCGTCGCCAAGGTCGCACTCCCAACTAAAGAAACACACCAATCGTCCCTCCCAGATGAGGCCATACCCCTTGGGGGGCAGATTGTCGTGCTCGTGTATTTTGGGCAGTCCGTTGGGAAAGTGGTACCGCTGGTGATAGATGGGGTGGCTGAAAGGAAGTTCGACAAAGTCCAGCTCGGGAAAGACTTTCTTCATGGCAGGGATGATGAACTCTTTGATGCCGTAGTTGTCATCCACATGCAGGAATCCGCCACCAATGAGGTAGTTGCGTAGGTTCTGGGCCTCCTGGTTGTTGAAGACCACGTTGCCGTGTCCGGTCATGTGCACAAAGGGGTAGTTGAAGAGCTCGCTGCTGCCCACGTCTACCACGGCATATTGGGTAGCGAGGTTCATGCGGGCATCGGCGTTGCAGAAGGCGATGAGGTTGGTGAGTGAGGTGGGGTTGGCGTACCAGTCGCCCCCGCCGCCGTATTTGAGGAGGGCTATCTGCGTTTGTGCGGAGAGGTTGTTGAATGCAGACAGTTCAAGGCTGAGCAGCAGGAGGATTGTCAGGGCTTTTTTCATGACAGGGTATTTAAGAAATTGAGCGTTGTGAGGGCATAAAGGGCAGCGGTTTCGGTGCGGAGGCGGTTGTTGCCAAGGGTGACGGGTTGGATGCCGAGCGACAGACACCGGTTTATCTCGTCGGGACTGAAATCGCCTTCGGGTCCGATGAGCACGAGGGCATCCGTACCGGGGGTGTAGAGTTGGTGGAGCGTGCGGCGGTCGTCGCCAACACAGTAGCACACAAGGGGGCAGGTGGGCAGGGGCTCGTCGAGGAGACGGGTGAGTGGTGTGGGTGGGTCGATTTGGGGAAGGGTGGCTTGCAGCGACTGCTTCATGGCGCTGAGAGCTATCTTGCGCAGGCGGTCGGTGTTGAGGGTGCTCCGTTCGGAATGCTGGCAGATGACGGGTGTGATGCGGTCGACACCTATTTCGACGGCTTTTTCTACAAACCATTCCATGCGGGCGTTGTTTTTGGTGGGAGCCACGGCCATGTGCAGCTTGAAGGGTCGGGCATCATAGTTTGGCAGGCGTTCGGTTATCTCCACTTGGCAAGCCGTGGGGTCGGGATTGGCGATGCGGGCGCGGCACATCGTGCCGTCGCCGCTGGTTACGTAGAGCTCGTCGCCCAGCTGCATGCGGAGAACACGGACGCAATGTTTCGATTCCTCTGGCGGGAGGGTGGCGTATGGGCCTTGGGTGGTGTCGGACAGGAAGAGATGCATATAACTAGATACTATTAACTTTCAAATACTTTAAACTATCAACTTTAAACTCTCAACTATTTTTTTTATAGAACATCGAAAAACACTTAAAATACAAATGGACAGACAGGCTGAAGCTTGCTTTGGTCACACAAATATACTTTAAACTCTAAACTTTTAACTTTCAACTACTTTCAACTCTCAACTATAAACTATAAACTCTCCGATTGGGAGGCTTGGGTCAGGCCGAGGCCGTAGCGCTTCATGCTGTCGGCGCGGTTGCGGTGGCCGGCTTGGTGCGTGGACAGAAGGTTGGCGGCAGAGGTGTCGGAGAGACTGTGGAGACTTTCAATGCCCTCGGCTATGCGGTAGATATAATAGTAGTTGGAGTCAATGACTCCGATTTTGTCGTCGTTGCAGAAGTAGGCATAGTGGCGCGGCTGGGTAAGGAGATTGAGGCCGAAGGTGGTGTTGCTCCACTCGACGGGGAGCATGCCCAGCAGGGTGGGGCCAAGGTCGACCTGCATGGCGATGCGGTCAAGCTGCTGCGGTTGGAGCCGTGCGGGGTAATGGAATAGCATGGGGACGTGGTGGTAGGAGAGGGGCATGTCGTAGCGGTTGGTGCCCCAAACACCGCCGTGGTCGGCAATGAGTACGAAAAGGGTGTTGGCATACCAAGGTTGGAGGCGGGCCATGCGCATGAAACGCCCCAGCGACCAGTCGGCATACTCCACCACTTGCTTGTTCATGTCGCGGCTGCGGGGTTGGAACGATGTGCCTTGGGGGATGGCATAGGGCGTGTGGTCGCTGCAGGTCATGATGGTGGTGAAGAACGGCCCTTGGGCAGCTGCGTGGTTGCAATGGCGTAGGGCATAGTCGAACATGACGTGGTCGGGCACGCCCCAGGTGCCGATTATCTCGGCGGGGGAGTAGCTGTGCTGGCCGATGACGCTGTCGAAGCCGTTGCTGAAGAGGAATCCGCGCATGTTGTCGAAGTCCTCGTCGTGGGTCATGAAATAGGCTGTGTGGTAGCCTGCGTTGTGGAGGATCTGGGGAAGCCCATAGACTTTAGGAATGACGGCATGTTTCATGGTATGGCGCGAGGGGATGCAGGGGCGCGAATAGAGCGTGGAGAAGATGCCGTTGTAGGTGTGGATGCCGGAGGAATAGGCGCGGGTGAAGACAAGCGACTGAGACATGAGGCTGTCGAGACAGGGGGTGAGGGATGGGGTCATGGAGGTGGCGAGGGCGGTTTTCTCCGTGGTCATGGATTCCATGATGATGAGCACCACATTGGTGCCTTCGGGCAAGGGGAGGTCGAGCCCCGCAGGCATAAGGCGTGGGTCGGCAGGGGTGTGCTGCTCCTGTTGGAGGAGCTGACGTGCAGCCTCGGGGGTGACGAGCGAGAGTGGCTGGTTGGCGTGTTTGCCCAGCTCTGAGGCACTTTTGACAAAGGTGAAGACCGGGTTGAGGCCTATCTGATTAAGGAAGGGGTCGGAGCAGAAATAGGCGGTGCCGACACGCAAAGGGCTTTTCTTGCTGAGGCGGCCGCGCATACCTACAAAGGTGGCAAAGACGAGCAACAGAGCCAGGGGAATGCACCAGCCGTAGGATTGGAAGCGGTCGAGCCCCGCGACGATGGTGCGGCGGAAGATGTGGCGCATGAGGAACCAGTAGCCTGTGGCCACGGCCACGAAGGCACCGATGCCGACAAGATAGATGGGTTCGGTGACTATCATGTGGGCGATGATGCCAAAAGAATCTATTTCGTTGGTAGCTGTGGCATTGAGACGGGTGAAGAAGTAACTGAAGAATGGAATGTCGGCCGTGCAGGCAAAGAAACTAACGATATAGCCAATGAGCAGCAGGTGGTGGGCCACAAGGTAATAGGACTTGGCCTGGATGCGCCCCAGTTCGCCCACAATCATCATGAGCGCAGGAAGGGCAAGTAGATAGCAGCTTACGGCGGTGTCGAAACGCCATCCCATGAAGAGGGCGTGCCAATAAAGACCTCCGAAATGCGGTGCCGAGGACAGCCCGGCGCAGTAAACCACGGTGCCTGCGAGTCGGTAGAGGGTGAAGAAGGCGATGCCTGTCAGATAGGCTAAAAGAATGTAGTTGTAGCGAGCTGAGTGTTTCATAAGCGGGTGCAAAAATACGATTTTTTTCCCACACAACAATTATTAACAAACCTGCTTGAATAAAAAAACACTTTCACCGTTATCTATATCAGTAAAAAATACTATTTTTGCATTTTGTAATAATACCTGTTTGATATGAAAAGATTCTTTTTGCTATTCATAGCCCTGTCGGTTTTTTTGCTTCAAGGACAAGTGTCACAGGCACAGGCCCGTCCTAAGAAGACCAAGGTTACCTTCGAGCTCGACTCGATGAGCGTGCAGCTTCTCCGCTACCTCAATGGCAATACCAAAGCTGAGGAGAAGATAGCCGAGAACACGGCCCTGGTCAACAGCTTCGAGTCGGTCTTCAACGGTCTTGACGACAAGTATCAGCAGCAGGTTGTCGACCTCTACAACGCTGCCCGGCAAACCAAGATGGCCCCCACTCCCGACTACATCAATCTCACCAAGACCCTCATTGCCTACAATAGTGCCACAGTTTCTGCTACCATCTTTGACGAGTGGCTCAATGCCACCTCTGCCATCCTCCAGATGACCAACAAGAAGAAAGAAATCACCGGTTTCATCGAGTATACGGCCGCCCTGCTTGAGAGCCGCACACTCTATCGCTCCAAAAGCTCAATCTGGCGCACACAGGAGGATTCTAAGTTCACCTTCGAGGTGCTCAAAAACGATATCCGCACCCATTTCAAGGGCAAGGTGGAGCTCACCTATGCCTCAGGCAGCGGCAAAAATGCCGACGAGAACACCATTCACAACACAACCGGCGACTACTACTTTCTGGCAGAAGCCTGGGAGGGCAAGGGCGGCCGCCTCCTCTGGGACCGCTGCGGTGTGCCCGAGTCGGCCTGCTATGCCGACCTTCAGGATTATTCTGCCCAAACCAAATTGCCCAAGTTTACTGCCGATTCGGTTACTTTCATCAACACCAACTATTTCAAAACCCCTATCAAAGGTTCCGTCGAGGAGGCTCTATCCGATAAGACCGAACCCGAGAAATACACTTTCCCCAAGTTCCGCTCCTATCAGAAAGACTTCCAGATCAAGGATGTCCTGCCCGGTGTTGATTTCGAAGGCAATTTCATGATGTATGGTGCCCGCTTTGTTACCAACGATGAGAAAAATCCCGCTTCCATGATCTTCTATCGCGACGGGAAACGCTTCCTTGTGGTCAGCTCCACCAAGTTCTCCGTCCTGCCCCACATGCTCACCACCGAGCGTGGTTCCGTCAAGATTTATATCGGCGACGATTCCATCACCAACTCGGGTGTTCTGGTGCGCTACACCACCGAAGACCAGCGTGTCAACATGATCAACAGCACCAAGCGCAACTACTACAGCCCCTACAAGGACAGCTACCACCAGCTCGACATCTATTGCGAGAATATCAACTGGTTTATTGCCAAGGATGCCGTGGAGTTCAACATGGTGGCACAAAACAACACCCAGACTTTTGTCACATTTGAGTCTAACCGCTTCTATTCTCTCGCCAAAAGCATGGAGGTGCAGGGCATCGACAATGTCAGCCCGGTGGTCCGCATCTACCGATACATGAAGGAGCACGACATGAAGCAGGACTTCTCACTTGTGGCTTTCCAGAATTTCCTCCACATGGACGAGGGACAGACAAAACTTATGATTCATGGCCTTTCCAAGCAGGGCCTCGTGGCCTATGACGAGGGCACCAAGCGCATCCATGTGCACGATAAGTTGCTCGGCTTCTATAAGGCCATTGTCAAGCAGCAAGGTCATGACTACGATGCCCTCACCCTCCAATCCGAAACCAAGTCCAACAATGCCGAGCTCGACCTTAAGAGCCTCGACCTTAATGTGCATGGTGTGGAGAAATTCGTTGTGAGCGACAGCCAGCTGGTGGTGGTCAAGCCCTATCAGGGCGATATTGTGGTGAAGCGCAATCGCGACATCATCTTCTCGGGTTTCATCAATGTGGGCCGTTTTGAGATGAATGTCACCAATGCCACCTTCTTCTACGACGATTTCCGTTTCGACTTGCCTCAGATCGACTCTGTCCGCTTCTATGTCACCAACTTCCAGGACACCAGCAAGCTCCGCATGGTACGCACCCCCCTTTACAACCTGGTGGGCGACATTCAGGTCGACAAACCCGACAACCATTGCGGCCTCAAGAAGAACAAGGACTATCCCATCTTCAATAGTGTCCAGCCAAGCTATGTTTATTACGACCGTCAGTTTATTTTCAACGGTGTTTACAATCGCGACCGTTTCTACTACTCACTCTATCCATTTGTCATCAAGCAGCTCACCGACTTCAAGACCGACAGCCTTGAGTTCTTGGGCAAACTCACCTCGGCAGGTATCTTTCCTGAGATTGAGCAGCCCCTCAAGGTGCAGCACGACTACTCCCTTGGCTTTATCCATAAGACTACTGGCGACGGCTATCCCGCCTATGGCGGCAAAGGAACCTACCGCGACACCATCGCCCTCAGCTATGGCGGTTTGCGCGGCAAGGGCACCCTCGACTATCTCACCTCCACCACCGTCACCGACAAGTATCTCTTTATGCCCGACTCGATGTTGGCACAGACGGACACTTTCTATGTCCGTCCCGAGCAGGACTTCCCCGATGCACACATCTCCGGCAGCCTCATCCGCTGGTACCCCTATCAGGATTCTATGACCATTTCTCAGCTGCGTAACGGCCCTCAGTTCCAGATGTATAATGGCATCACTCAGCTGGCGGGACGCCTCACTCTGCAGCCCAAGGGGGCTTCGGGCTATGGCACCGCCACCATCCTCGAAGGCTCGCTCTATTCCAAGCACTTCGAGATGAAGACCCTCGAGATGAACGCCCTCAGCACCAACTTCTCCCTCCGCTCCACCAAGTATGGCGACGAAGCTTTCTCCGCACAGAACATGCGCTCGCATGTCGACTATGAGGCCCATACGGGTCAGTTCACTTCGTCCGACTCCCTCACCCGCACTCTTTTGCCTGCCCTCGGCTATGCGGCATGGGTTGACCAGTACACATGGAATTGGGACCTCAAAACCCTCCAGCTCGACAATAGCAAGAGTATGGAAACCAACGGCACCGAGGCCCTCACCCTCCGCGAACGTGCCAAACGGCTCCGGCAGATGCCCGGTGCACGCTTCGAAAGCACCGATCCCAAGCTTAAGGACATCCGCTTCAATGCCATCAACAGCACCTATCGCTACGACGACCTTGAGCTTTCCAACCACAACGTCTATGCGCTCCCCATTGCCGACGCACTTATTGCTCCTGCCGGCGATTCCCTCCATATCTCTAAGGGAGGCGACATGGCGCTCATTCAGGGCGGACAGCTGCTCTTCCCCCGCGACAGCGCTTTTCACCTCTTCTACAATTGCGACCTCATGGTCAAGAATGGCCAGCAGTATAGTGGCAAGGGTACCATCGACTACATCAGTCAGGACGAGAAGAAACAGCCTATCTATATGGCCGAGATTGCCCCCAACGCTCAAGGCGTCAGCGTGGCAGAAGGCACTATTGGCGACGATGCCAACTTCACCCTCAACGAGGCCTTTGGTTTCGCCGGCAAGGCACGTGCCGATGCCCAGCACCAGCACCTTTACTTCGAAGGCGGTGTCCGACTGTTGCATAAATGTGCCCCTGTCGACCAGTTAGGTCTCTTGGCTTATGCCAATTACTTAGACCCCAACGACATCCGCGTCGAGGTGCCCGAGACACCCGTCGACTGGAAGGGACAGCCCATTAGTGCCTCCCTCCGCATGAGTAACATGGGCCTCAAGCCTGTTTCGGGATTCCTTACCAAAGACCAGTCGGGTATCAACCTCATCAGCAGCCATGGCCTCCTCCACTACGATGCCTCCGCCAGTACCTATACCCTCACTTCTCAGGAAAAGCTCGACGACCCCGAATTTGTTGATCGTTTCCTCCGCCTCAATACCGACAACTGCGTCATCGAGGGCGAAGGCCCCATCAGCTTCGGAATGGGCGACGGTGCCCCAGAAGGCTCTGCCAAACTTAATGCTTATGGCACCGTCTACTACGACCCCAACAACGAGCAGGATTTCCTCATGACCACCGTCCTGGGTGTCACCTTCCCCATGGATGAGGACCTCATCAAGCAAATGGCCAAGCAGATTGAGGACGACTTGCGTCCTTCTCCCTCCGACCGCGACAACGACCTCCTCAACCGGGCTCTGCTCTTCAGCATGGGCGATCCTGACGGCGAGTTGGCCTATCAGACCTACCGTAGCCAGGGCGCTTTCGACAAGCTCGAAGGGTTCCTCGACAACACCATCCTTTTGGAAAATGTTCGTTGGCAGTACAATAGCGTGCGAGGCTACTCCGCCAGTGGCACGGCCGCACTCTGCAACGTGGGCAAGACCCAGCTGCATGTTAACATCCGCTATCGCGCCCAGCTATTCAAGCGGGGCTCAGATACCCATCTAATCCTCTATCTCCAGATTGCCAACGACCATTGGTATTATTTCAACTACGACTACCGCACACACCACTTGAGCATCTCCAGCAGCGTGGGCGAATGGAATGATCGCATTGTCAGCATCAAGAAAGACAAGCGCACTACCGACACCTTCAGCTACTCCCTCACCAACTCACGCAACGAGATCCAGAACTTCCTCTCTGGCTTCACCTCCGACTCAGCCGACGAATCTGAAGAAGAATTAGAATCCGAAGACGAGGAATAGTTCCTCCCAGCACTCCCACGTCTCCACCTTCTCAAAAGAGACTCCCTATTCCTCCTATCACCCACCAGCCCAAGGCCCCGCCTTGGGCTGGTTTCATTTCCCCAGCTCCACGAAACCAAGAGCTATAATCTAATTAAGGTGGGTTCTATAAATTGCTTTCAATCGATTTTGTTCTTATTTCGAGCAGATTTCCGTGCGGAAGGAGGGCGCAATGCGGTGCATTGTAACCGACTGACAATCGGAAAGATGCCGAAATAAGGGCAAAAGCGCTGAAAAATTTAAGTACACTCATATTAATAATTGTTTTTAAATGTGGAATTTATAGAACCCACCTTAATGTTCTTATGGGGAAGCACCCATTCATATAGGGGATAATAATAGTGAGCCAGCCACCCTAAGATTAATAGAAACACGATGTGTCATATCATATCCTAAGAAATTGGTGATTCAGGCAACTTCTATTTATTGCTTGCAATAAAAGCCTCTAATTCTTATCAAATTCAAAATATGAAATTTACAAATTCTCCAATTCTCTAATTCTTGATAAATAGAAATTCCCTTCATTTTTTTGAGCTTCAAAAAAACGAAAAAACGAGTCAAAAACAACCTCCATTTTTCTCAAAATAGCTTTTTATTTTTCCAATTTTTCCTTCACAATCTGCTTTCTGTCTCAAAAAAATTGGGGTATTGTCTGCTTTGTATTTCAGTATGTTGGGAATTTTAGTTCAAAATAAATGAATTTTTATTTTGCTATGTCGAAAAAAGTTAGTACTTTTGCACCCGCTTTCGACAGAGAAAGCAACCCCGTTTGCCCAGGTGGTGGAATTGGTAGACACGCTACTTTGAGGGGGTAGTCGCCGTAGGGCGGTGCAAGTTCAAGTCTTGTCCTGGGCACAAAAATAAACAACTTCAATGTTGTTTTTTTTTACTAAAAGTTCCAAGAGTTGGAACTCTACCAGATGCCCGGGTGGCGGAATTGGTAGACGCGCACGTTTCAGGTGCGTGTTCCGAAAGGAGTGCAGGTTCAAGTCCTGTTCCGGGCACCAAAATTAGAAGACCTAACGGTCTTCTTTTTTTATTCTAGCAACATCTCATTTTCTATTGACTTCGTTAATATGTTAAATTGACAATCCTTATACACATTCTAAGGTTAGCACAACCAAATATTTAGACAATCAATTTTCGGTTGTGTTAATTTTTTTTCTTAGGCAAATGTGTTTGTGTCGTGGATTTTGCTTATATTTGCAAATGTAAAACGTGAGTTACCAGCTTGCCGAAAAGATTGATTTTTGCAATGTTCCCCAGAGGGTGATTCTGGACAGTATACTTATTAATAGTAGTAGGGGTAAGGCTTGCTTGTTTTGTATATACGTTTTTGATGATATGCACTAAGGGAAAAACTAATCTGCTAATAGTTATACAAGTGAGTCCAGACTTTACTATCTGAAAGAGGAAATCAGGATAGGCCCCACTGTGTTATTTGGGGCAGGTCTATAATCGCAAAAAGGTAGTAACAAACAGACAAATAATATTCAAAGGTATGAATACAGTTAAAAATGACGGAACGGTAAATCTGCCACAAGGGGACACAATCAATGACTCGATAATCATCAATGGGCAAAGACTGAATCCTAGTTGGGATGATGTGTATGAATACCCTCCAAGATATTATTATGATGAGCAGACAGATACATTATTCCTTGACGGATATTGGGGAGACATCCGTATAACGGATGCCCCCGACATTATTATTGACGGCAGAAATGAAGCGCTTATGTTTAGCCCAGA
>JAEEHQ010000128.1 GCA_016280915.1 Bacteroidales bacterium
CGTGCGGAAGGAGGGAGCAATGCGGTGCATTGTAACCGACTGACAATCGGAAAGATGCCGAAATAAGGGCAAAAGCGCTGAAAAATTTAAGTACACTCATATTAATTATTGTTTTTAAATGTGGAATTTATAGAACCCACCATATTGCAAAAGTACGTTTTTTTTGCGATAAAGCATCTGTTTATTGCAGAAAGGCGCAAAAAAAAAGGAGTATCAGGTGTTGAGGAAAAAAGTTTTTTTGTTTATTTCGCACAACTTTTGTAATTTTGCAAGGTTCTTTGAACAGTCCTATATGACGCAATATTTTGAATAATAGTAAATAGTATAATATTAATAATATTTTTATGAAACAACTTATTGAATGCGTGCCCAATATTAGCGAAGGCCGCGACATGAATATCATCAATCAGGTTACTGCCGAGATTGAGAAGGTTGAAGGTGTTAAACTGCTTGACGTGGACCCGGGTGCAACCACCAACCGCACCGTCATCACTTTCGTCGGCGAGCCCGAACCCTGCTGCGAGGCTGCTTTCCGCGTGGTGAAAAAGGCTGCCGAACTGATTGACATGCGCAATCACCATGGTGCCCATCCCCGTCAGGGTGCTACCGATGTGTGTCCTTTGGTTCCTGTGGCTAACATCAGCATGGAAGAGGTTGTTGAGTATGCTCACAAACTGGGTAAACGTATTGGCGATGAGCTGAATATCCCCATCTACGCCTATGAGAGTGCTGCCCTGTTGCCCGAGCGTCGCAACCTGGCATACTGCCGCACCGGCGAATATGAGAGTCTCAGCACCCGTCTGGGTACTGACCAATGGAAGCCCGACTTCGGTCCCAACGAGTGGAACACCCATGTGGCACAGACAGGTGCCACCCAGGTGGGTGCCCGCGATTTCCTTGTGGCCATCAACTACAACCTCAACACCACCAGCACCCGTCGTGCTAATGCCATTGCTTTCGACGTGCGCGAGAAAGGCCGTCCTCAGCGTGAGGGTGGCAAGCCCAGCGGCAAGCCGATGAAGGATGAGAATGGCAAAACCATCATGATTCCCGGTACCCTCAAGGGCACCAAGGCCATCGGCTGGTATATTGAGGACTATGGCATTGCACAGGTCTCGATGAACATCACCTCCATCAAGGTGGCTCCTGTGCACAAATGCTTTGATGAGGTTTGCCGTTGCGCCCAGAACCGCGGCCTGCGCGTGACTGGTTGTGAGATTGTTGGCCTTATTCCCAAGAGCGTCCTTATCGATGCCGGTAAGTATTATCTGGCCAAACAGCAGCGCAGCCTCGGCGTTAGCGAGGAAGAAATCATGAAGGTGGCTATCAAGAGTATGGGTCTTGATGACCTGAAGCCCTTCAATCCTAAGGAAAAGGTTATTGAGTTCCTCATTGAGGACCACAGCCAGAAGAAATTAGTTGACCTCACCTGCACCGGTTTCTGCGATGAAACTGCCAGCGAAAGTCCTGCACCTGGTGGTGGTAGCGTAAGCGCCTATATGGGTGCTCTGGCAGCTTCGCTCGGCACTATGGTTGCCAACCTTACCGGCGGCAAGGCTGCTTATGACGACGAGTGGGAGAAATTCAGCGACGTGGCTGTTAAGGGACAGGCCTTGAAGACCGAACTCCTCCACCTTGTTGATGAAGATACCAATGCATTCAACAAGATTATGAATGCCTTTGGTTTGCCTAAGAAGACCGACGAGGAAAAGGCTGCCCGTTCGGCTGCCATTCAGGAGGCCACCAAGTTTGCCACCGAGGTGCCTTTCCACACCATGCAGAAGAGTTTCGAGGCCTTCGAGGTCTGCCGTGCCATGGTGGAGTGGGGCAATCCTGCCAGCGTTACCGACGGCGGCGTAGGCGCTCTTGCTGCACGTAGTGCTGTGATGGGTGCTCACCTCAATGTCAAGATTAATGCAAGCTCGCTGAAGGATGAAGCCTTCAAGAACGACATCCTGGCCAAGGCTGCTGAGCTTGAGGCTCGCGCCATTCAGGAAGAGGCCGAAATCATTAAGATTGTCAACGAGAAGATTGGTCTCTAATTGAAGATAACTTGAAGTACGAAAGATTCGTTAGTAATTTGCTACACGATATCACATGACTCAGGAAGAGATTAAGAAAGAGATTGAGCAGCAGCAAAAACTGCTGCTCAATTACCAAGAGTTGGAAGTGGACATTGAAGATGATGCTGCTTATGTGGCTCGAGGCAATGGTTTTTGTGATGCCAAATATAGTGAAGATTTCATAGAAGGACAAATCAACAGCATTACGAAACGTATTGAACAGCTGGAATCTATGCTTGAGAAGTAAAAGTAGTGCTTGAGCTCTAGCAAAACCCGAAAGACTGATTTGGGTTGAAATAAAAGGGAAAGGGTCTATACCAACTGGTATAGACCCTTTTTCTTGTTTTACTACAGTCAGAAATAATGATTATTCGGTGACAGCTTCGGCAACAGAACCACGGTAAGCGGGGCAGGTGTGGTGAGTGCAGGAAGCTGCAACCATTGCGAAGATCATAACGATAAAGACTGCTACGATTGATTTCTTCATAATGCGATATATTTTAAATAATTAGTATTTCAATTTTTAAATCAAATATGGCCGTTGTTCAAGTCGATGCGGTCGCTATCTGATTGGGAACTGTTCTGGTTGCGCAAAACACCCATGTCGAGTAGGCGGGCCCGAATCATGCGTTCATGCGTATTGGCAGAAGACCGTTTGTGGGCAATTTCATATACTCTGTTGGGTGTAGTAAAATAAATAAGACCTACTTTCAGGTAAGCCCATCTATTTGCACTATTCCACCAACTTTTTTTCTTGGTTTCTGTCATTTAATGTGTTGCTGCTTAAGTAATTAATAATATTTGTTTTTGTTTTTCTAATCTACAAAGATACAAAAAAAAATGTTTCTAATATATATTAATATATAAAAATCATTAAAGGATACTTCTACAAATTGAATGATATGGAGTTAAATGGGAAGTTAAATGAGAAGTTAAATGGGACAAATGCTTGGTCTTCCACAGTATTGTCCATTTTTACTCCCATTTTTACTTCCATTTTTACTTCCTAATTTTGAATTAATAGAACTCACCTAAAACCATTCCTGCTTAATTATTGCATCTGCTTTCTTAATTCTTTTAACATTGAGAATTGATTAAATGAAATAGAGTAGGGGATGAGTTGTGTTTTTTTCAAAAGAAAGAAAATGAGATATTCTCAATTATGCAACCAGCATTCATGCCTCCGGCATCACTTTCGTGGACTTTTTTATCGTAAATGGGAATCAAAATAGGAGATAATCTTTTATGAAAGGTTGGGGATGGAAACAATTCAAATTGGTTCGATATGTGTTTATTTATGTAATCTTAGATTGTTATTTTAGTATTTACATATGTAAAATATTGATTAAATATGTAAATTATACAAATGTAAACACGTATTATTTGTAATCTTGTTAATTTTAAAATTTTAGCACTATAGTTTATAATATTTATAGTTCTAAATCAGTATATTATTAGTTTTAATTCAAGTAAATATATAGATAAATTACAAATATTTGGCATGAAACTGATATAAGTAAAAATTATATTATTAATATATTAATAATCAACGATAAAAAATGATTCTATATAAACCATTGCTTAATATAATTGTTAAATTACAAATGTAAACACGTAAAATATTTATTGTTATATTAATTATTTTGTGTATTTTTGTAACCCAAAATTAAATGAATACATTTGTAAATTACAGATTGTTCTATTTGGTGTGAAGACTTGATAGGGAAGATTTGAACATTTTATAGAGATTTTATAAATAATACATTATTATATTATGGTTGAAAGAATCAATCTATTGTTGAAAGCCAAAAACATTACGGCCAGACAGTTTGCTGAAGAAATCGGTATTCAGCCGAGTGGCATGTCGCATATCCTTTCTGGCCGCAATAATCCGAGTCTTGATTTTATCATGAAAGTTGTCAAACGATGGCCAGAGATTAATATCAATTGGCTCATGTTTGGTAAGGGCGAGATGTACGATGGTCTTACAGGCTCTTTCGTCGAACCGTCGGTCACTCATGAACCCGAAAGGTTATCTCAATCCTCTTCTTCCCCTTCTGAGTCGCAGATTGCAGAATCTTCTCGTTCTTCAGATGGGCAGATTGCTCAGGAACAACCAAGTCAGTCGGAGCAGCAGCCTACTATTGAGTATGATCTTTTCTCTCAACCTGTTTCACAACCCATCCAGCAGGCCCCTAAGCCTACGATTGACCGTCCTGTTGCTACCCAACCTGTTGCTCCAGCTCCTCCTATTCCTCAGCCTATCCAGCCGTCCCAGCAGCCTTCTTCATCTCAAACAGTAGCTACTTCCTCCTCCTCGGTCTCACCTGTTTCTGCCTCCACCCCCACAGGAGATGTTGCCACCGCTGTAGAGTCTCCATCACTCACCTCACAGCCGGTTACTCCACCTCATCCTACCCCTGTTTCTTCCCAACAACACACGGATCTTCCCAATTATCCTCAAGCTGACGAGAATCGTCTACACGATTCCGCTCAGCCTGCTGGCTTGCCACAGCCAAATCTCGTGAAAAAGAAAATTGTGAAGATGATAGTCCTCTATGATGACCATTCATTTGCCGAGTATTTTCCCGAATAGCCTGCCCAATTATTCGTTGATCGGTTTGTATGATTCTTCTTTTTTATTATTTTTTTTAGCCAAAGGTAGTCATTATCAAGTGTTAATTGGATTGGAGTAGGGTGGGGGGTAAAAGTTTTTTTTGTTGAATGAAAAAAAAAACGTACCTTTGCAAACGATTTCTCAGAAAGGAAGTCTGGTCCCATAGCTCAGTCGGTTAGAGCAACTGACTCATAATCAGTGGGTCCTTGGTTCGAGCCCAAGTGGGACCACTTTTTTTTATAACTTTAAAATATCATACAATATGAATATTGATTGGCAAAACCTTCCCTTTGGTTATGTAAAAACCGACTATAATGTCCGCTGCTACTATCGCAACGGAAAATGGGGCGAAGTTGAAGTATGCTCCGAAGACACCATCCCCATTCACATGGGTGCCTCCTGCCTCCACTATGGCCAGGAAGCTTTCGAGGGTCTGAAGGCTTATCGTTGCAAAGATGGTAAGATTCGCATGTTCCGTCCTGAGGAGAACGCTTACCGTATGCAGAGCACCTGCCGCGGCATCGTCATGCCCGAGCTGCCCACCGAGAAATTCGTTGAGATGTGCAAGAAGGTTGTCAAGCTGAATGAGAAATTCATTCCTCCTTACGGTACTGGCGCCAGCCTCTACCTCCGTCCCCTGCTGATTGGTACCGGCATCACCGTGGGTGTCAAGCCCGCTGACGAGTATCTGTTCCTCATCTTCGTCACCCCTGTCGGACCTTATTTCAAGGGCGGTTTCCAGGCCAACCCCTATGTTATCACCCGCGACTATGACCGTAGTGCTCCTCTGGGTACCGGTGTCTATAAGGTCGGTGGTAACTATGCTGCCAGCCTGAAGGCTCATACCACAGCTTGCCACGGTGGTCAGTATGCCTGCGAGTTCTATCTGGACGCTAAGGAGAAGAAATACATCGACGAGGCTGGTGCAGCCAACTTCTTCGGTATTAAGAATGGTGTCTATGTCACACCTAAGAGCACCTCTATTCTCCCCTCCATCACCAACAAGAGCCTCATGCAGTTGGCCGAGGATATGGGCATCAAGGTCGAGCGTCGTCCCATCGCCGTTGAAGAGCTTGTAGACTTCCAGGAAGCAGGTGCATGCGGCACCGCTGCCGTCATCAGCCCCATCGAGCGTATTGATGACCCCGCTACCGGCAAGAGCTACAACTTCGGCAAAGAGCCCGGTCCCATCAGCACCAAGCTCTACAACGCCCTCCGTGCTATCCAGCTCGGCGAAGCCGAAGACAAGCACAACTGGAACACCTTTGTTGACTAAGAAACTAGTTGAGATTCACATATCTCTTATCCCGCAGCGCAAGTTGCGGGATTTTTTTTTTGTTCCCAGCAATAACGTTTTCGCTCTAGTGCAATATAAGACTGATTTTGCCAAACCTTCTTTTTGTCGTTTAACTGAACCCACATTTTCTATTTACTTGAAATTTACTCCGCATTTATGGTAATTTACTTTCTTCTGCTTTAGCAGCATGCAGTTTTGCGCCTAAAGGCGAAGTCGGGGTTGAAAGGTTATTGGTTATAGGTTATTGGTTATTGAAAGTTGAGAGTTTAGCGTTGAAAGTTGATAGTGAAATCTGCGTTTTCTGCGATTTCTGCGAGAGTTATTGCTTTACGGATTGCAAATCCTTATAATATTTTGCGTCAGATTGCAAATCTGCCGCAACGGAGGTTGAAAGGTTATTGGTTATAGGTTATTGGTTATTGAAAGTTGAGAGTTTAGCGTTGAAAGTTGATAGTAAAATCTGCGTTTTCTGCGAGAGTTTTCCCAAGCTTTAGCTTGCACATTCGTGTTTTTTCGTTTTTTTCGATGTTCTATAATTGAAAGATTATTGGTTATTGGTGTTAATGTTTACTGGTTATAGGTTATTGGTTATTGAAAGTTGAGAGTAAAATCTGCGTTTTCTGCGAGACATCAGATCTTGAAATTTACTCCGCATTTAGGGTAATTTACTTTCTTCTGCTTTAGCAGCATGATGTTTTGCGCCTAAAGGCGAAGTCGGGAAATACGGAGTAAATTATCGTAACGACATATTTTTAACCATTAATAAAAAAAGAAAACAGGAGGAAAGCCGTTGTGCTTTCCTCCTGTTGCATAGACCTTAACCGTTTCCTTTTATAGGAGACACAAGGGTTAGGCGGGGTAATCAATATTTGTAGAAACCCTCGCCGGTTTTGCGGCCGAGCAGGCCGGCACGCACCATTTTGCGCAGCAGGGGGTGAGGACGATACTTGGGATCGCCAAATTCTTTATAGAGCACTTCCATGATGGCGAGGTTGACATCATTGCCGATGAGGTCGGCCAAAGCCAAGGGGCCCATGGGATGGTTGGCACCCAGCTGCATGCATTTGTCGATATCCTCGGCGGAGGCGATGCCGTCGGCCAGGATACCCACAGCCTCGTTAATCATAGGAATGAGGATGCGGTTGACCACAAAGCCGGGAGCTTCGTTCACCTCAACGGGCTGTTTGCCGATAGAGGTGCCCAAGTCTACGATGCATTTGCACACTTCAGGAGAGGTGAGCTGACCTTTGATGACCTCGATGAGGGCCATGCGGTCGGCGGGGTTGAAGAAGTGCATGCCGATGAACTGAGTGGGACGGCCGCTGGCGGCAGCAATCTCGGTGATGCTGAGGCTCGAGCTGTTGGTGGCGAAGATGGTCTCGGGCTTGCAGATGCCGTTGAGTTCGGTGAAGACTTCTTTCTTCAGCTGCATATCCTCTACGGCAGCTTCAATCACGAGGTCAGCATCTTTGAAGGTGCTGTAGTCGGTGGTGGTAGTGATGTTGGCGAGCAGGGCGTCGACGGCCTCCTGGGTCATCTTGCCTTTTTCGACCAGTTTAGCATAGGATTTGGAGATGGAGCCCATGGCCTTGTCGATGCTGGCCTGGGTTCTGCTTTTCATGACGACGGGCATCTTAGCGGCAAAGGCTTTCACAATACCTTTGGCCATGGTGCCAGTACCAATAACGCAAATTTTCATGATATATAAATGTTTTAATAATGTTGATAATAGTTATTTCCCTTTGAATTCGGCCTGACCTTTTGTCAGGAAAGCCTGCATGCCGTTCTTCTGGTCTTCGGTGGCAAAGCATTTGCCAAAGAGTTTGTTCTCATAGGCAATAGCCTCGTCGGCGGGCAGATCGTATTCTTCGTTGATGCATTGTTTGGCGTATGCCACGGCGATGGGGGCATTCTTGCAGATGCTCTCGGCCATCTGGATGGCGGCGGGTAGCAAGTCGGCAGGCTCGTAAACGGCATTGACCAAGCCAATGCGCAGGGCTTCGTCGGCTTTGATGTTGCGTCCGGTGAAAATCAGCTGTTTGGCCATGCCCATCCCCACCAACTTGGCCAGTCGGTAGGTGCCGCTGAAACCGGGGATGATGCCCAGCCCCACTTCGGGCTGACCAAAGCGTGCATTATTGGAGCAGATGCGAATGTCGCATGCCATGGCTATTTCGCAGCCTCCGCCCAGCGCAAAGCCGTTGACGGCGGCAATAACCGGAATGGGCAGGGTTTCAATCTTGCGGAACACGTCGGAGCCTCTCTTGCCGAAAGCGGTGCCTTCGGCCTCGTTGAGGGTGGCCATCTCGCTGATGTCGGCACCGGCCACGAAAGACTTCTCGCCATCACCTGTGATGATAAGGGCGCGGGTGCCTGCGGGCAGGTTGTCAAGAGCCTCGTTCAGCTCACCTAGAATGGTGCTGTTGAGTGCGTTGAGCGATTTCGGAGCCGAAATGGTCAGGGTGGTGACGGCTCCGTTTTGGTCTATTTTAAGGTAGTTATACATGTTGTACTTTGTTTGATAATTCAATTTGCAAATATACGATTTTTTTGCCGATTAAAGAGAAAAAAACTAATTATTCTGCCTATTCAAAAAAAATGTCGTATCTTTGCGTCGCTTTTTAAGAAACAATTATTCGTCTAACCCAAAAGCCTAACACCTGATGGAGAAGAGAATAGGAACAGTTACAATACTCATTTCCAACCGCGCTCAAGCCGCTCAAGTCAACACCATTGTTTCGACTTTTTCCGACATTATTCTTTGTCGGCAGGGGCTTCCGTTCCACGACAGGGACATCGCCGTCATCTCTCTCATCGTTGAGGGCACGCCCGACCGCATCAACGCCCTCACGGGTCGCCTCGGCCGGGTGGCGGACGTAGAATCTAAAGCCGTACTGACAAATATTAAATCCAAAGAAATATAATGAGACATCAGAATTTTATAGATCGCGACAAGCTCTACAGCTTGCTCGACAACAACGTACCCACCGAGTCGGAACTCAACGACATCCTCAACAAAGCCCGCAAGCTCAAGGGACTCAACCTCAACGATGTGGCCAAACTGCTTTGCGTGGAGAAGGAAGAGGATATCAAGAAAATCCTCGACGTGGCGCACTATTGCAAGGAGGAAATCTATGGCAAACGCCTCGTCCTCTTTGCCCCCATCTATACAGGCAACGCTTGCGTCAACAACTGTGTCTACTGCGGTTTCCGCCGCGACAATAAGGCTCTTCGCCGTAAGGTGCTCACGATGGATGAGATAGAGCAGGAGACCCTCCAACTCCTGCGCATGGGTCATAAACGCGCCTTGCTCATCTGTGGCGAGAGTCCTCGCAACAATGCCGACTATATGGTCGAGGCTATCCGCCGAACCTATGCCGCCCGCGACGAGAAGGGAAGCTCCATCCGACGCATCAATGTTGAGCTCGCACCCATGAGTGTGGAAGATTTCGCCAAGCTCCATGCTGAGAAGATCGGAACTTACGTCTGTTTCCAGGAGACTTACGACCCACTCGAATATGGTAAGTTCCATCCCGCCGGCACCCCCAAGGGCGACTATCTCTACCGTCTCACCTGTATGGACCGTGCCCAAGAAGGCGGCATCAACGATGTAGGCCTCGGAGTCCTCTTTGGCTTGACCGACTACCGGTTCGAAATCCTGGCTATTTTGGAGCATGCCCGCCATCTGGAGGAGGACTATGGCTGCGGCCCCCACACCGTCAGCTTCCCCCGCATCGAACCTGCTGAGGGTACCCCCTTCAGCCTGCCTGAAAATCTGCCCCATCCGGTCTCCGACAAGGACTTCATGAAGATTGTGGCCATCATACGCATTGCCATGCCCTATACCGGCATCATCATCAGCACCCGCGAGCGTCCCGCCATGCGCGACGAGTTGGTCAAATACGGTGCCAGCCAGATTAGTGCCGCCAGCGAGACCAACCCCGGCGGCTATGAGGAAGGCGAACGCAGCATAGACGAGGCTGACCACAAAAAGACCGGTGCCCAGTTCTCTCTTGGCGACCACCGCTCGCTCGACGAGGTTATCTCCGCCATGATTGACGGCGGCTATATCCCCAGTTTCTGCACCGGTTGTTACCGCAAGGGCCGCGTAGGGGCCGACTTCATGGACTTGGCCAAGCCCGGCCTCATCAAGGAGTTCTGCAAACCCAACGCCATGTTCACCTTCCGCGAGTATCTTGAGGACTATGCCAGCCCCGAAACCAAGGCCAAAGGCATGGCTCTGCTGAAGCAACTCACCGAAACTTTCAGCAAGGAAGAACTGAAGAAGCGGGTTGAAGGCAACCTTTGCAAAATCGGCGAAGGCGAACGCGACCTCTATTTCTAATGTATGTAAGGAACTAAACTCCTATAGGTTCACTGCTGTATAATATGTTAGAAACAATCCCACACTCAAGGTGGGTTCTATAAATTGCTTTCAATCGATTTTGTTCTTATTTCGAGCAGATTTCCGTGCGGAAGGAGGGAGCAACGTTTCGCAAAGCGAGCGCAAAAGATGCTTGTGTCTTTTGCCGAGCCAAAGAAACGTCAGCGAA
>JAEEHQ010000129.1 GCA_016280915.1 Bacteroidales bacterium
AATGCCGAGGCGGTGAGGGTGACATTAGTTCCCTCGGGATAGGTGCCGCTGCCTGAGACGGTACCCATGGTGGGATTGGAGGAGAGGACGGTGAGGGTGTAATAGGTGGTGTCCTCGGCAAATGTGGCGGTATAGGTGGCATCGGCGGTGACGGTGACGGTGCGGATGGTGTCGTGGTTGCCGTCGTTCCAATAGAGGAAATGGTAGCCGGTAAAGGCCGAGGCGGTGATGGTTACGTTAGTGCCCTCGGGATAGTTGCCGCTGCCTGAGACGGTGCCCATGGCGGGATTGGAGGAAAGGACGGTGAGGGTATAGTAGATGGTATCGGTTTCAAAGGAAGCTGTGTAGGTGGCGTTGGCGTTGACGGTTACGGTGCGCGTGTCGTGGGTATCGCCGTCATTCCATTGTACGAAATGATAGCCAATGTTAGGAGTTGCGGAGATGGTGGCGGAAGTGCCAGCGTAATAGGTACCACCACCTGAGACGGTGCCCATGGTGGGGTTGGCTGAGAGGACGGTGAGGGTATAGGTGGGTATGGGAGTGCGGGAAATGGTGATATCGTCGAGAATCATGCAGTATTGGTCGGAGCAGTTGTGGTGGCGGAAGGCGAGATAAACCGTCTGGCCGGCATAACTGCTCAAGTTGAGGGTGCGCTGGGTGTAGTTGTTGGAGGTGATAGTGGTTTGGAATAGGGGGGTATTGGTGAAGTCGCTAACGTTGTTGCCTGTAGTTGAGATATAAACAGAATAATAGTCGCTGGGATAGTTGATGTCGAAAGCGCGGTCGAACCAGGTGAGCGAATAGGTGAACCCAGGTGTGATGGGGATGGCAGGAGAAACAAGCCAGTTGTCGGGATGCAGTGCTCCGATATCATTGATATAGGATGCAGAAGTGAAGGCAAAGGAACCGCTGTGTGCCGAGTCGGGGGGACAGAACGAGGTGGACCAGCCGTGGCCATCGTTGTCGTTGTCGATGAAACTCAAGCAATTGAGGTTGTCGGTGGGTTCGGCCCCCATGGTGTAGGGGAAAGAACTGACATGGCAGGACTGTACGGTAACGGTCAAGGTGTCGTACACAGTTGCAGAAGGAGTGGTGGCGGCAACAATGACGTGATAGGTGCCGGGAGTGTGCCAAGTGGCTGTGATGGTGCTGCCCGATGCCGTGGCGGGGATGGCACCTGTGAGGGTCCAGCTATAGGTGGCCCCTGCGGGACCTGCAGCGGAGAAGGTGTTGGGAACATCCTGTCCTATTTCGGTTGGACCTGTGATGACCACGGAGGCTGCTGGGGGTGTGAGGGATAGGATGGCACGTATCATCCAGCTGCCATTCAGGCTGTTGCCTGTGGCCGTGGCAAGGGAACTCCAGTCGCTGCCGTTGAGCGAGATAAGACTGCTGTTGGTGTCGCCATTGAAGGCGCAGGTGGCGGCAGGATAGAGGTTGGCTGTGGCGTTGATAGTAATCCAGAGGGGTTGGTTGGGATTGAGGGCGACCCCATTGGGGATAGGAATGGTGTGCCAGCTGTTGACATTGGAGGAGGAGAAGTTGACCGATTGTGAAGCCACAAGGGTGGCCGAAGAGGTGGTGTTGCCCTGGTAGATATTGAGCGTATGGGGAACCCCCTCAACAACATAGACCATCACGTCGGTGAGGTAGTTGCGATGTTGGTGCATGGAAGAAGGAAGGCGGATGCCCCAATGGATATTGCCGCTTCCAGAAGCCCCGATGGAGGTGACGTAAGGGTTGTCGTCGCAATAAGAAACGGTGTCGCCAAGGGGTGGGGGAGGGGTGTTGTCGGTGAAAATGCCGCGGATCATAAAACTGTAGTCCCAAGTGGTAAGTGGGGAGAGGTTGGAGCCCCAGAGTATGCCGTCGCGGTTGCCGCTGTAGTAGCTCATGGCAGCGGGGTAGATGCTGCTGCTGCCAGTGTAGGAAAAGGCAATCCACACAGAACGCGATCCATCAATGACGACAGGGGATGAGAGGGGAATGGTATGCCAACTGCCCACGGCCGAGTCGGGGATGTAGACGGTCTGGGTGTGGGCAGCGGTTGAGGGCGAGGAGGTGCCGGTGTAGATGGTGAGGGTGTGGTTGCCAGTCGCTACGGCATAAAAGCTGATATGGGTGAGGTCGTGGTTGGGGGTAAGCACCGAGGCAGGCAATTTGATGCCCCATTTGGTGGCTCCCGATGTGTTGCGGAGACCAAAAATATAGTAATTTTGGCAATAGCCAAGGGTGTCGCCGCTGAGGGGTTGGAAATTGGCAACAAAGGAGTAGTTGCCGCCATTGGCGTAGAAAGAGCGGGGATTGAACTGATAGCCGTCGCTCCAACCTGTGAAACGGCATCCTGCGGCCGCCGTGGCGGTGAGTGAGACGGTTTGGGTGTTGGTGCCTGAGAAGGTGCCGCCACCAGCCGCTGTGCCGTAGGCGGTATTGTTGGACGAGACGGTGACCGTGGTGGTGGAGCCAAAGCTATTGTTGGGTTCGATGCCTATGACGGCAACATTGTAAAGGTTGAAGGTATAGGTTGAATTGCCACCGGTGCCCCCTGACGTGGGATTCAGGTGGCCGATGGCATAGTAGCCGTCGCAGTAGCCGCGCCAGCCCCAGTTGATGTGGAACAGGCCGCTGTTGTCGCAGCCGTCGCAAACGAAACAATGGCCACCCGTCGGGTCGCTGCCCGAATAGATGATGGGACGGCCGGCAGCCAGTTCGCTGGTGAGGGTGGCGCTCCAGCTGGCGGGGGTGTAGTCCTCGATGTTGATTTGATGGAGGCTGGGTTTGTATTTGAAATAGTTGCGCAGCACATTGTCGGCGGAGGCTTGGGTATGATCGCCTTGATAGTAGACGTAGGCGTTGCTCACATCCACATCATACTGCATCTCTAGTGCCACGCCCAGGTGGTGCATCAGGGTGGCCACTTCGTTGATTTCGGCTGTGGTGCTCGAGCTGGTCAGGGCATCGGGCATCAAGTTCCAGTTGTAGGTGGTGGTGCCAAAGTTGGCACTCTGGGTGGGGTAGGACGACGGGGTGTAGGAGTGTGAACCATAGCCTGTGGTGGGGTGGCCCCAAAATTTCATCACCTGGGCGATGGCGGTGGCCACACAGCCGGTGGGGGAGTTCTCGCCTGTGGAGGCATTGTAAGGACAATAGATATTATAGTAAGGATCCTGTCCCCACGTGGTAGAAAGCAACGGGGCGATGGCCGTGTTGAGGGGTGGGATAGAGGGGTTGTCGCCGAGGAGCAGGGCCCATTGTTGGGCTATGGGGTCTTCATTGGGGTTGGCTTGGATAGGGGAGGGAGAGGAGGTGTGGTTTCTATAGAAAAGGATTTGCTTTTCATAATCGTTGAGCCAACCTTTCACATGGGCGGGCATGTTTTCTGTGGCAAAGGTGCCTTTGGTGGAATAGCCCAGGATGGGCACCACGCAGTCGTCGGCCGCAACCAGCACAAAGCCTTCGCCTTGTGGGGCTGCGAAGATATAGAACTGGGTATAGGGGGTGCGGGATGTGATGTCTTGAAGATCACGCTGTTTTAGGCCGATGGCTTTGAAGAAATGGTCGGCGACCAGGTGTGCCTTGTGGGGATTGACGGGCTTGGCCTGAAGGAATGCCGGCATAAGCAGCAAGAGGACCAAGGTGACGAGGGCGATTTTATTTTTCATGAATAAAGGGTTTGCAGTGGGTGTGGGAATAGGATGATAGTTTATAGTTTAAAGATTAAAGTTGATAGTTAAATGGCGACTTCGTGGGGTGGCGGCATCAGCGTTTGATGGTGTAGCCAAGCGAGAGAATGAGTTTGAGGGTTTGCATGGCGGTGTGGCGGTCATAGTCCTTCTCGTGTTCGGGTAGGCGGTTGTAGGGGATGAGGCAGGGGGTCTTCTTGTTGATGTCGTCGCGCTCTGGGCCCCACTCCCAGCCCTCGTCAATGCGCCTTTGTGCCCATATCTCGTGGACGTTATGAGCCAAGACCTCGGCAAGGTCCAAGAGCTCTTCGGGTAGTTCTATGTCGTGGGTGTCGACCGGTTTGGGTGTGTAGCTGCTCATGGGTTTAGGGGTGTGTTAGTTACCTGTTTTTAGTGGCAGGTAGTGCGTCTTTGCGAGGGTGTGTCATCGTCTTTTTTCGGGTTGCAAAAATACGCCTTTTTTTTAATATGGATAAAAATAAGCATGCATGAGGGGATACTGGATGCTTGCTTCATCTCTTCGAGGCTGTTGAAAAATCAGTTGGATATATCATTAGAGCCATGTATTTGATGAGGATTAGAGACTTTGACGAGCAATCAATAGATGTGGCTTTTTGTGCCATAGGTTGGCTCTGCAAATTCATTTCGATAATAGCGCCGTGCCACAAAAAGGTACTCACCACAACCAGCCCGCCAGCGGGCAGGAGGGGCGAGCTGGTGGGCTTTTGGTTGGGGGCTTTTGATGTATGGAAAAAAATTGCGGAGTGTGTTATTATTTGCTTTTTGTTGTTGAAAAAATTTGGTGGATTTGGAAAAATTTGGTATATTTGCATTTTGTGTTGAAATAAAAATTAAATGTTTGTTTTGTGTAAGTGTTTGTTAGCTATATGCTTGCATTTTATTTGGTGTTTAACTGGGTTGAGTCTCTTTGGGGAGGCTAAACCTTTTATGTATATGGTATTTAGTATGGGTTAGGGGGGTATAGGTTATAGAGGCTACGCGGCCGAGGGGTCTGCCCCGAGCGGGGGCAATCTTGCCGAGGGGTCTGCCGTTAGATTCGATGACCGACAACCAATAACCTTTCAGGAAGAAAAATTTATAGTTCACCTATATTATTAATTAAATTTTAGCTCTATGAAAACATTTTTACGTTGTTTGATTCTTGCTGCGGCTTTTGTCGTTGCGGCGGGAATGAATGCACAGGCGACGAATGATGTGGGTTCTGCCCCGAGCGGGGCCAATCCCGTCAAGGTGTCTGCCAACGCCGCCACAGACTTGGCGGGCTATGGTGTTTACACCCCTGCCCAAGTGCCTGCACGCCTCTCCGACAACCGTTGGAAAGGCAACTCCTCTAAGGATTCCGAGTGCGTGCCCAAAACCTGGATTACAGGCGACAGCACCGGTAGCAGCTACTACGTTCCTCTGAATAACTATTACAATTATTCTCTCAGTGAGACCCTCATCGAGGCTGGTGAGATTGGTGGACCGATGATTATCGACACCATCCAATACCACTACAGGTACTCCTCGGCAATGACCGACAAGGACAATGTGACCATCTGGATCCAGCCCACCACCAAGTCGGCCTTCTCTTCCAGTTCAGACATAGTGGCGCTGGATACCACCATCGCCGTGCAGGTCTATTCTGGCCCCATGAACTTCAGCTTTGGCTGGAACGACATTGCCCTGACCACACCTTACTCCTTCGACGGAACCACTAATTTGTTGATTATTGTGGATGACAATAGTGGCGACTACAATGGCAACTCCTATACTTTCAGTACTGCCAGCTGCTCTGGCTACAAGTCCATTTGTTGGTACAGCGACAGTCAGAACCCCGACCCCCTCGACCCCACTGCTTTCTCTGGCAGCAAGGGTTACTACCAATATCGTGTGCGCATGGCTCTGAAGGGCTGCGACCTGGCAACCTGCCCCGCTCCCACCAATTTTGCCGTCAGCGACATCACCACCAATGGTGCTACGCTCACCTGGAACCCCAACGGTACGGGTGCCACCTACACTATCTACAACATGGCCGACAGCTCGGTTGTGGCTACCGGCCTGACCTCCACCAGCTATGTGCTGACCGGCCTGACTCCCAATACCGACTATCTTTTCAGCCTTGAGGCCAACTGCTCGGCCGACGATGCTTCGCTCTTGGTCAATGTCGGTTTCCACACCGCCTGCGTGGCTTTCAGCGTGCCTTTCTTTGAGGATTTCGACAGCTACACCACCAGCACCACCGCCGCCACCGGCGTGGAGCCCAACTGCTGGACTTTGGCCCATCAGGATGTCAGCTGGACTTCGGCTTCCTATTATCCCCAGATTTATTATAGCTCCTCCAATGCCCATAGCGGCAGCTACAGCCTGCGCCTCTACTACCGCGGCATCTATGCCCTGCCCGCCATGGACACCAACATCAACCTCCTGCAGATGAACTTCTGGGTGAAACAGACCTCCACCAGCTATCAGCTGGCTGTGGGTGTGATGAGCGACCTTGCCGATGAAACTACCTTTGTGCCCATCGACACCATTATTTGCTCCAGCACCTCCGCCCCCGAGGAACACACTGTCTATTTCGGCAGCTATACCGGTAACGGCCGCTATATTGCTTTCCGCAATATCACAACCAGCACTTATAGCTATAGCTATAACTACATCGACGATGTTACCGTCAGCTTCCTGCCCAACTGTCTGCCGGTTGACAACCTGGCAGCCACCGATGTAACGCATAATGGCGCCACCCTCACATGGACAGCCAGCAGCAACCCCAGTGCTACCTACACGGTGTACAATATGGCCGACAACAGCGTCGTGGCAACCGACTTGACCACCAACAGTTTCGTGCTGACCGGACTGGCACCCGTCACCAGCTATCTATACGGTGTGGTGACCAACTGCTCTGCAACCGAATCTTCGTCACTCGTAACGGTCGGTTTCCAAACCCCCTGCGCTCCCTATTCTGTGCCCTTCTTTGAGGATTTCGACAGCTACACCACCAGCACCACCACCGCCACCGGCGTGGAGCCCAACTGCTGGACTTTGGCCCATCAGGATGTCAGCTGGACGACATCTTCCTATTATCCCCAGATTTATTATAGTTCCTCCTATGCCCATAGCGGCAGTTACTGCCTGCGTCTCTACTACCGCGGCATCTATGCCCTGCCCGCCATGGACACCAACATCAACCTCCTGCAGATGAACTTCTGGGTGAGACAGACCTCCACCAGCTATCAATTGGCTGTGGGCGTGATGAGCGACCTTGCCGACGAAACTACCTTCGTGCCCATCGACACCATCATCTGCTCCAGCACTTCCGCCACCGAGGAACACACCGTCTTTTTTAACAACTATACTGGCAACGGCCGTTACATTGCCTTCCGCAATATCACCACCGCCACTTACAGCTATAGCTACAACTACATTGACGATGTTTCCGTCAATTTCCTCCCCACCTGTCTGCCTGTTGACAACCTGGCAGCCACCAATATCGATGCTCACGGTGCCACCATCACCTGGGTCGACAACACCAATACCGGTGCCACCTACACCATCTATGTGGACAGCACCGTGGTGGCCTCTAATGTCACCGGCAACAGCTACACCTTCTCAGGCCTCTTGGCTCACAACTCCTACACCGTGGGTGTGCAGGTCAACTGCTCCGCCACCGATTTCACCGGTATTCAGTATGTGACCTTCAGCACCCTCAGCGAACCCATCATGTGTGGAGGCGATGTGGCCACCACCATTTCCAATGCCGACAGCAATAGCACCGCTGCTACCACCAACTATTTCCCCGGCTACAGCACCTACAACTACAGCTACACCGAGGTTATCATCCCTGCTAGCCGTCTGGGCAACCTGAGCGAAATCAAGGGTTTGCAATTCAAGCCCAACAATGTGGCAGCCGGTAGCAACCGTTTCAACAACTGCGAAATCTACATGATGAATACCACCGCCACCTCGCTGACTGATGGTTTCATCCAGGATACCGACAACTTCCAGCTGGTCTTCACCGGCAGCCTCAACTACGACAACACCAACTGGCAGCAGGTTACCTTCGACAACAGCTTCATCTGGAACGGCACCGACAACGTGGTTGTGGCTGTCCGCCGCAACAATGGCACTTGGGCTAGCACCGGTCAGTTTGCCGCTTTCAGCAGCACCGAACAACTGGCTCGCTATATCTATCGTGACGGCTCTGCCTATGAGATTGGCGACATCACCGGCGGAACTGCTACCTCCAGCGTCCCCATCTACCAACTGATTGGTTGTCCCGCAGACAACTGTGGTTCCACCTGCCAAATCTACATTGAAGGCGAAGACAGCTATGGCGACGGCTGGAACGGCGGCTACATCACCGTCTTCCAAAACAACGAGGTGGTCGATACCTTTGTTGTTAGCGACGAAACCTACGCCAAGGCCATCACCGTCTGCAGCAACTATCCCGTCGTCCTCCAGTGGAACGAGGGCAGCTACGACGATGAGGTCTCCTTCACCATCTACGATGGCGGCAACAACGTTCAGTACGTCTGCAACTCTGCCGATGTCATCACCCCCAACATCCCCTTTGCCACCATCGCTACCCCCTGCCCCTCTTGCCTTGGCGTGACTGCAACGGTTAGCAGCTACACCAACACCACCGTCACCCTCTCATGGGTCGGCAATGACGCAGGTTCCTACAACATTTATAACGACACCAACCTTGTGGCCTCCGCTATCAGCGACACCACCTATACCTTCACCGGACTCACCGGCCACACCACCTACAACTTTGGCGTGCAGACAGCTTGTTCCGCCACCGAAGCTTCCAGCATCAACTATGTGACCGTCACCACCCTTTCCGATCCTATCATGTGCGACAGCATTCTTGCCCCCTTCGTCTCCAATGCCGATAGCATCAACTCCACTACCAACTATTTCCCCGGCACCTGCTACTTCAACTATAGCTACACCGAGGTCATTATCCCCGCCAGCCGTCTCGGCAACCTAGGCGAAATCAAGGGTTTTGAGTTCAAACCCACTACCGTGGCAAACGGCAGCAGCTACTACAACAACTGCGAGGTCTACCTCATGAACACCACCGCCACTTCGCTGGCTAGCGGCTTCATCCAGGATACCACCAACTTCCAGCTTGTCTACACCGGCAGCCTCAACTACAGCGACACCAACTGGCAGCTTGTTACCTTCGACAACAGCTTCCTCCGCGATGGCACCAACGTGCTCGTCGCAGTCCGTCGCAACCATGGTGCCTATACTTCATCCATCCCCTATGCCGCTTACCAAGGCACCGACACCCTGGCACGTTATGTCCAAAGAGACAACAATGCCTATGAGATTGGCACCATTACCGGCGGCACCGCCACCACCACCATTCCCGTCTACCATTTGATTGGTTGCGAGGGCATCCTGCCTCCTCCTTCCACCACCGTCACCGTGGCCACTGCTAACCCCGCCATGGGCACCACTATCCCTGCTCCTGGCACCTATAGCTACAATGTGGGCGACACCATCACCCTGCAGGCTGTCGCTGCTCCCGGCCACGCCTTCTCCTACTGGGTTGTCGACATGGGCTTCTATGCCGACACCCTCCACGCCAACCCCATCAGTCAGGAAGTTATGTCCTACATGGCTGGCATGAACCTTAACATCACCGCCCACTTCGAGGTCAATCCTCTCACCGTTACCGTGGTCAACGACCAGCCCTTCAAGGGCACCATCGTTCCCTACCCCGGCACCTATCAGTACAACGTTGGTGACACCATCGTTGCCTCCGCTACTGCCAACTATGGATACTCCTTCGGCAGCTGGACCCTCGATCTGGGTCTCTTCGACACCACCTTCAGTATGAATCCTGCTGTCTTTGTCGTGCCCGCATTCCTTGCCGGACAGTCCGTCACCATCAGCGTTAACTGGGTCAACAACGAGTACACCCTCACCGTCACCACTCCCGACACCACCCTCGGCACCGTCACTGGCGGCGGCGTCTACCCCTATGGCTCCAGCGTAACCATCGAGGCAACACCCAAGCCCAACTGTCATTTCGTCAGCTGGAGCGACGGTAGTACCGATGCCGTCCATGCTGTTGCCGTCAGCGGCGACACCACCTATGTGGCCACCTTCGCATACGACAGCGTCACCGTCGTGCTCTCCGTCAACGATGCCGCAACCGGCACCATCGTTCCCGCTGCTGGCACCTACACCTATGCTGTTGGCGATACCCTCACCGTTGAGGCTCTGCCCAACGAAGGCTACGAGTTCGTACGCTGGATCTACTCCGGTACCGCACCGCTGATTGACCAAACCGTCAACCCCTTCACCATGGTGCTCACCCCTGCCCAGGCAGGACAAACCGTCACCTTTAATGCTCTCTTCCAGGCTATTCCGCAGTACAACGTCTACCTCTCTGTCCGCGACTCCTTGGGCAATGCCAATGTGGGTGGTATCGTTACCGGTGCCGGCACCTACTATGTTGACGACGAAGTCTTCATCACGGCCAACCCCGACGCGAACTATCATTTCGTCCATTGGATTGACGAAACCACCGGTCAGGTAGTCTCCACTTCTCACGAGTACTCCTTCTCCATGCCGGCCTCCCACCTCTCCTATGTTGCCGTCTTTGCTGCCGACGTAGTAGGTATCGACGATGTCGACCTCGACAATATCGTCATCTACAGCAGCAACCAGCAAATCATAGTTCAGGGTGCCAACGGTCAGACCATCCGCGTCTTCGACGTGGTGGGCCGCCTCGTCGCGCAGCGTCAAGATGCCACCGACCATGAGAGCATCCAGCTCAGCAACACGGGTGTCTACCTCGTTCAGGTAGGCAACGCACCTGCACGCCGTGTTGTTGTTCGCAGATAGTCATCCGCCCATGTCCCTTTGTGGACATCAGCGGTTGTTATAACACCTAACTTCCCAAAGAGGGCTGCCCTGCACCGTCAGGACCGCCCTCTTTACTTTTTAACTCGACTCAGTCATTAGGGTTTATGGCAGATTCGTATTTGTTTCGAGCAGATTAGCCGCATCGCGGGCGACGGCGAGACAAGGATGTGGTCAAGATGCCGAACGTTACGCAAAGCGAGAGCAGAGGAAGCTTGCTTGCTCTGCCGAGCCCAAGTAACGTCATGGAACATAAAGAAGTGCTGAGATGGCCCCAAAAGACTAGAAAAACCTATAATTAATAAAGAAGTCGGCCTCATGACCGATTTGGGTATAATTGCAGGCAATTTATGCCCCCACCATCCAGCTTTCAACTATTAACTATCTTGCAACTCTATACTTTCAACTACAAACCACTGGGGGTGGTGATGTTTTTTCTTTGTATGTGTATTTTTTTTTGTATTTTTGCATTCGGAATGAATTATTAACTGTATAATTGAATGATTATGAAAAAGACTGTTTTTATGCTGTTTTTAATGGCTGCTGTGCTGGGCGCACCGTCGGCTAAGGCTCAGGTGGTGCTGGACACGATGGATGTTCCGTTTGGCACTTTCGAGTCGTGGGACAGCTATCCGGCTGACAGCTTGTCGTTGATGGGCGGCATGATTTCGCTGCCGGTGAACTACGATTATGAACTGCCTACGGGCTGGAATGTGCCGCTGTATAACTTCAACGACAACCTCAACTATTCGGGCTTGGTTATTCCTGTGAACCTGTCGCTGCCGGTGGCTGTGGTTTATCCCGACACGATGCTTGCCCCAGAAGGGAACAGAGGCGTGGTGGCCCGCACTTTCCGTTTTCAGGATGTAGTGACCCCCACAGCCTACGCTATGGCTGCCGATTTGTTGGATTCGACGCTGACCAGCATGGTGCTGCCCTCGGTATTGTTGACCGGCCAAATTAACCTGGACAGCATCATCCCGCTGATTGAACAGATTGTTGGGGTGAGCGAAGATTTGTCGTGGATGCTGAGGATGGTAGACAGCGTGGATCTGAACAACTATCTGAGCGGCGGATTTGCCTTGAACGGTTTCAGACCTGGCAAACTGATTGGTAAGTTTATTTATCGTGACCCAGGCGAGGGCGACGAAGACGATTGCGCCGCGGTGATTATGATAGGTACCCGCTACGACACGCTGCAACACCGCAGGGTGCTGGTGGGAGCTGGCGTGAAGAGGCTGTATGAACTGTATGATTCGGTGAACTACGAGCCGTTTGAGTTTGACTATACCTCGCTGAGCAGCTATTACCCCGAAAGCTATGGCTACTTTGAGGCCGACTCGATGGTGGTCATGGTTATTTCGTCGGTGGCCGACAAGGGTTTCCAGTATGGCTCGCGCCTCTATCTGGACCAGCTGCAGCTGGTGAGCCAACCCAATCCTTGTGGCCGCGTGACCGACCTGCATGTTGAGGAGCAGATTCCGATGTATCTGCACCTGGCTTGGTCGAATAGTGCTACGCCCGACAGCTGGGAGCTGGAGTATGGCACCCGGGGCTTTGTGCGCGGAACGGGCACGACGATGACGCTGACCGACTCGAATGCTTATTTCTACTCGTTGACTCCTAATACCCAATATGATTTCTTTGTGCACGGCCTGTGTGGCGATACCGCTGAGACGGAATGGGTGTATCTGTCGGTACTGACGGACAGCATCCCCACCCATCAGGGCATTGGCGTGGTTGAGGCCGAGCGTGTGAAGGTGTTCCCTAATCCAGCCATGGGCCGCTGTGTGGTTGACTTGGGCGGTGTGAAGGCCAGCCAGCTGAGACTGTATACCGTTGAGGGCCGCGTGGTGCTGGAGCAGGCAATAAATGACGAGGAACAGCTGGAGCTGACGCTGCCAGGCACCGGAATCTTTATTGTGGAGGTAAAGACCGAGGGGGGAAATGTGTATAAGCGATTAATTGGAAAATAAACCTCACGGTATGTGAGCCCCCTACTTTGGAGGGGGTGAGAAGGGGTTCCTTTGGTTGAGAGGGAACCTCTTCTTTTTTTTGTTAAGGAGAAAGAGTAGAGAGGGAATAGAGGGGGTAGAAGGGAGAGAGAGGGTAGAAGGGAGAGAGGTATGTGGGCATCAGGGAGGGAGCAGGCGTGTTGATGCAGGCGGGGCGGCTATAAAAAAAAGCCCCCGCTGGGCGAGGGCTTGCGTATCTTTTTGCTTTGAGGCGGGCTGGCTTATGTTTGTGGGGCCTGCATGGACTGGATGTCAGCTTTGCTTGTCGCGGTCGTTGCGGGCCTGGCGGACGACGAGGATGAGCGCAACGGTCTCAAAGGCAAGGTAGGCGGCATAGCAGATGCAGAATCCGATGATGAAAACCTTGGCCGTATGGATGTGGGTGAGGGACCAGATGAAGAGCACACAGAGATGGAGGAAAAGGCTGCCTACCGTGATGCCGAGAAAGTTCTTGACAAAGGTACGGGGGTCTTTATAGAAACTCTTAACAACGCCATAATGCATCAGACCGGTGATAACGGCAAAGTAAAGGGGCATCAGCGCCAGTATGGTTTGGAAGATGTTCTCGCCAAACCAAAGGGTGCAGAAACTGACCAATATGAGCACAAGGGTGAGGGCGATGAGGGCGATGGTGTACTTTTTCATACTATCGGATTGCTGTGATTGTTATGTGTAATCCAAATCTGGCATAAACCCTAATGACCGATTGGGGTTTATGCCAGATGAAAGGAGATACTACTGGTTGAACTTGATGGTTTCCTTGGTGGTGTACTTCTCGCAGTAGTGGCAACGGAGCTTGAGGTTCTCCTTGTCGACGACATCGAACTGGGTGGGGATGTCCTCGAAATTGGTGATGCACTTGGGGTTGGCACACTTGATGAAATTCTCGATATGGTCGGGGATTTCGGTGGAGAATTTCTCAATAACACGGTAGTCCTTAATGGTGATGACCGTGACAAAGGGGGCTACAAGGGCAACTTTGGAGACTTCGTCCTTGGTGAAGTGTTTGTTCTTGATTTTGATGATGCCTTTGCGACCGAGTTTGCCGCTCTGGAGGTAGGTGCCGATGAGGACTTCGTCCTTATAGTCTTCGAGGCCAAGGATATGGACAACCTTATAGACTACTTCGGTGGGGATATGGTCGATGACAGTACCGTTTTCGATGGCGGGTACGACAAGTTCTTTCTTTGTTTCCATGGTGTGGGGGTGTTTAGTTACGATGAATGAATGGGTTTATTTGGCACCGAGGATGGCGGCAATGAGGGCCTGACGGACGTAGACACCGTTCTGGGCCTGCTGGAAGTAGTAGGCGTAAGGGGTCTTGTCGACATCGGTAGTGATTTCATTGACGCGGGGCAGGGGGTGGAGGATGCGCATGTTCTCTTTGCAGCCATGCAGCATTGAGGCTGTGAGGATGCAGGAGTCTTTGACGCGCTCATACTCCAGCAGGTCGGTGAAACGTTCGCGCTGCACGCGGGTCATGTAGATGATGTCGGCTACACCAATGATGTCGTGGATTTCGCGATACTGGTAGTATTTGAGACCGGCTTTCTTGATGCTGGACTTGACTGACGAAGGCAGTTTGAGCTCTTCGGGTGAGACCAGGTGGAAAGTGGTGTTCCAGTTGCACATGGCTTGGACGAGGGAGTGGACCGTGCGGCCATATTTGAGGTCGCCGACCAACGCGATGTTGAGGTTGTCGAGGGTGCCCTGGGTCTTGCGGATGGAATAGAGGTCGAGCAGGCACTGGGTGGGGTGCTGGTTGGCACCGTCGCCAGCGTTGATGACGGGGATGGTGGCTACCTCAGAAGCATAGCGCGAGGAGCCTTCCTTGGGGTTGCGCATGACGATGAGGTCGGCATAGCTGGAAACCATCTTGATGGTGTCGTGGAGGCTCTCACCTTTCTGGACGCTGGTGGCGCCGGGGTCGCTGAAGCCAAGGACGCGGCAGCCGAGCTGGTTGGCTGCGCTCTCGAAGCTGAGGCGGGTACGGGTAGAGGGCTCGAAGAAAAGGGTGGCGACAACATGGTCGCGGAGAATGGGCTGCTTGGGGTTCTTTTCGAAACCTTCAGCGATATCCAACACCTCGAGATATTCATCTTTGTTGAAGTCGGTGATGGAAATGAGGTTGCGTCCTTTAAGTGTGCTCATATTTGTTAGATTTAAAGATTAATAATCAATGTATGCGGGCCAGGCCGTCGATGGCGGGTTGGAAGGTGTGGTCGAGTTCGAGGGCATGCTGGAAGTCGTGGCGGGCTTGCTCTTTGTTGCCGTTGAGTTCATAGGCGCAGGCACGGTTGGCCCAAGCCTCGATGAAGGTGCTGTCGGTTTGAATGGCGCGTGTGAGGTATTCGATGGCGAGGGGGTAGTCGCCGTAGGTGAAGAGTTGGATGTAGCCTCGGTTGTGCCAGGCGAGTTTGTGTTGGTCGTCGATGTCGAGAATGCGTTTGTATATGTCTTCGGCTTGGTCAATCTTGTTGCCCTCTTGGTAGTACATGGCCAAGGCGTAGAGAGCGTTGGTGTTGGTGGGCTCAAGTTGGTGGGCGGCGTTGAGGTACTCAACGGCCATGGGGTTGTGGTGCACCGAATAGAGGACTCCCAGTTCTTCAAAAGCAGGTTCGTAGTCGGGGTAGAGGTCGCAGACTTTGCGGAGAAGGAGGATGGCGTTGGAGGTGTCGCCGGTTTCCTTATAGATGAACCCCTTCATGAAAAGAGCGGTGCGGTTGTTGGGGTCTTTGGCGGTGACTTTGCTTAGGTGCTCCATGGCGCGGTCGTAATCGCGAGAGTAGTAGGCAATTTCGCCCAGCTTGAGGAAGGCTTCGGCCGACTCTGGCTTCAGTTCCAAAGCACGCTGTAGCGAGCTATAGCTGTGCTCGACATCGCCGTTGGCAAAATAGGCATCGCCCAGGAGCATGAAATATTTGTACTCTTTGTTGTTGATAGAGGTGGCACGGGATAGGTCGGCGATGGCATCGTTGACGCGGTTTAACTCAAGGTAGATTTTGGCACGCTCGTATAGGAGTTCAGCATCTTGGGGATGCTTGTTGATTTTAATATCTAAAACCTTGAGCATGTCGTCGTTAGACATTTCGGTCGTGGGGGTGTTGCTGTTGCAGCCGACAAGGGCGAACAGGAAAGGTAGGGTTAGTATGAGAAGGCGTACTATATGTTTCATCATATGTGTAACGAAAAAAGATGTGATTTATTTTATAATATTATATTTTTTTTAGAGTTGTTGAGGCGTGGGTGGTGTTTGTTGGAGAAGGGAGCGGAGGGTGTGGAGCGTGGAGGAGAGGGTGGGGGCATGCAGAACTGCGCGGGCCTGTTGTTCTGAGAGGGGAAGGCTGCGAAGGAGTAGGCACCAGTATTCTTTGATTTTTCGCATCTTGCTTTCGTCGGAAACGGAACGGGCGAGGATGGCATTGAGCAGGGTTTCGATGAAAAGGTGGGCGGCTGCAAGGCTCTTGGCTTTGTCGTCTTCGGGAATGAGGCCTTTGATTTTGAGTGGCAGGATGGGATCGTAGAGTATGCCGCGACCAATCATGAAGTCTTCTACTGCGGGGAATCGATGGCGCAATTGTCGGTAGTCGGCCGTGGTGCAGAGGTCGCCATTGTAGATGACGCGGGAGTTGAGGAGGGGATAGACCTGCCCGAAGGTGTCAAGGTCTACCTGGCCAGAGTATTGCTGTCGGCCGGTGCGGGGGTGGATGGTGACATTGGCCAGAGGGTAGTCGTTGAGGACAGGAACTAAGGCGAAGATTTCGTCTTTGCTGCTAAGGCCTAGGCGCATTTTGATACTGAGGCGTGGCTTTAGCTTAGGAACCACTTGGTCGAGGATGGTGCGGACTTCGTTGGGGTAGGGGAGGATGCCGCTGCCACGGTGTTTGGCGGTGACGCGACGCATGGGGCAGCCAATGTTCCAGTTGACCTCGGTGTAGCCTATATCAAAGAGGCGATTGCCTAACTCGACAAACTCGACAGGTTCTTTGCCGAGGATTTGCGGAATGACAGGAATGGAGTCCTGATTGTCGGCAGGTATGACATCGTCTATTTTCTTCCATGCGTCGGCAAGGTTGCCATGGGTGAGGGAGAGGAAGGGGGAGATGGAGAGATCCAGAGCGCCGGGGAAGCAATGCTGATAAGCCTTGCGGAACATGAGTTCGGTAAGACCCTGCATGGGAGCGAGAATGAGCATGGGCGATGGTCTTATTTTTCAGTATGATTGGTTGATTCTTGCTGTTCGGCCAGTTCGGCACGTTTCTCGGCGATGTAGTTCTTGAGGGAAATGGTGAGTTTGTTGCCGATGCGGTAGGAGGGTTTATAGAGAACGCTCTCCTCTTTAGCCTTGGGGGTGAGGATGGATTGGTGAGTGTCGATCATAAGTATGAAATTGAGGAGGACGCTGATGACACACAGGCATTTGGCCATGCCGAGGAGGGCTCCAAATAGTTTGTTGAGGAAATTGAGTTTGACCATCTTGAAGATGCCCTCGATGGCTTTGCCCAGAAAGTAGGCCAATGCTACCACGGCAGCAAAGGTAATGAAAAAGGCGATGAGTACGCCGGTGTCGCCCTGAATGTTGAGGGTTTCGGCCACCCAGGTGGAGAAATGAACGCAGGCCCATACGCCAACGATGATGCCGGCAAGGCTGGTTATTTCGAAAATAAGTCCGCGACGCCAACCTTTGTAGATAAAGAAACAGAGTGGGATGGCAATGAGAATGTCTAAGAAATTCATATCAGTTTTGGGTTTACAGATAAAAAACGAGAACGTCCCCAATAAGGAGACGTCCCGTCAAATACATCTTTGAAATAAGTAAGCACGCCATTAATAACGCAAAAAGTTGAATTTTGTTTCATTTTTTTTAAACTTTTTTTTGCGTGCTATGATTAATTATCAAATTATCAATAAGATGGATGATGAAAAAAATAAATAATCCGATGAGCATTCCAAGTATAAGTCCGCCAAGAATATCGCCCATATAGTGTTTTCCGAGATAAATGCGGGAATAGCCAACCACGATGGCCCAGAGGAAGACAAAGAAGGTGAAGAGGGATGGGTGGATGGCGTATTTGGGACGGGGACTGCGGGTGGCGCGTTGGAGTCGGATGGCAGATTGATGGCAGCGCAGGCAGAGGAAGGTGGCCAGGGCAAAGATGTTGGCAGCATGGGATGAGGGAAAGCCGTATTGGCCGCCACAATGGGTGCGGAACATGCGCACGTTGTCCAAAGCATAGCAGGGACGCAGGCGGGTGAAGACATCCTTGAGGATATCCGACACGCGGTCGGCGCAGAGGAAGCAAAGGACAATGCCTATCAAGATAAGCCACCATCGTTTGGGCTCATAGCGGAGGGTGGTGATGCAGAAAAATAGAATCAGCATGACGGCCCAGCACCAATGTTGACTAAAAGACCAGAAAAACCAATCGAAGAAAGTGCTGTGATGTTGGTTTATCCAGTAAAAAATATTGGTTTCTAAGGAATTAATCATTTCCATGATATGTCTGAATTATGAATTTTCGCTGTTCAGTTTCTTGAAGATGAGGTCTTTGAGTTCTTGAATGTGGAATCCGGATACGGCAGAGATAAAGATGGTTTCCACGTCTTTGGGTAGATGGTCGCGGAGCTGCTCCATCATGGTCTCATCGATGATGTCGCATTTTGTGACCGCGAGAATGCGTTGTTTGTCGAGGAGCTCTGGGTTATACTGGGTGAGTTCGCCAAGGAGTACTTCATACTCATGCTGGATGTCGAGCTGTTCGCAGCTGACCATGAAAAGAAGGATGGAATTGCGTTCGATATGGCGGAGGAAGCGAATGCCGAGGCCTTTGCCTTCGCTGGCACCCTCGATAATGCCAGGAATGTCGGCGATGCAGAAAGAGTTGTCGTCGCGGTATTTGACAATGCCGAGGTTGGGTACCAAGGTGGTGAATGGGTAGTCGGCAATCTCGGGTTTGGCCGCAGATACCACGCTGAGGAAGGTGGATTTGCCTGCGTTGGGGAAGCCCACAAGGCCTACGTCGGCCAAGACTTTTAGTTCGATGACAACCCAGCGTTCAACAGCTGGTTCGCCGGGCTGGGCGTAGCGGGGCGTTTGGTTGGTGGCCGACTTGAAATGGTCGTTTCCGAGTCCGCCACGACCTCCTTTGGCTATAATCACCTCCTGGCCGTCTTCGGTAACCTCGCCAAGCAACTCACCGGTCTCGGCATCGCGACAGATGCAGCCGAGGGGCACCTCGAGAATTTGGTCGGCTCCGGTGCGGCCGGTGCATAGGTTCTCTCCACCGTGCTGGCCGTCTTCGGCAAAGACATGCTTGGTATATTTGAGATGGAGGAGGGTCCAGCGTTGTTTGTTGCCGCGCAGGATGACATGTCCGCCACGGCCGCCGTCGCCACCGTCGGGGCCGGCTTTGGCGTTGTATTTGACGCGAAGTAGGTGGGCGGAACCTGCGCCGCCTTTACCTGAACGGACAAAGATTTTGACGTAGTCGACGAAATTAGAGGGCATTTTGTTCGGGTGTTGGAGTTTGGTGATGAAGGTGTGAGTCGGTGGAAGCCCTGCGAGAGTGGGCAGGCGTTGGCTCTGAGTGCAGTTTAGGAGTGGGGATTTGTTGTGAAGGAACTATGTTTTAGGTTAAAGGGACTCCATTAGGTCCGGAGGAGATAATGGAGTCCGCTTTTTTAAGGTGGGTTCTATAAATTGCTTTCAATCGATTTTGTTCTTATTTCGAGAAGATTTCCGTGCGGAAGGAGGGAGCAATGCGGTGCATTGTAACCGACTGACAATCGGAAAGATGTCGAAATAAGGGCAAAAGCGCTGAAAAATTTAAGTACACTCATATTAATTATTGTTTCTAAATGTGGAATTTATAGAACCCACCTTAATAGTATTAGGAATTAGAGGGATTCGATGGCTTTGGCAATATCTTTGGATATGCGTTTGATGTCGCCAAGACCGTTGACTTTAACCTCTTTGCCTTGCTTGTTGTAGTAATCGGCCACGGGGAGGGTCTTGTTTTCGTACTCAACCAGGCGGTTCTTGATGGTCTCCTCGTTGTCGTCGCTGCGGCCACTAACCTTGGCACGCTCGAGCATGCGGTGGATGAGTTCCTCGCGGGGCACATCCAAACGGATCATGCAGGTGAGGGTGCGGCCGTGTTTGGCAAGGAGTTTGTCGAGCACCTCGGCTTGTGCCACGGTGCGGGGGAAACCGTCGAAAAGAATGCCCTTGGTGTCGCGTGCGATAGCGTTGTCCATCATCTCAATGACGATGTCGTCGCTAACCAGTTGACCAGCATCCATGATACTTTTTATACGTTTGCCGAGTTCGGTCTCGTCTTTAATTTCTTTACGAAGGAGGTCGCCTGTGGAGATATGGGTGAGTCCGAATTTCTCGACGATGAAATCGCTTTGGGTGCCTTTGCCGGCGCCTGGGGCACCAAAGATGACAATATTTTTCATGTTTGAAAGCTTTCAGAGGTTATTCAACTGAAACGATGGTGAGGTCGAAGGTGAGGGGGCTGTAGGGCATGATGTCCATTCCGGCACCACGGGCACCGTAAGCCAGTTCGGAGGGGATGATGAGGGTGATTTCGCTGCCAGCAGGCTGACCCATCACACCTTCTTCCCAACCCTTAATCATGGATTGGCCACCCACAACATATTCAAGAGGCTTGTATTCGCGGCCATTCATGTATTTGTTGGCGGCTTTGGCATCAGCCTCACGGCTGGTGTCGAAGAGGGTACCGTCGAGGAGGCGGCCAGTGTAGTCGATAGCCACTTTCTTGCCCGTGGCGACCTTGGCACCCGTGCCTTTCTTGTTGACGATAACATAGAGGCCGGACTTGGTGGGTTTGGCGGTAATGTTGTTGTCGGTGAGATACTTCTGAATGGTAGCGGGCTCATCGTTTTTGCGTTGTTCCATTTCTTTCATGAAGTTGGCCTGCTCCTGAGCGAGTTCTTCCTCAGAAACGATGTCGTTGAGGGTGACCTCATAGTAGAAATACTGGCCATTGCCAGCCTGATAGCCCTGGGGCATCTGGTTGGGCTGCATGAATTTGGCGATGGAGTCGGCAGGGATTTTGAAGATGGCTTTGTCGCCTTTGTGCATCATAAGGAGACCTTCGGAGTAGTCGCCCTTGAATTTGGAAGGGATAACCTGTAGGATACGGTCGGGGTGACCCACATTGGTGAAGAGGGTGTCCTTCTCGAGACGGAGAATGAGTTCGCCTACGAGGACATCGCCCATCTGGGGCTGTTCACCATCGGCAACGGTGGTAACGAATCTGTAAAGAAGACCGTTTTCGGTTTTTTTGAAATTGTTTTTGTTGCAAGCCGTGAGAAGAACGGCGCAAGTCATTGCTACGAGAGCAAAAGATAAAAATTTTTTCATCTTAACGTTGTTATTATATTATTTTTGTTGTTCTTAATAAACGCAGTTATAATTTTTGTATATTATTTACATTATATATCACCACCGTTCGGGAGGGGACACGGTCGCCGTCACCCACAACACCATAGGCGCTATTGGAGGGGGCGATGAGGTAGGCTTGGCTGCCGTAGTGGAGCTGCTGCAGGAGCTCGTCGAGGGCTGCAGTTACATCGCGGTGTCCCACCACGAGGGTGTCTACCTGATTGGTGTAGAAGGGAGTTCCGTCCAGACCTTCGAGGCGGTAGGTGACTCGGACCTTATCGTTGGTGAGGATGGCGGATCCGTTGCCCTGAGTGTAGGGGTAGAAGAAAGCACCCGAGGGGAGTTGATGAACGGACCAGCCGCGACGTTGGATATAACTCTCTATCTGGGTGGCCTCTGACTGTATCACCACACGGTTGGCATTAATCATATTCTCTTTGACCAGCTCACTGTTTTCGGGATGGAGCTCGACAACCGGGGTGCGGTCGCCACAGGAAACCAGAAGCAGCAGGGAGGAGAAGAGAATGATGTGGAAGATGTGGTTCATGCGGTTAGGGTATTGTTGTCGATGGGCTGTAGACCTTGGACTCCAAGGAGCTGTTGGACGCGCAGGAGCGTCTCCTCAAAAGACATCATGCAGGTGGCACCGGCGGCCTTGGTATGTCCGCCCCCGCCGAGTTGTTGGGCCAAGCTATTCACATCCTTGGACTTGGAACGCAAAGAGACTTTGGTGCGACCCTCCTCTTCGCGCAGGAGGGCACCGGTATGGATGTCGGACATCATGAGGGTGTAGTTGACCAAGCCCTCCATGTCTTCGCCCCCAACACCAAAGCGGCGTTGGTCCTCGAGCGAGAAGGCAAAAAGGGCAACGTGCTGAGTGGGGTAGACCTGCAGGCGTTGGCTGATGGCGAATCCATAGAAACGCATACGGTTGATGGTGAACGTGTTGACAATATGGTTGTGGATGTCGGCGGGATTGATGTCGTAAGCTACGAGCAGGGCTGCCGCCTCGAAGCAACTGGGTTGGCTGCAGCTGAAGGCGAATCCCCCCGTGTCGGTGCGCAGGCCGGTGTAAAGGCATCGAGCCACATCGCAGTTGAAAAACTTACATCCCCAGAGCGTTTGGGTGAGCCACACGACATATTCGGAGGTGCTGGATATGTCGGGGTCGGAGAAAATGAGCTGAAACTCCTGCTCGGCGGGATTGTGGTGGTGGTCCACTAAAATCTTGCGGGCCTTGGCATTGCGGAGGTCATCCTGCAGGAAATCGATGCGGGAGGCACAGTTGAAGTCGAGACAGATGATGAGGTCGGCCTCGGCGATGCGCTCTTGACAAAGTGCCAACTGTTTCTCGCCTGAGAGGATGCGTTCGGCTTGCGGCAGCCACAGAAAATTGCGGGGGCAACCGTTGGGGAGGATAGGTGTGATGGTGGCAGCTTTAGTGGCTACCTGGTCGAGTTGTAGCGTCATGCCCAAAAGACTGCCACAGGCATCGCCATCGGCATTCATGTGGGAGAGGAGCACGATATGGCAAGCATCCTCGCACCATTGGTGAAAGGTTGCTAAATGCTGGCTATCAAACTCTTTATTATACATTTATACCTATTCTTTTCAAGTCAATTCAAATTGCAAAAATACTACTTTTTTAGGATTCAAATAAGTTTTTTTATGTGGTTCTTAAAAAAAGTCGTATTTTTGCAAAAAATATTGTTTTTACCTCGTTGACATAAAAATAGAAACACAACAATATGAAGAAAACTTTTATCTTTTTGGCTGCCTCCCTCCTGCTAACGGTGGGGTGCAAACATGTAGAACAGACCGAGAATGTCATTGGCAATCCCAATGTGACGGTTGAGAATGGTCGCTTCACACCTGAAGTGATGTGGGGACTTGGCAAAATGGGCGAGTATGCTATCAGCCCAGATGGCAGCAAAGCTGTGTATGCCAACACCTATTACGACATCGCCAACAACAAAGGCAATGCCGAGTTGTATCTCATTCCCACCGATGGCGAGCAGGTAGATCCTGTGCGGTTGACCAACACCAACCAAAGCGAGTTCAACCCCGTTTGGCAGGACGACAACACCCTGCTGTTTGCTCGTGGCAACGACATCATCAAGATGGTTGTTGAAAGCCGTGCCGAGAGCGTTGTGGCCACTTTGCCGAACGGTCTTGAGGGCTTCAAGCTGTCGCCCGACGGCAAGCAGATTGTCTATATCAGCGATATCGCCGTGCAACGTCCCGATGACATCCAGAAACTCTATGCCGGATTGGACCAGACCACCGGCCGCATCAACGAGGATTTGATGTATCGCCATTGGGACAACTGGGTGGACGAATATCCCCATATCTATGTGGCTCCTTATGAGAACGGTACGCTGCAGGTTGACAATGCAAAGGATGTGATTGGGGCTGAGAATGCTTACGAGTGCCCGATGCGTCCTTGGGGCGGCGTTGAGCAGTTCAACTTCTCGCCCGATGGTAGCCGTATCGCCTACACCTGCCGTAAGAAAACCGGCAAAGATTATTCTTTGAGTACCAACAGCGACATTTATGTCTACACCATCGCTACCGGTGAGACCGTCAACATCAGCGAGGGCATCATGGGCTATGACCAAAATCCTGTTTTCAGCCATGACGGCAAGAAGATTGCCTGGGAGAGCATGGAACATGACGGCTATGAGAGCGACAAACTGCGCCTGATGGTGCTCGATTGTGCTACTGGCGAGCGCACCGACTATACTGAGGCCTTCGACTATGGTGTCAGCGGCATCAGTTGGACCGACGACGACAGCGAGCTTTTGGCCGTTGTGATGTATCGTGGCATGAACGAAATCTTTGCTTTCAATGTGAACAACAAGGCCATCCGTCAGGTGACCAAAAACCAACACGACATCAATGGCTTTGCCCTCCATGGCGGTGCTATTTATGCCAACGAGGTGAGCCATCAGCATCCTTCTGAAATCTTCAAGTACACCGTGGCCGACACCAATCAAACAGGCAAGCAACTCACAGCCATCAACACCCAGGTGTTGAGTCAGGTTCGCATGGGTCGTAGCGAGGAATGCTGGATTCCTACCTCCGATGGTAAGCAGATGCTGGTGTGGCTGATTTATCCTTATGACTACGACAGCACCAAGACCTATCCCGCCCTGCTCTTCTGCGAAGGCGGCCCACAAAGCATGGTCAGCCAGTTCTGGAGCACCCGTTGGAACTTCGAAGTGATGAGCGGCGCTGGCTATTTCGTCATTGCCCCCAACCGTCGTGGCTGCCCGGGCTTCGGTACTGCATGGTGTGAGGAAATCAGCGGCGATTATGGCGGTCTCTGCATGAAGGACTACATGACTGCTACCGACTATTTTGCCAAGAATATGCCCCAGATTGATGCCGAGCGCATTGGTGCCTGCGGTGCCTCCTTTGGTGCCTACAGCATCTATTGGTTGGCCGGTCATAACGAGAACCACCGTTTCAAAGCCTTCCTTGCCCACAACGGTATGTTCAACTTTGAGCAACAATGTCTCGAGACCGAAGAGTACTGGTTCACCAACTGGGACCTCGGCGGCCCCTACTGGGAAAAGAATGCTAAAACAGCCCATTCCTATGCCAACTCCCCCCACCGTTTTGTTGACAAATGGAACACCCCCATCTGCGTGGTCCACAGCGAGTTCGACTTCCGCATCGTGGCTAGTCAGGGCATGGCTGCCTACAATGCTGCCAAACTGCGCGGATTGGATGCCCGCTATCTCTATTTCCCCGATGAGACCCACTGGGTGCTGAAGCCTCAGAATAGTATCCTCTGGCATCGCAATTTCATCGACTGGTTCGACAAGTACCTCAAGAAATGAAGAAAGCTTCCGGTGGAGGACTTCGATAGCGATACTGAGAAAGCCCTGCCCCGGCTGTCAACCCCATAGCGAGAGGGCGTCCCACCAAATTAGGGACGCCCTCTCTGTGTATAATGCAGAATTGAAAGTGCGCCAAGTGAAAGTGCCGGTGCGCCATGGCGTTAATCGTTCAAAGGGCTGTGAGTGGAGCCGTCTGGGCCAAGGGGAGGGGCAGGGGAGCGGATGGGGCCAAAAGGGCGTTTGCCGTCAAGGAGAGGTCTGCCGCCAAAGTACCCTTGGCAGCACAGGGGCGGATGAGTATTTGGGCACTCTTTTTTGCTGACACTTATTATTATTAGGATTTTTAATCTGTTTTGTTTTTATCATTCTTAAGGTGGGTTCTATAAATTGCTTTCAATCGATTTTGTTCTTATTTCGAGCAGATTTCCGTGCGGAAGGAGGGAGCAACGTTTCGCAAAGCGAGCGCAAAAGATGCTTGTGTCTTTTGCCGAGCCAAAGAAACGTCAGCGAA
>JAEEHQ010000024.1 GCA_016280915.1 Bacteroidales bacterium
AAATATTATAAAGGGGAATTTGTGTTTCAAGTTTTCAACTGAAACAACTGAAACTGTAACGGATTGCTACTTGCCCTTCCTCCCTAAGAGGCCCTTCAGCGCCTTGCGCAGCTCGCGGCCGACGGCGGTGGCGTAGGTGCCTGAGTTAGGGCAGCACCTCTCTCAGCTGCATACGGAAGTGATAATGTCAGGGACAGGTGACCATCTACCTTGTTCCCCCCACTTATGGCAACCAAGTTAAGAATGATAAAAACAAAGCAGATTACAAATCTTGATAATAATAAGGGAATTTCTATTTATCAAGAATTAGAGAATTGGAGAATTTGTAAATTTCATATTTTGAATTTGATAAGAATTAAAGGCTTTTATTGCAAGCAATAAATAAAAGTTGCCATAAGTGTCTGATTGCAAATCCGACACAACGAGCCACGACTGGAACATCCGCTGCGACGATGACAGTTTTGTCTCTACTTGATATCCTCTGTCATTTTGAACTTGAGATATTTCTTCAAAGCAGCGGTATAAGGATAGTGTGTCCATGTCAATTGTCTCTGCGTGGCGGAGACAATTTCCTCCTCAGAGAAAGTCTCCGCGCTGCGGAGACAATGTCTCAAATGTTTTTCGCTCCATCCGCGGCCATACCGTCCGGTTAATTTTGTCGCCAAGTTTCTAAGCACCTGTTTGCCATATTCGGCACGCTGGTTGAAGAGTACATCTTCCTTGATACGTTTGCCGACATACCAGTTGGTCATGCACACCTCCGTGTTCAGGTTTGAAATCCTATACGGGAAGAGTCTTAATCCTTGTTTTGATGATGAAGGAGCATCCGGTGGATGGTCCGATAGGGCTAGACCGAGAGGTCGCCCGAGAATACCGCCATGTCGTGAATGCTTTCACGACACCCTCATTCATCTATTGGTATGGGGCTATCCTTGTTTTGATGGGATATGGTATCTGAGACCGTGTTAATGGGAAAACACCGGTAAAAAAGTGCATGTCTTAATCCTTGTTTTGATGGGATATGGTATCTGAGAAAAGTTGATTGCCTCATGAGGCGAATGACTTACAAGTCTTAATCCTTGTTTTGATGGGATATGGTATCTGAGAAGGCTAAGAGACTGGAGAAAGCAACAGAGCGCCTTGAGTCTTAATCCTTGTTTTGATGGGATATGGTATCTGAGGCTGTCATTGACGTTCAGCAGTATTTTGGCAAAAAGTCTTAATCCTTGTTTTGATGGGATATGGTATCTGAGTTGTGGGCTCATTTGATGGCAAGGCACTTGGCACCAAGTCTTAATCCTTGTTTTGATGGGATATGGTATCTGAGCAGTTTCGATGAAGAGTGTGAACTGAAATCCGAAGGTAGGGTCTTAATCCTTGTTTTGATGGGATATGGTATCTGAGATTAATCAACGACCCAGAAAAACCGCGTTTGGGCATGTCTTAATCCTTGTTTTGATGGGATATGGTATCTGAGCTAAAAAGCGTGCTCAAAAACTCTGGAATATCTAGTCTTAATCCTTGTTTTGATGGGAAGAAGATTTAGAAGCCAAAAGTGTTAGTTGCTTCACAACTGACGTTTTCCTGCCTCGGCATAGAGAACAAGCTCTCTCTGCTCTCGGCTTATGAAAACGTTCTGTTCGGCGCTCTCGCTGTGCCTCACTTTCGAAATGTCCACCGGACATTTCTTCATCCTTGTTTTGATGGTATGATTTGATAGATCGTACACGACACCATAACGGAGGTGCGGGAGGTGTCTTAATCCTTGTTTTGATGGTATGATTTGATACTGCGAAAAAAACGAGGTGTGGTCGGACCTCGATCCGTCTTAATCCTTGTTTTGATGGTATGATTTGATAGGTCTGACTCTGGGAGTTTATGCCGAATATATTCGTCTTAATCCTTGTTTTGATGGTATGATTTGATAGTGGAGGATTGGACACCTTCTGCCCTGGCGCTGTAGGTCTTAATCCTTGTTTTGATGGTATGATTTGATAGTAGATTCCGGTGCTAGTTGTGGGTGTATCCCTTTTGTCTTAATCCTTGTTTTGATGGCATGATTTGATACGTGATGACTATAATCGTTTTAGCAGCCTCCGCGTCTTAATCCTTGTTTTGATGGTATGATTTGATAGCGCAACCACCCCCGACACTCTCGAAACCTTAGGGTCTTAATCCTTGTTTTGATGAAGAATATTTAGAAGCCCAAAGTGTTAGTTGCTTCACAACTGACGTTTTCACGCCTCGGCATAGAGAACGAGCTCTCTCTGCTCTCGGCTTATGAAAACGTTCTGTTCGGCGCTCTCGCTGTGCCTCACTTTCGAAATGTCCACCGGTGGTTTCTTCATCCTTGTTTTGATGGTATGATTTGATAGCTCATGCTACGACATCTTGGCGGAAATCGCCATGCGTCTTAAGCCTTGTTTTGATGGTATGATTTGATAGCGGAGTACTGACTTACGTCAGATCAACCCAGAGGTGTCTTAATCCTTGTTTTGATGAATAATATTTATAAGCCCAAAGTGTTCTGTTCG
>JAEEHQ010000025.1 GCA_016280915.1 Bacteroidales bacterium
AAAACAATAATTAATATGAGTGTACTTAAATTTTTCAGCGCTTTTGCCCTTATTTCGGCATCTTTCCGATTGTCAGTCGGTTACAATGCACCGCATTAGCTTCGCTGACGTTTCTTTGGCTCGGCAAAAGACACAAGCATCATTTTGCGCTCGCTTTGCGAAACGTTGCTCCCTCCTTCCGCACGAAAATCTGCTCGAAATAAGAACAAAATCGATTGAAAGCAATTTATAGAACCCACCATAAAAAAAACTTATAAGAATTTTTAATTATACTTTAAAATCTACACTAATCTTTGCCAGAACCGGCAGAAGAGGAATAGCCCACGCGGGCTATTCCTCTTTCAGCAGTTCGTCAATTTCCTCGCTGAGGTTGGAGTAGTGTTTCTTCAGCCGTCGGGCTACAAGGAGTCCGGCAAGCAGGCCGGCAGCACCTCCGAATAGTTTGGAGGGCATCCTGTCGGGGGTGTTATTATAGGCATAGATTAACATGAGTGCTATGACAATACCGTTAACCACATAGATGACGGCTTTGTGGCGTTTGGGGGTGTTGGAACTCCGCTGGATACTTTCTCGCAGGGACAGCAGCCCAGATTTTGAATTCACGTCGGGTCGCCGCATACCACGGGTCACAATAAGGCTGTATATGGTCAGTGAGATAATCAGCAGGTCGAGGAATAGTATTCCCCACCAGGGCCATAGTTTTTCATAAAAGAGAAACGGGGTGATGACAATGGTGAAAATGATGAGAAAGACGGAGCACGCCAGGTTTAGGCGGTACAGGCCTAAGACGCGGCGGCGCACCGAACGACGCCATACCTCGTTGTTGAAAGTGCTGTGATTGGCTATGTCTTGCTGCAGGTCGCGGAGGTCTTGCTGCAGCTCTTGTTTAAAATCGAGATTGTTTTCCATGGTTTTTTGTTTTAGTCGGTTATTGTTTTGAGTTTTTCGCGTATGCGCACGAGGCGGACGCTGACGTTCTTGACAGTGATGCCGAGGATGGCGGCTATCTCGTCGTAAGGCAGGTCCTCGAGCCAGAGGAGGATGAGTGCACGATCGAAGGGGTGAAGCTTGCCGATGCGGCGATGCAGACGTTGGGCAGCGGGATTGTGTTCCTCGCTGTTGTCCCAAGAGTTAGAGTCGGCAAAGTAGTCCACGCTCAGCTCTAAAGGTGAGGTGTCCTTGCGCCGACGATGTTTGCGGTCCATGTTGACGCATGTGTTCAACGCGATGCGGTACACCCAGGTCTTCTCAGTGCTACGGCCTTCGAAGGTATCGAAGCCCTGCCACAGGCGTATGAGCGTCTCTTGGAACAGGTCGTCGGCTTGCTGCCGCTCGTCGGCGAAGAGGTAGCAGACGGAATAGATGGTCTGCCGTTGTCGCTCCACCATCTGCTCAAAGTCGGCTTCAAGTTGTTCTTTCTTCTTCATGAGTCACATGTTTTGATGAATCGTTTTCCTCATTAGACAACAAAATGCCCAAAAAACTACAGCCAATTAACAAAAAAGCCCACTCGGTTGGTGGGCTTAATGTGATTCCGCTGCGATTCGAACGCAGGACCTACTGCTTAGAAGGCAGTTGCTCTATCCAGCTGAGCTACGGAACCCTTCTTGAAGTAAGAGTTAAGAATGATGAACTATGAAGTATCAATACTTCTTGCTTCTTAGCTCTTAGTTCTTACTTCCTTTGTCGGGACACCCAGATTCGAACTGGGGATCTCCTGCTCCCAAAGCAGGCGCGATAACCGGACTACGCTATATCCCGAGTGACCATTGTGTTTTCGTAAGAAAAAAGACGCCTCACGGACGTCTTTCTCTTCTTTGGCGGAGAAGGGGGGATTCGAACCCCCGGTACCCTAATCGAGTACGACAGTTTAGCAAACTGTTGGTTTCAGCCACTCACCCACCTCTCCGTAGCTGTTTGATTTCATCGAGAAAGCGCTCTTTCCCTCTGGCGAAATCGGGTGCAAAAGTACGAACTTTTTTTGAATTGAACAAAACTTTTTTCGTTTTTTGCCCCAAACAGCCTTAAATTATTTTCTATTTGCCTGATTCTTAACACCGTCTATTTTGCGCTGAATCTCTTCCTGATTGCCCAAATAGAAGTCTTTTTGGAGGTTCATCTGGTCGTCGAACTCAAAAATGTAGGGTACGGCGGTGGGAATATTGAAGCCCACAATCTCATTGTCGCCCATCTTCTTCAAAGTCTTGACGATACCGCGCAAGCTGTTGCCGTGGGCAACCACCATCACCTCGTCGTTGGTCTCAAAAGCCTTGAGGATGACACCCTCGTAATAAGGCATGAGACGGGCAATCGTGTCGCAGAGGGCCTCGGTGGCGGGCAGCTCCTTGGGGTCGATGCCAGCATAGCGGGGGTCGTTGATGGGGCTGCGCTTGTCGGTGACTTCCAATGCAGGAGGCTGCACGTCGTAGCTGCGGCGCCACTGCATCAGTTTCTCCTCGCCGTATTTCTTCAGGGTCTCGGCCTTGTTGGCACCCTGCAGGGCCCCATAGCTCTTCTCGTTGAGGCGCCAGCTCTTCTCGACGGGCAGATAATCCATGTCCATGGCATCGAGAATCTGGTTGAGGGTCTTGACGGCCCGTTTCAGATAGGAGGTGTAGCACATGGTGGGGTGGTAGCCCTCCTCCTTGAGCAGGCGGCCGGCCATATAGGCCTCGCACTGGCCAAAAGGAGTCAGGTCGACATCGGTCCATCCAGTAAAAAGATTCATCTTATTCCATTCGCTCTCGCCGTGGCGAACTAAAATCAATTTCTTCATAAAAATAGGTATTATTTCTTATTGTTTTTTCCAGTAGTTATTTTCTCGGTGAAGATACCCTCTTTCAGCACTCCCTTATAGGAGAGCACCACCAGCACCACGCCCATCAGCACCAGAGGGATGCTGAGCCACTGTCCCATGTCCAGCGACATGCCCTTTTCAAAGTCGACTTGCTCCTCCTTGATAAACTCGATGAGGATGCGCACGCCAAAGAGTGCCACCAGCCAATAGCCAAAGAGGCGGCCATTGTGCAGCTTGCCCTCTTTCTTGTGATAGGCAAAGAGACAGCATAGGAAGATGATGAGATAGCTGAGGGCCTCATAGAGCTGAGTGGGGTGCTTGGGAACGGTCTCGCCGTTGCGCTCGAAGATAAAGCCCCAAGGCAAAGAGGTCTCCACACCGTAGATCTCGCTGTTGAAGAGGTTGCCCAAGCGGATGAAGGCACCACCCAAGGCCACCACAATCACCAGGCGGTCGAAAACCCACCAGGCGTTCATCTTGTATTTGCGGCAGTAGAGCCATATCATCAGTATGACGGCCACAGCCGCACCATGGCTGGCCAAACCCTGATAGCCTGTGAACTGACCGGTTTTTAGGTTGAAGGGTAAGATAATCTCCAGCCAATGTTCAGAGGTGCAGAAATAGTCGGGCTCATAGAAGAGGCAATGTCCCAGACGGGCACCCACCAGCACGGCCAGGAACATCCATAGAACCAAGGCGTCGAGGTATTTCACCTCCACCTTCTCGCGCTTATACATCCGGCTGAGGATAAGGTAGCCGAAGAGAAAGGCGAAAAGGAAACCCAGCGAGTAGTAGCGCAAGCCGAAACTGCCCAGATGAATCATCACCGGGTCGACATTCCAATGAACGAAATTCAGTAGCATAGCTGTTTCATCTATTATTGGAACTGATGAGGTCCCTGCCGGCCGAATGCCACAGGAGCCTCATCAGCTCATTCTTTATCCATCGTGTTATTTAGCGTAGTTGACAGCACGGGTCTCGCGGATGACGGTGACCTTGATTTGGCCTGGGTAGGTCATCTCGTTCTGTATCTGGCGGGAGAGGTCGAAGCTGAGCTTGGTGGCCTCGGCATCGTTCACCTTCTCGGCACCCACGATGACGCGCAGCTCGCGGCCGGCCTGGATGGCGTAGGTCTTCACCACGCCCGGATAGGTCATGGCCATGTCCTCCAGTTTCTTGAGGCGGTTGATGTAGGCCTCCACCACCTCGCGGCGGGCACCGGGACGGGCACCACTGATGGCATCGCACACCTGAATGATGGGGGCGATGAGGGAGGTCATCTCTATCTCGTCGTGGTGGGCGCCAATGGCGTTGCACACGTCGGGGTGTTCCTTATATTTCTCGGCCAACTTCATGCCAAAGATTGCGTGCGGAAGCTCGGGGTCGGTCTCAGGCACCTTGCCAATGTCGTGCAACAAGCCGGCACGTTTGGCCAGTTTGGGATTCAGGCCCAGCTCGGCAGCCATGGTGGCAGCCAGGTTGGCCACCTCGCGGCTGTGCTGCAGCAGGTTCTGACCATAGGAAGAACGGTATTTCATACGGCCTACCATGCGCATCAGTTCGTGGTTCATATTGTTGATGCCCAAGTCGATGCAGGTACGTTTACCCACCTCGGCAATTTCCTGCTCAATCTGTTTGCGGGTCTTGGCAACCACCTCCTCGATACGGGCGGGGTGGATGCGGCCGTCGGTCACCAGCTTATGCAGCGACAGGCGGGCAATCTCGCGGCGCACGGGGTCGAAACCGCTGAGGATGATGGCATCGGGCGAGTCGTCGATGATTACCTCCACACCCGTGAGCGACTCCAGGGCACGGATGTTACGACCCTCACGACCAATGATGCGGCCCTTCACCTCCTCATTCTCCAGATTGAAGACGCTGACGGTGTTCTCCACGGCGGTCTCCGTGGCGGTGCGCTGTATCGATTGGATAACGATTTTCTTAGCCTGCTCGTTGGCGGTGATCTTGGCCTCCTCAACGATGTCCATGATGCCTGCGGCGGCATCGGACTTGGCCTCCTCGGTCATCATCTCCACCAGGTGCTGTTTGGCCTCCTCGGCGGTCATGCCGGCGATATGTTCGAGCTTCTCGATGCTCTCGTTATATACCTTCTCCACCTCGGCCTGGCGTTTGCGCAGCACCTCAATCTGGTTGTTGAGGTTCTCGCTTACCTGCTTCAGCTCCTCGCTCTTTTTCTGCAGGTCGCCCACCTTCTGATTGAGGGTGTTCTCGCGCTGTTTCAGCTTGCTCTCCTGCTCGCGCAGTTGGGCGTTACGCTCGCTCACCTGCTTCTCGTGCTCGCTCTTCATCTGGATGAATTTCTCCTTGGCCTGCAGGATTTTATCCTTCTTGATGATTTCGCCTTTTTCCTCGGCGTCTTTCAGCACTTCGTTGCCTCGTTCAATCATCTTTTCGCCCTTGGCCAGCAGCTTGTTGTTCTCAATCTTCGAGGCGGCAACAAAGCCTGCAACGGCACCCACGACGATACCAATAACAATTCCTATTATAATATTCATTTGCGATAAAAGTGTTTTTTTGTGGGGACTGCCGCTACGCGAAGGGCACCTATCTGGAGACAGAGAGCATTCACTCAAAAAAATCCTGCACTTCAACCCTCCGGGAGTTATGATAAACTCTAAACTGTTAGGATTTGAGTGCCGGGTGTCTCAGCCATACAACCTACCCACCCCTGAGCTTACTCGGTTTGTAAATGGTGTTGAGTTTACAAACTGTTTTGGGTCGAATGCAGGATATTCCTTATCGTATCGAGTCGCTGCCGGCAACCATTGTTCATGGGGGTGGGCCGCACCCCGCAGCCGACAGGGGACTTAGTTACAGGTCAACTTGGTGTCAAGCATTGTGTTTATGTTGGTGAGCCTGGCCTCCAGTTCCTTATCCATAAACTGCTCACGGTCTTGCAGCCGCAGCAATTGGGTGATCTGTGTCAGCGCCACCATAGCCAACAAATCTTGGCGGTCGTTATAGGCATACATCTTCCCGTACTCCCGAGCCTGAGCGTCTATCCGCTCGGCGGCCTTGCGCAGAAAATGCTCGTCGTCGGGCCTCACTTTCAGTTTGTAGGGTCTGTCCAAAATATAGACTGTGGCCGGTAATTCGTTCATTTGTATTGTCTATACGCAGTGTGCTTAGTTATTCCGATTTGTTGATTAATGACAAACTTTTATCTATGCTTCGTATCAGTTGGTTTATCTTAAGTTTAATCTCTGCAGAGTCGCCCTTCTGTGATAGCGTGTTCCCGAGTTTTAGTATATTATTTTGTTCTTTTAAATTGTTAATTATTATATTGTTATTATCTATCTGCCCTTGCAGCTCCTTGCATCGCTCTGCCCAATTATGCTCCGAAGCCCGCAGACGGTCGTTCTCCTCAATCAGCCTCCGAACTTTCCGTTCGATCTCTGCGACAGTGGTTTCATAATCAAACATAGCAACATCAGTTTATGCTACAAAAAGCGGTGCAAAATTACAATTTTTTTTTAATTGTTTGCAAAAATATTTTACCAATCATTCACATATAATGCTTCAAACACTTATGATACAATATTTTGCACTACGGTTCACCCATCTTAAAAAGATAGCGCTATGAATATAAAACCGTTAAAAAAAGTATCCTTTCCAACCAAATGGCAATCGGCAGGGACTCCCGCTCCTGGCTCAGAACTCCACGCCTAAACGCGTTCCTATGGCCAACGGCATCCGCTCCGTCACCCCAACCCAGTCGCCACCATAGGGCGGATAGACCATGGCAAACTGGCTGAAACCCTGATGATAGGTGAGGGTGACCATCATGTTCACCGCCACGCGTCTGCCAATGGCAAGACGCAGCCCCACGGCGGCATCGCCATAGAGCGCCACGCGGTCGCCCTGGTAGAGGTCGAGATAGGTTCCCGCCCTCAGCTCAAAGGTTGGGGTGAGGACTTTCGTGAAGCTCCAGTTGTATTTGACGGCGGCAAAGAGCGGGAGGGTCAGCATCTCCTCGTCGAAAGTCACCGCAGCCCCAACACCCACAAAGGTGCGGTCGCCCACATAGAAGCCCTGTGTGGTGCTGAAATAACCAAATGAGTGACGACGATGGTCGTTGGTCGCAACCGTTGCCCCGTGGTCATAGACCTCGTGTTCCTGCCAGATAGGCGCAACGGCTATCCCGCAGTCGTAGAAACCGCGGTAGTATTTATAGATTTGTGCCTCCACGTTGTGGGGAATCACCATCATAACCAACATCACAAGGGCTGCAACCTTCGCGCCCCGAGTAGCCACATGCTGTTTCATCATTTTAGTTTTTGTTGTTAAGTAGTTTTTGTCGTTAAAAAAGTTATCACTCTCGCGGAGCCATTCCGCGCATGATAATAGTATAACGCACAAAAGTGCCAAATTATTCGTTCCTCACAATTTTTTTTTTCAAACGGCGCGGCAAGCCATACCTCTTTTTTCCCCAATTATCCGCTAAAGGACTTTGTTTCCATCATCATTCACCCTCCACCGGCCTCATTGGCGGCCATACATCGACGGCGGCATCATCACTCCCTCTTCCCTATCCCACTTCTGGTACGCCTCCACAAATTCCAGCCTCCCCAATCCGCAAAACCTCACCATCCCCTCTGCTGGAGCTATGAGCAGCGCGGGCTCTCCGGCAATGCCATTCTCATAGTCATACCGGTTGGAAGAGCCCACCCAGATGGCGCCCTCGTTCAGTTGTATGTTCACCCCTTCGCGCAGTCTTATGCTCCCCGTCAGGTAGCGTCCCACCTCAAAAACCAGCGTGCCACCTCCATGCTCGGCAATATAGTCGATGGCCCGCTGTATCGAACTGGTGTTCAGCGTGGTCCCATTGCTCTTGCAGCCAAAGAGCGAGGCCTTATACAGGGTTGCCCCTTCGGTACACGGCGAGGCATTGTCCTTGGCCAAAATGACGTCCGAAGAGGTCTGAGCGGGGTCCGACGTCACCTTTGTTTTCGACTTTTGCTGTCGCACTTGCAAAGCCTTCTTGTCCCACTTCAGGTGTCGGCAATTGTTGGCCACCACCTCGGGCCTTACAGAACCCGAAACCACCATGTTGTCGAGGACAAGGTTCTCCACATCGTCGGCCACGATGGCCGGGCGGTAGTCCTTCTCCCCCACCCTGAGCGTAACATGGCGCAGGGTGATATTGTCGGCATGGCGCAGATAGAAGCCCCAGGCGGGCAACTCCTTCCACATGGAGAATTCCGGATAGCGCCGTTCCCACTCGGGGATGGTCGCTAACGCCTCGGGCGCGGTGCCACGATAGGCATAGGCACTGTCGGCATGGCCGGGATAAACCAGTTCCACATTCTCCAGCAGCACATTCTGTATTCGGTGCTGCGGCGTGCCCACTATCGAGGAGGGTGAGATGTTGCGAGGCAGGTCCTCCACAGGGCCCTCATAGCTGTAGCCGGCATCAGGCTTCTCCAACGGCACCTCCACATAGATGTTACGCAGCGTGATATCCCGCAGGCAGGGCGTGCCCTTGCCCTCCCGCCTCTCGCCGAAACGCAAGAAGATAGGATTGCCCGTATGCTCGGCCCTCAGGCCGTCCACCACCACGTCCTCCACCGTGGCACCGTCCACGCTGGCTATGGTGATGGCGCTTCGATAGGTGTCGCGGATGACGATATCCTTGAAACGGAAATGGCGGAAGCGCCCGCGAGTCATGGTGCCAAACTTGATGCCGTTGGCCGAACTACGCCCCCGGCAATGCTCCACCGTCACGTTCTCGCACACACCGTCCACACTATGGCTCTTAAAACAGAAAACATCGTCGGCTGCATCCATGTCGCAGTTGCGTAACACCACGTCGCTGCAATCCACTATGTCCACCCCGTCGTTGTTCCAGTAGTTCTTGCTGTCCACCGTCTGGTCCTCTATCAGCAGATGGCGGCATTGGTCGTATTGCTGGTTCCAGCTGGCGGGGTTGCGCAGGGTGATGCCGCTGACGGTGACGTTCTCGCACTCGCGAAAATGGATATTCTCCGGCCGGTTGCCCTCGTTAGGGCGGTCATATTTCAAGGGGTCTTTTATCAGTCCCATGTGTATCGCCGCAACGATGTTGTTGGCCACCTCCCAGCCGCGCCCATCGATGGTGCCCCGGCCTTTGATGGCAATGTCGTGCTGGCGCACGGCAAAGAGTAGGGCCGTCCACCGGCAGTAAGGGTCCTTCACGTAGTCGAAGGGATTGAGCGACCCCAGCAGTGTGGCCCCTTCGTCCAGGTGCAGCGTCACGCCACTTTTCAGATATAGGCTTCCGCTTACAAACCTGCCGGGTGAAAAAAGCACCGTCTGCTTAAGGCCGCTGCTTACGTAGGCAGCATGGGCGCTGTCGATGGCCGCCTGCAGGCTGCGGGTGCACAGCGTCACCCCGTCGCCTTTGGCGCCGAAATCGGTCACCCGGAATTCCTGGCCAAAAGTGCCTTTCGGTCCAAACAATAGCATTAAAAACAAGACTGTACCCGTCTTACCTATCAATTTCATAAGCTGTTACAATTAAATCCAACATACAGTGCAAACCCGATAACAGAGGGCAAAAATACACATTTTTTTTATCAAAAACATAAGATTTCGAAAAAAAAATGTATATTTGCAGACATAAACACCATCAACTCAAAATTCTTAACTATATAAAAAATAAAACGTTTGTTGCCTCAGGAAAAGACCACTGCTGCCTGAAGGATGCTACCATTTTCGACCATAACAATATGTGCTATAAGATTGAAAATGTCCACATTTCGGTAATCGACAATGCGCCTAAAAACCAAATAGATCTACCACCTAACTTTTACCAATACACAGGTTCTCCACAACCAGAACGAGCTGATATTACCACAATAGCCCTCAACATAATATGTTATTAACAATCATAATTCAAAGAAAAATGAAGAAAGCATTATTACTCATCTGCGCCACAATGTATGCACATCTGTTATTTGCGCAGGACACGATAGACATTACCCATCCAAGTCCTTGTTCACCTGGTGTGCAATATGACTATGGGCTAGCCTTTTTTGACTCAATATACTGTCCTAATAGTCGGACTTGCATTTGGCCAGACAACAGTTATATTTCTATGTGGAAAAGCCTTGCGATTAAACACTACTACCCGGGTCAACTCCCTCCTATCTATGGTGTAGGAATTCCCATGTGGCGTAATTCATACACTGCACCACCGTATTATGTAGGGAAAATGAAACTAAGGCCAATTATCATACAGAAAGTGGAGGACAGCCTATATACTGCGGTTTATGGACACGAAATCTCTTCGAGCCAATTTGGTTCACTCACAGCCGATGCCTATGTAAAAGCGCCATATTACCCCGAATGCAACCCCAACAATGAGCAGTGGGCCTATTCCAAGATATTCAATTTTTATTTTGATAGTGCCATAACGGTGACAGACACCTTCTTTTTTGGTGTAGCAACAAAAGGACTTGGGGATCTCAATTGGTCTTTAAGCGCCCTGATGGACGCGTGCCAATCAATACCCTGGCAGGACGACTATAGCTTCAGATTCTATCAAATTGATTCAAATGACTATAGTCATGTCTATGCTCCTGATTACTATTCCACGGCAACTGGGTGGAAAATACCCTTCATCCTGCTCTTCAACCCACCGGACACTGACAGCTTCGTCTGCCCTGAGGTGGAGGACTTCACCTACCTGGGCATCCAAGGCCGCTACCCCACCTTTGCATGGACGGGACTGGACGGCGTGGGGCAGTACGAGGTGCGCTACGGCCCCTACGATGCCGACCTTGACACCCTGCCCACCTTTACGGTGGATGTCCCCCACTTCGAAATCATCAACCGCACGCTGAGTCCCGACACACTCTACCAGGCCTGCTGCCGCCCCGTCTGCCACCACTACTGCCCTATCCACGACACCGTGCTGATGGGTGCATGGAACATACCGCAGTACTTCTACGTGGGCGAGAGCATGCCCGACACCTCGCACCACGACACTTCGCACGTGGCGACCCCGCAGGTGATAGAACCACCGGCCTTCACCCTTTCGCCCAACCCCGCCCACGGCCACGTCGCACTGCTGCTGCCCGAGGGCAGCCTACCCGCCACCGCGGTGCTGCACGATGCTGCCGGCCACGAGGTGATGCGCCAGCGCATCACCTCCTGCCAAAGCACCCTCAGCATCCTCACGCTACCCGCAGGCCTCTACCACGTCACCCTTATCTCCGCCAGCTCCTCTGCTACACAGAAACTGGTGATAGAATGAACAAATACATCTGGACAATCGAATTGTCTGCCGTAGCTGGATGATGCGTAGAAAAAACGCTAAGTTTCGCTAAATGGGCTGACTCGTTGACCCATTTCCCCATTCAGCCTTCTAAAAATAAGAGACCGGACCAAGAAGTCCGGCGGGTGTGGTGGGTACATTGCGTTTGAGGACAAAATGCTGCACCACACCGTCGTCGGTGAGGGTGTGGACGTAGTTGTTGAGGGTGGTGGTGACTTTAATCACGATGGTGTTGTCGCCGGGGTGCAGATGGGGGGCTACATTGTCATATATCCGTTCGCCATACCATTTCACACCGCAGCTCTCGCCGTTGACTATCAGCTCGCAGATGTCGTACACCTTGCCGAGGTCGAAGATAGGGTCGGATCCGAGGCTGTCGAGGGACAGATGGGTGGTGTAGGTGACAGTGCCTGCAAAGTCCTTGAACTGGGTTTGGCAGAGGTCACAGAGTTGCTGCATGACGGTGTCGCGGGTCCAGCCCTCTATGGCATGGTGGAGTGAGACGTGCCAGCGGGTGTGGATGGGGAAATAATGCTGCCCTTCGCGGTAGGCGGGTTCCCATAAAGAGGCTTGGGCGGCCGCTTGGGCATCAGGGGTTTCAAAAATGATGAAGAGGCTTTCGGCAGGGGGTAGGTAGAGCCAGGCGGAGCCGTTTTCGAGTGTGAGCAGCTGTTTCTCGTCGGTGGCGGGGTTGTAGACCCAGGCGGTGCGGCCTTGACATATCTCTTTGGGGAAGATGAAGGTGGAGCTGACAGCACAGCGTAGGCAGGCGTTGACAAAGAGGAAGATGTCGTCGCCTTGGTCGTTGCGGTAGTGGTTTTGCAGCAAGTAGCGGTCGGGGTTCTCTATCGCGACGGCGTGGGGGAGGTTATGGCGCCGCTGCACGTCGGCGTACCATTCAAGATAGCGGTTGCTGTCGGGTTCTGGCAGAAGGATGAAACGGTTATCGTCGACTAGTTGTGTGCCGATGCAGAAGACTCGTCCTCCACAGTCGGCATAGGAGAGCAGCCAACGGATGTCCTCGCCTTCGAGGGTATCGATACGTGGTAGGAAGACAGCCTTGTAGCGCAACTCACCGCTGGCCGTTGTATCGAGCAGCCAGTCGAACCTGACGATGTCGGCGCCAGAGCCGTTCTTGTGTATAGCCTCCCAAAGCAAGGGTGTAATGTCGTAGCCGTTGCCCTTGGGGTAATTGGGGAAGGGTTCAGTCTGCACCCCTATTTCGCCCCACATCTTTTCTGTGGGTGCAAGGATGGCAAGGGGTGTCTGCATGTCGGCATTTTGGAGTATGGCACTCATGCGGCTGCGGTACTCATTGAGGAGGTGGAAATAGGGCCACCAGGTGTTCTGCTCGTTGAGGTAGCTGCCATATTGCACCCATCCGGGGAAACCCGCCTGCGGTGGCGAGTAGTTGAATCCGTGCCACACGGAGTGGGTGGTGCCGCTGATGGCGCTCATGTCGCTGCCCAGCTTGAGGAGCTCCAGCGTGGTCTCGAACATGCGGTAGGTGTTGGTCATCTCCTCGGCGCTGACCAGGCGGCGGCCGCTGTGATGGGCAGCAGAGGAGACGTATTTGTTAATCATGGTGTAGGCGCGACCGCGGCGGTAGTCGCCATCGGGCATCTCCTCGCCGATGCGGTGGCGCAGGTAATTTGTGGTCCAGCTCTCGCCCTCGGGGATGTCGTAGGCAGTGGAACTCAGGAGAGGGAAGAATCCGCGCCCGTAGGCCTGTCCGCGAGAGAGTACCCCTTGCGCTTTGCACCAGTCGGCAAAGACGGTGGTAAATCGCTCGTAGAGGAGCTCTGCTTTAGTACGCTCGAAGTGGAACCGTACAGTCTGGACTCGCCGTTTGAAGTCGGGCGACTGCTTGGCGCCATACTCATAGCTGACCACTTCGCCCAGCCGTCCGGTCTTGAACATGATGAAAGGAAGCCAAGGCATGATGTCGTATCCGTTGCGGCGGCGGAACTCCTCGGCAAAGTCGCCGGTCCAATTGCTTCCCTCCAGTTCCATGCTGTCGACGAAATAGGCACGTAGCCATCGGCTCATGGAGCCCAAGTGTTCCTCCAACCGTTGCCGCATGTAGTCGAGGAAATGCTGCACAGCGGCCTGGTTCATGTGGTCGAGGATGGGGCCCGAGGCTCCAGGGGCGCCATTGATGACGCTGGCAAAGGAGGTGCAGCGCACCAAGGCATAAAGTATGTATCGGTTGTTGGGCGAGGGATGCCAGCCGGTAGTAATCTGGTTGAGGGGATAGATTTTGATGGTGTCGCCGAGGTGATAGACCTCGTTGCGTTGGTAGATGCTATATACCGAGTCGGGCACAAGGAAGAGGTCCACCAGCTCGAACTGGCGGTCGGCATTGGGCACGGTCACCTTGGGGTCGACGGCATCGAAAATCTGCTGCCGCGTGATGACGAAAGGCTCGTTGTTGGTGTTGTTGCTCCATTCGATTTCAGTTGCGTAGGTGAGCATCACCTGTGCCCGCTCCTCCATGGGGATAGTCTCTGAGCCGAAGGGCCAGCCGGAGCCTACCAGCAGGTCGCAGCCCATGCCCAAGCGCTTGGCCTCGCGCAGGGTGGCGGCCAGCGCCTCCAGCCACTCGTCGCTGAGCCAGGTGAGCGAAGCCACGCCGAGGCTGTCGCACCGCTTGGCCGGGAACTCGATAGGGTTGATTTCCACGCCACCGATGCCCGCCTCGTACAGGAGGAGCAGCTCGCGTTTCAGCTCCAAGGTATCTACCTTGTCGCCATTCCACCACCAGCGCACCCACGGGCGCTCCTGACCGCTTTGGGCAAAGAGCCCCAGCGGAAGCAGGAGGAGGATGTATAATGCTATCCGTCTTAACATGATGCAAATATACATAAATACTTTGGATTTAAACACAGGCACATGAAATAAAAATAGTAAGGCACGAATTATCATCATTTTACCATTTTGTATAAAAACGTGGGGATTCTTGTTTTTTAGGCGGTAAGATGGGGAGTTTTTGTAAATTCGGTTATTCGTGTCAGGTAGTATCCCAGTGAGCTTTACACCGTCTGTAAACATTCTTTACATATTCCTTCGCGCGGAAAGACAGTTATTCATTATCGTTCAACTATTTAGCTTTTCTGGCACATTTCTTGAATGGAATTCTTATGGAAATAAAAGTGTAAAGATATGACCCACCACCTATCGAAACTCATTCTCCTGCTATGTACTGCCCTCTGTGGCCGCAGCCTCATGGCCCAGCCCATGAACCTGCGGCAATGTATGGACTATGCCGTTGCCCACTCAGCGCAGATGCGCCTCAGTGCCGCTGACCGCAGCGACGAGCTGGCAGCCTATCGCCAGTCGTTCCTCGATGCCTTTACTCCCAGTGTCGGGGCTCAAAGCTACGCCTACAACCAGTACGGCCGCAACCTCGACCCCGAAACCAACACCTACACCGACTTCACCACCTTCCACAACGGCTATTCCCTTTCGGGAAGCATCACCCTCTTTGAAGGATTCCAAGCTCTAGGCAAGATACGCCTCGCCTACCTCCAGAGGCAGAAGGGGCTCAGCCACGAGCAGCAATGTGCCGACGGGGTGCGTATCGCCGTTATGGAGGCCTACTACCAACTGCTATACTACCGCCAGCTGGCCGAAGTGCTGCGCCACTCCTGCACCACAGCCGACAGCGCCCTCACCAAAGTCCGCCGCGAGGAGGAGCTGGGACGCAAAGGCTATGCCGATGTGGTGCAGATGGAGTCGGAGCTGGCCGAGCGTCAATACCAGCTGACCGATGCAGAAGGACGGCGCGACCAAGCCCTGCTACAACTGCAGGAAACCCTCTGCTGGCCCTCCGACCGTCGCCTCATCATCGCCGACGAGCCGGAGGAGCTGGACCCCCTCGCCACCCTCTCCTCCCCTATCGAGCTCCCTGCCGTTCAGATTGCCCGAGCCGAATTGCGGGAGGCCGAAATCGGAGTCCGTCAGGCTCGCACCGCATGGTCGCCCACCCTCTCGCTGGGAGCCGGATGGTCCACCACCTACTACACCTATCCCAACCTCCCCGACTACACCCCTCTCCCCTTCGCCCAACAATGGCACGCCAACGGTGGCCAGTACATCCAGCTCACCTTAAACATCCCTCTCTACAGCCGTGGCACCCGCTCCCTCGCCCTCCGCAAGAGCCAGAATCAACGCCACCGTGCCCAAGTGCGACTCGAGCAAGCCCTGCGCGAAGACACTAATGCCCTCCGCCGAGCCACCATCGATGTCGAAGCCGCTGAGGCCTCCGCCCTCAAGGCACAACGCATGGCCGAGGTGGGACAGCAAGCTTTTGCCCTCAGCTGCCGACAGTTCGAGTTGGGGCTTATCAGCGCAATCGAATACCAGACTGCCTCCCAAGCCTTTCTCAAAGCCCAAGCCGAAAGCCTCAACGCCCAACTACAACTGCGACTTAAACGCCACCTGCTCCGCTACCGCCAAACTGGTAATCTATAAAGAATCTATAAAATCTATCACCTCTATCATATCTATTCTATAAAATCAAAAAAATGGACCATCCCATACAACCCCCAAAAGGCCTCCGCCGCGCCTTCACCCGAAAAGCCCTCCCCTTCTGGGCTGCCGCCATCGTAGTGCTCTTCGTCCTGTACCTCATCGTGCGACCCCACAGCAGTACCCAGCGCATCAGCGGCGACACCCTCACCGTCAGCCAAGTCCTCCGCGCCGACTTCGACGACTATATCCGTGTCAACGGTACCGTCATGCCCATGACCTCCATTCAGATTAGCCCTACCGAAGGGGGCATAGTGCAGCAGATTGTGGCCGAGGAAGGCACTAAAGTGAAGGCTGGCGACGTTATCCTGATATTGAGTAATGAAAACCTCGACTTGCAAATCCTCAACGCCGAGGCCGAGCTGGCCGAGAAAGAGAACATCCTCCGCAACACCCTCATCAGTATGCAGCAGCAGAAACTCTCCGTGCGCCAAGAACGCCTGTCCCTACAGGTGGAGGTGCGACGAGCCAAGCGAGCCTTCGAGAGCAGCCAGCAGCTCTGGAACGAGCGTCTCATAGCCCATGAGGAATACCTCAAGGCACAAGAAGACTACCAGCTGGCCTGCGACAAGCTAGATGTAGTCAGCGAGCGCGAGCGGCAGGACAGCCTCTACCGCAGCGAGGAACTGCAGCAACTGCGCGACAACCTGAGCAATATGCGCCTCAACATGGCCATGATACGCCGTCGCAAGGAGAACCTCAACGTCAAAGCCCCCATCGACGGACAGATAGGCCTTCTCGACGTGGTGCTGGGGCAGAACATCATCCCCGGCGCGGCCATCGGCCAAATCAACAACCTCGACAGCTACAAAATCCAGGCTCAGATAGACGAACACTATATTGACCGCGTCACCGCCGGCCTCCACGCCACCTTCGACCGTCAGGAACAGCACTACAGCGCACGGCTCCGCAAAGTCTATCCCGACGTGCGCGACGGCAAGTTCAAGGCCGACTTCCTCTTTGGCGACACCCTGCCCGATAACATCCGCGCTGGACAGACCTACTATCTCAACCTGCAACTCGGCCAGAGCGAAGAGGCCGTTCTCATTCCCCGTGGCAGCTTCTACCAGCACACTGGCGGCAAATGGATTTACGTCCTCACCGACCCCCACCGCGCCGAGAAACGCTCCATCGCCATCGGCCGCCAGAACCCGCAGTACTACGAAGTCCTCGAAGGCCTCCGCCCAGGCGAGAAAGTCCTCACCGGCAGCTACGACCACTACGGCGACAACGAGGTGCTGATAATAGATTAACCCAAACGAAAACGAATAACACATCAACAATATGAACAGTTACTTCAAATTCCTCTCTCGCAACAAGCTCTATGCCGCCATCAACCTGATTGGCCTCACCCTCTCCATGGCCTTCGTGTTGCTGCTGGCCGTCTACGTGCAGCGACAACGCACCACCGACCGC
>JAEEHQ010000026.1 GCA_016280915.1 Bacteroidales bacterium
CGTCCCATTCCACTCGTAGGAGTCGCAGGCCGTCACGGGGGTGGAGCTGGCGGTGCTCTGGTTGACGGTGAGCACCAGCGTCGCCGTGGAGTCGCATCCGGCGGCGTTGGTGGTGTTGTAGGTGTAGGTTCCGCTGGTGGTGTATGTCGTCCCGTTCCACTCGTAGGAGTCGCAGGCCGTCACGGGGGTGGAGCTGGCGGTGCTCTGGTTGATGGTCAGGTGCAGGGTCACCACGCTGTCGCATCCCGCGGCGTTGCCGCCCACAATCGTGTGCTCATAGCTCCCGCTCGTGCTATATGTCTGCCCGTACCACGTGAATGAATCACATGCGGTTGCACTGGTGTCCCCAACCGTTGGCTCGTTCACTACTACCAGCACGCTGTCCACCCCTACGCATCCCTCCGGCGAGGTCGCACTGAAATAGTACCAACCAGTGCTCAATGGCGTGACTGTCGTTGATAAGTCCGAGGAAAACGCCCCGGACGCTGTGTACCATGAATATACGCAGGGAGCATTCCTCGTGACGGAAATGCTGTCGATGAAAGATCTTTTTTCAAAATTGCTTTCAGAAGTGGTCTTTATTTCGATTTGGGTGGAAGATGTTTCGCCGTTAAAGTGGATTTGTTGCTCGGTGTAATCTGGTGTAGATACGGTAATGGTTTGAGATTGCGAACCCGCAGATATTACAAGATGAGTGTTTTTTGTTGCATTAACCCATTTCTTTGCAAAGATGCTTATGGTGAAATTACTTGACAAAGGCAAGTTGATGGTTTTGATAGATCCTGTGTTGGAAGAAGTACCAATACGAATGGCATCGCCGGCTTGATAAACCTTATTGGCTCCTACAAAATTCGGCAAATCTGAAATATTAATCGTGTCGTTAGATCCTCCTGTAGTTGAACTGTTTCCTGTTAATCCATCAAACCCTTCCTCCAAAAGAATCTCTGTCCCGCCGCAACTCGTGGTGGCCGTCAACACAACACTTTCACCTTCGCAAGCAGATGCGGGGTCCGGTAATGTGCTGATCTGCACACTGGGTACTGACTTTATGGTCAGATGCAAGGTCACTGTGCTGTCACAGCCCGTCGCCAGTGAGGTGGTGTGGTAGTCTATGTCACACGATGTGGTGTAGGTGGTGCCATGCCAGGTGAAAGAACCACAGGCGATGGCGGTTGTGTCGCTGTGGATGCTAGTAAGTTTGTAGATGAGCACATCTTCCTGACCAGTGGCATAACAAGAAAAAAGGTGTACGGAATCTCCACCGCCACCCGGAATGTGGTATCGAAGCCAGTTTCGAGTGTTTGTGCCTTGGGCTTTAATGGTTGCATTCCCGTTAGGATCAATCTCAACTTTCCATGATCCATTTGCATCATTGCTTGCTTGGGTCTTTAAGTGATTGGCGCTGCTGCTGGCGGCATAGAGGTAGCCAGAACCCACGTTAAACGCAAAAGTATTTTCGACAGTGCCCTGTTCCAAATAAATGACTTGTACGTTATCATTGATGGAGATAGTGTTGCCATTGGACGTGATGGCAACCGATCCACGGTTGTTTGTCCTTTGTTCGGTGCTCAAGGCTCGGTCTGCATTTGTATTCGTGATAACAATCTGATCTCCAACGCCCAGTTGACTTTCATTCGTCACCAATTGCCAACTGTTACATGGCGTGACATTCACGATGACTGTCTCGCTGTCGGTGCACCCGTTCTCTGCGGTAACCGTGACAGTGTACGTTGTGCTTGCCGTTAATGCACCAGTGCTTAAAACATTTGTGTTGCTACCGGTCGACCATTCGAAAGATTGGGCGCTGGAAGAGATGGCAGTCAATACGGTGCTTTGGCCTTCAAAAATATTGGTGTTTCCTGAAATTTGAACATCAGGATTGTCTTTTATCGTAAGATATAAAGTGTCCACCTGTTCGCATCCGTTTGCATCGGTGTGGGAATAATAGTAAGTTCCAGACTCGTTGTATGTTGTTCCGTGCCATGTGTAATTGCCGCATTCTATGACTTGTTGGACGGTGTTGTTAGGATGATTGACCGTTACCTCTTGGCTTGCCGTGGAAAAACAACCATAATCACCTGTGATCGTTACGGTGTATGAGATGCTTTCTTCGGGAGAAACGGATAGGGTGGCATTGGTGTCCGTATTATTGGTGTTCCATAGGTAATGGCATTGTCTGTTGATAAGGATGTCGTCAATGAAAAAACGGTACCCCTCTTCAATGTTTCCTGAACTTGGAAGAATGGTGTCTGTGTGTATGGTGATGGTTGACTGGTTGGTTGCCGCGGGGAAATATAACGTTTTGGAGGTGTATGTCCCCGGCCAGTCATCGTTTGAAGTAATGAAAGATTGTTCGTTTATGCCATTGTCTACGGAAACCACGACTTTTCCCCGTTTGTCACCCCATCCTTTTGTGCTTAAGGTGAGTGCAAAAGGACGAGAAAGGTCTAAAGGTATGGAGGTGATGGATCCAACATGAGCATTTTCGGTACCTTGGATACCCTTTCCCAATTTGATGGCATCTCCTGCAGGATAAACGTTGGAGCGCGTTGGAAAGTTCGGAAGGACAGAGGCGTAGGTGGCGTTGGAAAGTTCGTATGTGTAGCCGCCTGGAGCTCCAGGGGAGGTGTAGTTGATGTCATCACAATCGGCACAAACACTGGAAAGGCTGGAAAAATCTTCGTGTAGAATGGTTCCGCTGGAGCAGTCGCTTTCGGCTGTCAGGGTTATGCTTTCTCCTGCGCAAATGGTGGCGTTGCCGGGAACGGTGGAGATGTTGATGTTCGGTTCTTCGATGACAATTAAATTCAATGTGACAATGCTGTCGCACCCGTTGGCGGCCGCCCCTGGAATGGTGTCCTTGTAAACACCAGTTGCATTGAATGTTTTTCCAGAGAAAGCTATGCCATTGCCTGGGACAGAGTAGGGGAGGTCGGCATGACAAATAGTGACGTTCATGGTGGAATCCCCTGCCGCCAACACCGTCACCCTCAACACCGTGTCGTACCAGCACCCCGCCACCGGGTCAAACACCCGCAAGGTGTCCTCGATCACCGTGTTCTGCGCGACCACCGGCGCCGTGAAGACGAAAGAGGTGTCGGAGTTCGGCTGTGGTACGAACAGAGGGTCGTCTGTCAACGTCCCCTGCACTGTCGTCAACACCGCCGCGCTGTCAACGCCGCCACCGCCCGTCGTCAACACGCTCTCGTCGAAGACAATCTCCCAGTCGAAAAGGTAGCCGTTGTTGCTATTGTTGCTTCTAACATCAACAATAACTATATTCCATGTGCCATTTATAGGGCAGCCTAACAAACTTGAAAAATTATCTTCAGGTTGATAAAGAGGGAAAGGAACACCAGCAGTGATAATTGACGGATTATATTTTCCATTCGTAACGTTGGCGGCAGGGTAAATATATCCATTGTTTGGTAAAGAACTGTTGCTCGACCAGCAATAATCCCATCCTGTCCCTGGAGGATTGTGCAAAGAATCGCAATCGTAAGTATTAGAATTTGTATTAGCTATACCAAAATCTGTCATTCTAGAACCACTGCTTGACCAACCTTGAGGTACGGTCCAAGATAGTGCATTGACGCAGCTGTTTTGGATTGTGTTGCCCGCGGTCATTATGGTGGCTGTTTGCCCTGTGGGGCACTCAAGACCAATGTAGAGGTCACCAGCATTTGAATGTTCTAAGTTTAGTAACACATATTTAATGTCATCGGCACTGGATATAACCCCTGTATAGCCTGAGAAGGTGATGGGTGAGGAATATACACAGCTGTTGTCATCGCCGCAAGGCACACCGTCGGGGATGAACATCCTCTCCGCCGAATCCATACTCGGCTCGTTGGGACTTAAAACTATGGTGTTAGAAGTGTCGTACCCGATGGTGAGGTTGAGGGTGCCGCCAGAACAAATTGTCAAAGGTTTGATGGTGTCGATGACAGTGGAGGCTGACTGCGGACAGGGACTGTTGTAATTCTGTGCGTTCGCACTCCTCGCAGACAGTATATAAAGCGCTACTAGCGCCGCGAAACGCAACGCCCTTGAGAATCCTTTTGTTTTATAACTTGTTGATATGTTAGCTTTTAATTCCAAGTTCAAGTCTAAGTTTTTCTCTAGAAAAAAGCGGGCAAAGATACATTTTATTTTCATTGGTTACATATTGTATATATATACATTTGTAATGGACGGACGGAAGCGCCGCGGCTGCGAGTTTCGCATGCGGTGAAATTCTGGACCTCAAAGAAAGTTCGTCAAAAGTCCAAGAAGAAGATAATGCGGCACGAGCCGCCCTGCTCCTCCAGCTCACGCATCTTCTCATACATAAGGAATGCTTTGCCGTTCCGTCGATGAAGTCGTCCATAGCGGTCCAGCGGCTGGGACTGTAGTAGGCTACATGTTTGTAGGATCCGTCCGCATCTTGTTGTTCGATGTGTAAGTGAAGATCTTCTACCATTGTAATGGCTGTTTGATGGTGAATGATTCGGTTTGTTCGTCTTTCGCTGGTCTAACTTTTTTGTTTGCATGATTTTGTTGTTTCTGGTCAGACAGTCGCCCGCAGAGACGGCGGCCTCTCCCGCTCCGCTGGAGACTGTTTTCCCACCCGCAAAGATACAACCCCCAACCGCCTTTGTCAAGTTTTTTTGGAAATTTTTTTCTTGTTGGTTTACAATGTGATGCGGAAAAGCCGTTAACTAATCGGGGTGGAATAGTAAATTTCCGAGGCGGGATTTCGCGGGTTTTGCCGGGGATGGGTGCATGGGAGGTGCATCTTTTTGCCGGGGATTGACTCACGGTGCGGCAGTCCCGTTCTGGACCACCCCCTGCCCCCTCCTGAAGGAGGGGAATTAAGGGGTGCCCGATACAGTATGTGGATTGTTCTTGCCCGTGTCGCCCGATTTTTCCGCCGGGAGCCGATTGTTCGGGACCGAACCGGATTCCGCTCAAGCCCAGTTCTTCCCCCACGCAATTCCGCCTCCCCCGAGAAAACTCCCGGCTACGGCACAATTCCCCTCCTTTAGGAGGGGTGCCCGAAGGGCGGGGTGGTCCGCCCGCTCGCGGCTCCGCCGCGAGCTCCTCCCCGCCTACATCTCCTCCCTCATTGCAAGGACCTCCCCCTCCGTCAGTTCGGCGATTTTCGCCACCATGGCCGGGTCGAGGCCCTCGGCGAGCATGTTGCGGACGAGGAGGCGCGTCTTTTCTTCGCGACCTTGCTCGATTCCTTCTTCGCGGCCCACTTCGCGTTCGCACATCATCGATTCCCGCACGTCGTCGTACTCCAGCACGCTCGTCACATATTCTTTCTTTTCCATGTCGTTAAGATTTGATACAAGGCACTCTCGGTGAAAGCATCGGAAAATTGGATCTGATCGCTCGAGCAACTCATCGCTGACGTCGGTCACATGGGTGAGCATGAAGAGCCACAGGTTCTTTTCGTCGGTCAGGTCCAGGGTTTCCAATTGCGCGGCAAATTTACATAATTCTACAAAATACAAAACATTTTCTTTGGAAAAAATTTTGTTGTCGTCGTCCTTTTGGAA
>JAEEHQ010000130.1 GCA_016280915.1 Bacteroidales bacterium
CATCGATGAGTATAAAGGCGACATCGCCCGTAGCTATTTCTACATGAGCGTGCGATACTACAGCGAAGACGACGATTGGAGTACGAGTGCCATGACCAACAAGTCGGTGATCCTGCCTTGGGCCATGACCATGCTGCTGCGTTGGAGCGACGCCGACCCCGTGAGCGACAAGGAGATAGCGCGCAACAATGCCGTCTACGGCTATCAAAACAACCGCAATCCCTTCATCGACCATCCCGAATACGCCCGCATGATATGGGACCCGAGCTGGCAAGGAGGTGTGTCATACAATATCACCTGCGCTACGGGCTTGTCGCACGGCAGCGTGTCGGCTCCCGAGAGTGCCATGGAAGGCACCACCGTGGCCATCACCGCCACGCCCGAGCTAGGGTATATGGTAGACACATACACTGTCTATAAGACAGGTAGCCCGAGCACCACGGTCACGGTAAGCAGCAACGGCACTTTCACCATGCCGGGCTATGCCGTCACGGTGAGTGCCACCTTTGTGGTGAACAACACCTATTATAGCATCGCTTTGGGTACGGTCAGCCACGGCAGCATCGGTGCCTCATCGACCAGCGCTAAGTCGGGGACGAGCATCACGTTGACAGCTACGCCCAGCACGGGTTACAGCCTGTATGCGTGGTACGTCTTCAAGACGGGCGACATGGGCACCACTGTCAATGTCAGCGGTAACAGCTTCGTCATGCCTGCCTTCGATGTCACCGTGATGGCCACCTTTGTGCAGGGCAGTGCCAACGGTGATTTCGTGAAGGTGACGAGCGCGCCTGCGGACTGGAGCGGGGAATATATCCTTGTTTATGAACAAAGTGCCACTACAGGTTACGTTTGGACGGGCGTAGACGAGGTGAACAGCTATGTCTCGAAAACCATTTCAAATGACATCATTGCTGACGACCAAAGCTTGATCACCCTGACGATTGCCCCAATGTCGGGCGGGTATTCCGTTAAAGTCAATGGAGGCACTAATAATGGTAAATACATCTATGGCAGTTCGGGTAGTAACAAAATCAATTTTGGAGCTAACCCGTCCTTGAACACGCTCTCATTTGAGTCCAATGGCGTGAAGATGGTCTCCAATACCTCGGTGATGCGGTACAATAACAATTCAGGTCAGAACCGTTTCCGTTATTTTCAATCTGACACCTACACCAACCAGCAGCCCGTTCAGCTTTATAAGAGAACCTATGCCATGCAGACCCACACCATCCACTTTGAAAAGAATGGTGGCGCGGGCTCGATGAACAATCAGACCGTCAACGAGTTTGAGCCTACGGCTTTGCAAGCCAATGCCTTCACAAGAGAAGGCTATGTCTTCGAAGGCTGGAGCACCACCGCCGACGGATCGGGCGACTATTATGCCGACGGTGCCACGGTCACCTTGCTCGACGACCTGACGCTTTACGCCCAGTGGGACCAGTTGTTCAACATCAGCTTGGTGCAACCGAACCATGGCAGCATCAGCGCCAGTGCCTCGCAGGCCTTTGCCGAAACCGAAATCATCCTGACCGCCACGGTGGATCCCTGTTATGCCTTTACGCAATGGCTGGTGACCGATGCGCTGGGCAACGCTGTCACCGTCACCGAAAACCAGTTTGAGATGCCCGCTAGTGATGTCACCGTGAGCGCTGTAATCAACTATTCTCCGCAGAGCTTCGTGCAGGAGTACCAGCTCGTCACTTCAGCCGACCAACTCGTTGCAGGTCGCACGTACTTGATTGTCAATGTGGCCAATGGCAAGGCCTTGGGAACCACGCAAAACAACAACAACCGGAGCGCCGCCGACGTCACGATTGAGAATGACATCATTTCCACCATTGACAACACCGTTTGTGAGTTGACTTTGGGTGCGTTTGGCAACTATTGGACATTCTTTGATGCAGGGTGGGGTAATAACGGCGGCTATCTCTATGCGGCAAGTAGCAGTGTTAACCATTTGAAGACGCAGGCATCCAACAATGCCAACGGACAGTGGAGCATTACGATAGGGGAAAATGGCACGGCTACCCTTGCGGCGCAAGGCAGTAATTCACATAATCTGTTGAAATACAACGACCAAAGCGTTATATTTTCGTGTTATGCCTCTGGTCAGCAGGACGTTTATCTCTTCCGCCGCACCGAGCTCGAGGATTACCCTGCCGAGCAGCAGGTCGTCTTGGAAGCCGGCTGGAACTGGTGGGCGCCGACGGTGGCCACGAGTGTAGAAGAATTGCAAACGGCATTGGGCGACAATCTGCAGTCCATCCAGTCGCAAAACGGCACGCCCACGGGTAGTCTCGTCGCTGGACAGATGTACAAGATACAGACCACCACTGCCTGCACCTTCACGCTGAGCGGCACGCCGTTCACCAATGTCAGTGTCACCATCACCAACGGCATCAACTGGTTCGGCTGCATCGGCACGGAACCGCAGTCCTTTGCCGCCCTCGGCATCAGTCCTGCACCAGGCGACAAAATCATCTCGCAAGACGGTGGTTTCGCCATCTACAACGGCAGCAATTGGAGCGGCACCCTCACCACCCTCCAGCCGGGTAGGGGTTATGTCTATATTTCGGCGGATAATCAGTCGAAGACAATAACATTCTGATTACTAATTAAATAAGGTTTC
>JAEEHQ010000131.1 GCA_016280915.1 Bacteroidales bacterium
CACCGCCACCCTGCGGGCCGTCACCGACTTCCGCGCCGCCCACTTCGTCATGTGGGACGACAGCGTGGCCGACAACCCGCGCGCCATCACGGTGGTCAGCGACACGGCCTTCACGGCCCTCTTCGCCCTCAAAGCCCCCCACTCCGTCGAGGGGCCCCGCCAGGAAGCCGCGCCCCGCTTCGCCCTCACGCCCAACCCAGCCCGTGGCCGCGTCGTGGTCACGGTGACCGACCCGCGTGACGTGGGCGGCGGCAGCACCCTCACCCTCTCCGACGCCTCCGGCCGCCGGCTCCGCACCCTCCCCCGCACCGACCCGCAGCTCACCCTCGCCTTGGCGCCCCCCCCCCCCCGCCCCCCCCTCCGCCCCCCCACCACCCCCCTTGGCTCCAGCACCCAGATACTGGTGGTCGAGTAGTCCCCCTCCCGCGCCCCTGCCCCTCCCACCTGAGGGGCAGGAGTCGGCGCGAATCCATCAAGTGCAGATTAAGAAATACCTCAGTTGCGGCAGATTTCTGTTTCGTCAAATTTGTAATCTGACGAAAACTATTATGGGAATTTCTATTTATCAAGAATTAGAGAATTGGAGAATTTGTAAATTCCATATTTTGAATTTGATAAGAATTAAAGGCTTTTATTGCAAGCAATAAATAGAAGTTGCCTTATAAGGATTCGCAATCCGCAATACAATAATCCTTTCTGTTTCCGACACAACGAACGAGAAAGGATTGTTGGACGTTGTAGTTATATAATAATGAGAATGATATGAACAAAGCGGATTACAAATCCTGATAATAATAAGTGTCGAATTGCAAATCCGACACAACGAACACCGATTGCAAATCCGACACAACGAAGGTTGGGAAGACCCTTCCTGAGTGGATGGTTGTTCCCATGGCTTAGAACTGCTTGCCATAAACTTGGCAATAGCTTGGGTAGATCATGTTTGTCATAAAATAAAATAGCAAGAAGTAAACAAGAAGTAAGCGGGAAGACAGAGAGAAGGAGGTTGAGCTAGGGTTGAGCTGCCCTTTTTTTATTTTTCGATTTTGTGGTTATGTGTTTTTTTTTATGTATATTTGCAATTTGATTCCGAGCGGATGGAAATCGTTAGGGGTGCTATAAGTGATTATGGCTGAGATTACACCCTTGACCTGATCCGGATAATACCGGCGGAGGAAAATGATTATGTTAAAACACAACAACACCTGTGGCCGCTATCTTTCCCTGACCACCAGCAGTCGCGCCAAGCAGTTGATAGCCTGCTGTGCGCTTTCCATTTCCCTTTTTGGCGTTGCCAACGCCCAAACCCCTCAGCGCGACAGCGTCAAGACCCTCGAAGAGGTCATCATTCGCGATGTGCGCGCCGACAACAAAACACCTCTCACTACCACCACCCTCGACCGTCGCACCCTTGAGGAAAACAAGATTGCCTCGGCGCTTCCCTACATGCTTGAACTTGAGCCCAGTGTGGTCACCTCGTCGGAAAACGGCACCGTGGGCGTTACCAACATGCGCATTCGTGGCGTGGATGCCACCCGCATCAACGTCAACATCAACGGCATCACCCTCAACGATGCCGAGAGCCAGACGGTCTACTGGTACAACATCCCCAACCTTGGCGGCATGAGCCAGAGTGTGCAGTTGCAACGCGGCGTGGGGGCCAGCAACGGTGGTTCGGCTGCCTTTGGCGGAGCCATGAACCTGCAAACCCTCAACACCGCAGCCAAGCCCTATGCCACCGCCGACCTCTCGTGGGGCTCGTGGAACACCCGCCAGTATGGCATTGTGGCCGGCTCGGGCCTGACCAAACACGGCTTCTCGTTCGATGCCGCCTACAACGGTCTTACCTCCGATGGTTTCATCCGCGGCGGACAGACCGACCAGCAGAGCCTCTTCCTCTCGGCCAGCCACTACAGCGACCGCTCTGTGCTCAAACTCATTGCCATCCTTGGCGAACAGCACAGCGGCATCACCTGGGATGGAGCCTCGGCAGAGGACCTTGACGCCGACCCCCGTTTCAACGGTCGCGGCAAAATCAAGGACCAGTTTGGCAATGTGACCTACTACCCCTTTGAGACCGACAACTACAAACAGCAGCACTACCAACTCTACTACTCTTACCTCCTCAGCGACCTCTGGACCCTCAACGCCGCCCTCGACTACACACACGGCTTCGGCTACACCGAGAGCTACAAACGCAACAAGGGTATTGACAGCTACGGGATGGACACTCTGGCCTTTGGTTTCCGCTACAGCGACCTTATCTATCGCAAGCCCATGTCCAACGATGCCTACACCGCCAACCTCTCGGCTCGCTACAACCAGGGGCCCCTTGCCCTTACTTTTGGCGGCAGCTACCTCTACTACGACGGCGAGCACCACGGCGAGGTTATCTGGCTGCAACGAGAGATTGACCATAACGGTACCACCCTCACCGCCGACAACCCCTTTGCCAACTGGTACCTCAACACCTCCAACAAGCACGACGCCGCATTCTTTGCCAAGCTCAACTACGACATCAACAGCCGCCTGAACCTCTATGCCGACCTGCAGGGCCGCTTCATCAAATACACCATCCAGGGCAACGACGACGACTATGGCCCCATTCCCTTCGACACCACCTATCTCTTCTTCAACCCCAAGGTGGGTGCCAACTACCTCATCAGCCCCGAGCAGCGCCTCTATGCTGTGGCCGGCATCTCCAACCGCGAACCCGCCCGTGCCGACATCAAAGAGGCCGTGGGCAACCAGCACCCCATCAATCCCGAGACCATGCTCGACATGGAACTGGGCTATCAGTTGCAGAAACAGGACTTCCACTTCCACGCCAACCTCTACGCCATGCTCTACAAAGACCAGCTGACCCCCAACGGCTTTATTACCGAGAGCGGCTACGCCCTGATGGAGAATGTGGACAAGAGCTACCGCCTCGGCCTCGAACTGGTGGGCGGCTACCGCTTTGACAGCCATTTCTCACTCGACGCCAACCTCACCCTCAGCACCAACAAAGTTGTCGACTATGTGGCCGACCTCTGGCTCACCGACTGGTCCGACCACCAGCAGGTATCCCTCGGCACCACCGACCTCGCCCTCTCGCCCTCGGTGGTGGGAGCAGCCATCTTCACCTACCGTCCCGTCCAGAACGCCAAGGTGCAGCTCATGGGCAAATATGTGGGCAAGCAATATGCCGACAACACCGGCCTTGAAGCCGCCAAGCTCGACCCCTACTTCCTGCTCAATGCCCGCCTCGCCTACACCTTTAACATGCGGCACGGCAATGAACTGGAATGCCAGTTGGCCGTCAACAATATCCTCAACCACAACTACCGCACCAACGCCTGGTGTGGCGCCTACTACGATACAGAGGGGCAGACTGTGGTTACCGACCGCGGCTACTTCCAGCAGCCCGGCATCAACTTCACCGCCCGTGTCATCTATCGCTTCTAATCCGTTCGCATGCTCTCTGCCATCGACATCTTAGGTGCCGCCATCGGGTTGGTCTACATCGTCAGCGAGTACCGTGCCAGCCGTTGGTTCTGGCCCAGCAGCCTCCTCATGTCGGCCTTCTACCTTGTCATCGACCTCCAGGCCCGATACTATGCCAACGCCTCCATCTGCCTGTACAACTTTGCCATGTCGGTCTACGGCCTCCTTGTGTGGCGCGGCCTCCTTGGCCGGGGGCGCAAGGCCGACGCGCCCGAGCGTCCCATCACCTCCTGCCCGCGTCGGCTTTGGCCGCTTCTGGCAGGGGTGGTGGCCCTCCTTACGGTCCTCCTCTGGTGGCTCTTGCGCCTCACGGGCGAAAGCCAGCTCCCTTGGACCGACGGCCTCTCTTCGGCCCTCACCATCGTGGGCATGTGGATGCTTGCGCACAAGTGGTGGCAGCAGTGGTTCTGCTGGCTCCTGGTCGAGCCCCTCATGATTTTCCTCTTCTTGCGTGCTGGGCTTTATGCCTCCGCCCTGCTGTATGTGGTCTACACCGTTTTCTGTATACTGGGACTCATCCGCTGGCGGCGGCTCTGCACCCCGGCAGGTACCCCCTCATAAGGCAAGCCAAAGAGGGCGGCAATGGGAGCCAGAAGCACCCGTTGCCGCCCTCTTCCTATATCAGGCTAAGCCGTAAGCTAAATCATCATTCTCAGGAGGTCTTGCCCTATATCGTGGCGGAAATAAAGCCCCTCCCATTTTATTTTCTCAAGCTCCTGATAGGTGTGCAGCAGGGCTGAAGGCATGCTCTCGGCCAGGGAGGTGACGCAGAGCACGCGGCCGCCATTGGTGAGCACCTGACCTTTGTCGCCCAGCTTGGTGCCGGCATGGAAGACCATGCTGTTGGAGACCTGTTCGATGCCGTGGATTTCTTTGCCTTTCTCGTAGTTGCCCGGGTATCCGTCGGCCACCAGCATCACACAGGCAGCGGCGCGAGGGTCGATGTCGAGGGTGGTTTGCTGCAGGTTGCCCCGCCAGACATGCTCGAAGAGGTCGACCACATCGTTCTTGATGCGGGGGAAGACACTCTCGGTTTCGGGGTCGCCCATGCGGACGTTGTACTCGATGACGTAGGGGTCGAGTTCGCCTTGGTCGTTGGTGACGGCCATGAGGCCGATGAAGATGAATCCTTTGTAGTTGATGCCCTCGTCGCGGAGACCTTTGATGGTGGGGATGACGATGCGTTCCTCGACTTTCTGCATGAAGGGCTTGTCGGCAAAGTGGACGGGGCTGATGGAGCCCATGCCGCCGGTGTTGAGACCGGTGTCGCCCTCGCCGATGCGCTTATAGTCCTTGGCGGTGGGGAGGATGTGATAGTGTTTGCCGTCGGTGAGGACAAAGACGCTGAGTTCCACGCCTTGGAGGAACTGTTCGACAACCACCTTGGAGGAGGCGGTGCCGAATTTGCCTTTGAGCATATTGGAGAGTTCTTTTTCGGCCGTTTTGACATTGTCGATAATCAGCACCCCTTTGCCGGCAGCGAGGCCGTCGGCCTTGAGGACGTAGGGGGATTTGAGAGAGTGGAGGAACTGGGTGCCCTCCTTGAGGGTGTCGAGGGTGAAGGTTTGGTAGGCTGCCGTGGGGATTAGGTGGCGGGACATGAATTCCTTGGCAAAGTCTTTGCTGCCCTCGAGGGTGGCACCTTTCTGGGTAGGTCCGATGACCATGACGTTGCGCAGGGCGGGATGGGAAGCAAAATAGTCGGTGATGCCGGCCACCAGTGGGGCTTCGGGTCCGACGACGACCATCTGTATTTCGTGGGAGAGCACGAAGGCGTGGATGCCGGAGAAGTCAAGAGGGTCGAGGTTGATGTTTTTTGTTTTAATTAGGTTTGCCGTGCCGGCGTTGCCGGGGGCGACGAAAAGGCGGGAGCAGCGTTCGCTGGCAGCAATCTTACAGGCCATGGCATGCTCGCGGCCACCCGAACCAAGGAGTAAAATATTCATATTAAATAGCAATTATTTGGGAATGCAAATTTACACAAAAAACTTGATATATGCATAAGCATATAAAAAATTTTTTTTCGGAGAAGCGCATTATCACATATTTACCAATGCTGGCAAAGGTGGTTTTAGTAGCGGCGGGATGAGCGGGCGGGTTGTGGACGACGGTGGGGGGAGGAATGTTGGATGCGTTTGAGCAGTTTCTGCTTGTTGCTGTTGAAGTTGAGGATGTCGGCAGCGGTGTAGTAGTTTTCGCGGTCGTAGCAGTAGTCGTAGGCATAGAGGAGGAACTCGAGTCGTTTGCTCTCGAAACGGAGGGCTTGGGCAATCTGGATGGCCTGGGGGGTGTTGATATATTTGCCTTTGACGAACGACTTGGCAAGCTGTAGCTTGTCGTTCTCGAAGGTGGTCTTCTTCATGCGTTCGACGATGCCGAGGATGTCGCCTTCGGAGGCCCTGAAGCGCGAGCCGGTGAGTGGTTGCACCACGATCACATCGGTGGTAGGCAGGGGGGTGACGGGGGTGGTAGTGGTGGCAGGCGTGGTGGGCGTGATGGTGGTTGTGGTAGGCAGTTGGACTGCGGGGTCGGTGAGGATGGAGAGGCGGCCGGAGGTGGCATCGTAATAGACGTTGCAGTAGAGGGGTTGCTGCTGGTAGTCGATGGTGATGTGGGCGATGCGGTCGGTGGGACGGATGAGGCGCACGGTGATGTCGTGGATGCCGATGGAGACGTTGGAGAGGGTGACCTGCTGCTGGGTGTTGTTGTAGGACACATTGCCGAGGGGGAGGCCGTCGACATAGACCGCGAAGACCTCGCTGGAGTTGGCCGTGAAGACGATGAGGGCATTGGTTGGCAGGACGGTTTGGGCGAGGGCACCGAAGGGGAGGAGCCAAACCGACAGGAACAGGGAGAGGAAACGTATCTTTTTCATGACGGGTAGAGGTATCTTTTTCATTATAACGGAGAAAAGGTTTATTTATTGTGCGGTGGGGGAGGGAATAAAAAAACATGGCAAATTGGTGAGAAATATAAAATGTTTTTATGCATCTGTGTTTATGTCAGGATTTTTGTGTAAATTTGCAACCTATTTTTATATATATGAACCTATTTAAAAGACTCTTTTCTCGCTGTAAATCAGCCGACATTGAGGAAAATCCTTTGCAGAAGGAGTCCGCTCATCCGGCCTCGAAGACGGAGGATGCTGAGGCTAAACGCTACAGCGAGACAAGATTGTATGACGACACAGATTATAGTATGAAATATCTGATAGTGGGTTTGGGAAATGTGGGTGAGGAGTATGAAGGTACTCGGCACAACGCCGGTTTTATGGTGGTGGAGGCATTGGCCAAGATGGTCGGCACCCCCGACAAACCGGTGAAGTGGACCCTGGAACGCAAGGCCTACCGCACGGAGTTCCGCCTGAAGGGCCGCACGGTGGTGATGATTAAGCCCACCACCTATATGAATCTCAGCGGCGAGGCGGTGCGCTACTGGCTGCAGGCCGAGAAGGTGCCGCAGGAGAACCTGCTGGTGGTGGTGGACGACATTGCTCTGCCTGTGGGTACCTTGCGCATGAAGAAGCAGGGCAGCGGTGGTGGCCACAACGGGCTGGGCAACATAGAGCAGCTGCTGGGAGGCAGCAACTACTGCCGCCTGCGCGTGGGCGTGGGGAGCAATTTCAGCCGTGGGCACCAGATAGACTATGTGTTGGGCGCTTTTGACGACGACGAGCTGGCCGTGCTGCAGCCCAAGATAGAGACCGCCTGCGAGGCGGTGAAATGTTTTGTCACCCAAGGCCCTGACCGCGCAATGAACATGTATAACACAAAAGGCTGACACCGCAAAACATGTACCTGACCATTGATAAAGGAAACACACGCATGAAGTGGGCGCTCTTTGAGGGCGACCAGCTGGTGCGGTTGAGTGAGGAAGGGGAGGGGCTGCCCGATGAGGAGGTGGATGCTGCCATAGTGTGTGCCACGGGTCAGTTGGACATGGACCAATTGCAGCTGAAGACCGACAACATGACGGTGCTTTCCTCGCAGAGTCGGCTGCCCATAACGCTGGATTATGCCACCCCCGAAACCTTGGGGCCCGACCGCATAGCTGCTGCCTGTGGAGCACATAAGCTGTGTGCAGGCAAAGGGTGCGTGATAGTGGATGCCGGAACGTGCATCACCATCGACTATATCGACTCCGACGGTGTCTTCCGTGGGGGTGCCATTCTGCCGGGGATAGAGATTAAGTTTCGTGCCTTGCATACTTTTACGGCAAAATTGCCGTTATTAACCATTGAAGACCCCACTAAAACCCCCATCACGGGTCGCACGACCCAGGAGTCGATGGAGGCCGGTGTGCTGACGGCGACGCGTTATGCGGTGGAGGGTTTTGTTGCCCACTACCGTGAGAAACAACCCGATACGCCAGTGCTGCTGACAGGCGGCGATGCCGACTGGGTGTGGGGCGAAGGGCTGCTGAATGTGAAGGGGTGCGTGTGGGAGCCCTATTTGGTAATGATTGGACTAAACGAGATATTGAAAGAAAATGAGAAAAAATAAACCGATAGTTCTTTTGCTGCTTGCCGTGCTGCTGGGACCGCTCAATGGGGCCGAGGCGCAGAACGGCTTTAACATTCCTTTTTCGCAGTTTGGCATAGGGTCCAGCGACCTGCCCTACAATCTGCCTTCGGCTTATAGTATGGGCGGTGTGGTTTATACCCGTGCATCGCGCAACACCATCAATCCTTTTAATCCCGCCTCCTATGCATCGGTAGAGCCGGAGAGTTTTGTCTTTGACATTGGCGTGAACATCCAGAGCAGTGTGCTGCGCAACGATATCAACAAGCAGACCGATGCCGACGGCAACGTGGCCTACCTGACCGTGGCTTTCCCGCTGACCAAATGGTGGAAGACTTCGGCAGGCATCCTGCCCTACAGCTCGGTCAACTACGAGTCGACCCAGAACAATTATGACCCCCTGACGCTGAGCGACGTGAAGACCATCTATGCCGGCAATGGCGGCGTGGCACAAATCTATTGGGGTCATGCCTTTAATATCGGCAAACGTCTCTCACTGGGTTTCAACGTCGACTACCTCTATGGCTCCATCGTGCGTGCCATCACCTATGATTTTCAGGGTAGCGATAGTACCTTTATGACCGATTCGCGTCGACAGAAGAACACCCTTGTCAGCAACTTGGTTTTCGACTTAGGGTTGCAGTATTTGCAGCCTATCGGTGAACGGTATACCCTGCACATGGGTGTCACCGCCCGATTGCCCCGCAACATGAAATTGCAGGACAAATCGTTGGTTTACACTTTCTTTGCAGGAGGTGCGTCGGAGTATCTTTTCGACACAATTTTCCCAGGCCCCGGAGTGAGCGACACCTATGAAAGCAGTTTGCAGCAGCCCCTGTCGGTAGGTGTAGGCCTCTCTTTGGAGCGCAACGACCTGTGGGAGGTGGCCTTGGATGGCTACTACTCCCCCTACAGCGGAATGAAATATGAAGAGAATGTCGACTACAATATTTTTGGCACCTCGGCGTTGCGTTATGGTAGCAACTACCGCATTGCTTTGGGTGGTGAGTGGAAAGGAGACCAGAATGCCAGCAGCTATTGGTCGCGCATAGGCATTAGTGCCGGTTTCTACTATAACAGCGGCCGCCTGGCTTTGGAGCTGGTGGACGGCACGGGCTACCACCTCAACGAGGTGGGGGGCGGCATGGGCTTTTCCCTGCCGATGCGCAAAGGCAAGTCGGTGCTGCGGTTGAGCTTGGCCTACAGCAGTTTTGGCAATATCGACCTGCTGCGTCGCGATGTCTTTACGGTGGGAATCTCGATAGGTTCCTGCGAGCGTTGGTTCTCCAAGAGAAAGTATAACTAACAGCAGGCTTAAAAGGCAAAACATATTAAAAACTCCTAAAGAGCAACCCTTCAGGGAGTGAAATTAACAAGAAATCAAAAATAAATTATACTAATACGGTAAATAAACCGATACATTATTAGCCATGAAGAAACTGAAAATTGTAATGATCGCAGCCGCCGCACTAAGCATGAGCTTGGCTGCAAATGCACAGAACAAGTATGGTGAAACCCCTGATGACAGTATCGCCTGCATCAGCAACGTGTCGCTGTACCAAGAATTTTACAAACAGAAAGCCTACACTGACTGCTATGAGCCTTGGCGTCAGATTATCAAACACTGCCCCCGTTTCAGCAAGGGTGTCTACCAAAGAGGTGAGAAAATCATGGATGCCATGATTAAGGCAGCTGCTACCGATGAGGAGCGCGAAGCCTACATACAGGAGCTGATGGCCATGTACGACACCCGCATCGCCAATTTCGGCGAGGAGGCCAAGGTGCTCTGCATGAAAGCCACCACCCTGAGCGAGTACAAGCCCCAAGCGGTGAAGGAGATTTACGAAATCTACGATGCCGCCGTCAAGGCCGGTGTCAACGATATCGACGAGAACTACATCACCCTCTTCTTCAAAGCCACCGTCGACTATGTGCAGGCAGGCTTTGCTGAGGCTACCCTGATTATCGACAACTACGATATCGCTATCACCCGTCTGGAGGAGATTGTTGAGCAGGTTGTTGAGGACACCCTCAAGGTGCAGAAGATCAGCGGCTACATCAACAATGTCGATGCCGTCTTCTCGCCCTATGCCAATTGCGACCAGCTGGTCTCCATCTATCAGAACAAGTTTAACGAGAACCCCAACGACCCCTTGCTGCTGCGCAAGATTACCGACATCATGATGAAGAAAGGCTGCACCGAGAGTAAGCTCTTCTTTGATGCCACTGAGAACCTCTACAAGTTGGAGCCTTCGCCCAGCACCGCCATGCGTATGGGTACCATGTGCTACGGTAAGAAGCAGTACGCTGAGGCCGTCCAGTACATTCAGGATGCCGTCAAGGGCCTGACCGAGAAGAAAGACCTCTATCGCGCTTACCTGACCTTGGGTTTGAGCTACAATGGCCAGAACAGCTACAGCGCTGCCCGCAACGCCCTGATGAAGGCTGCCGAAATCGACCGCACCAAGGGTGAGCCCTATATCGCCCTGGCACAGGTCTACGCCTCCAGCTCCCGCAGCATCGACGACGGCATGGGTGGCCGTTCAGCCTACTGGGCTGCTGTCGACGAGTGCCGTCACGCCATGTCTGTCGAGCCCACCGAGCAGATTGCCAACATGGCCAAACGCCTCATTGGCACCTACTCCGCCTACTTCCCCAAAAAGAACGACGCCTTCATGCTCAACCTCATCGACGGTCACGGCTATGTGGTTCCGGGTTGGATTGGAAAATCCACAGTCGTCAGAACCCGCTAAATGTTGGCGCGAAGAATTAAGAATATGACTATTCAGATAAGAAACGGGGCTTTGTCCCTGTTTCTTATCTGTTGTATTGTTGCATGTGGCAATGACATTGAGAAAGTGAAGATGTTTGAGCCACAAGAACTCCCCGACAACGTCATCAAGCAGGCCAGCATCCAGCAGAGCGAGAATGGTCGTTTGCAGATGCTCATGTGGGCCCCCATTATCGAGCAGTATGGTGCGCCCAAGATGCAGACCGTCTATCCCCAAGGCATTTTTGCCCGTTTCTATGACGGCTACCGCAAGCCCACAGCCACCTTGAAAGCCCGCTACGCCATCTCCTACGACGGCCGAGACGAGTTGATGGTGAAAGACAGTGTTGTGATTATTGACTTGCAACGAGGCGACACCGTCTATCTGCAAGACCTCACCTGGAACCGGATGCAGCACCGCATCTTCTCCCCCAATCCTGTCCGATCAAAGAATGGCGACCGAGTGACCTACGGCGACAGCTTCGAGTCTGATGATGGCTTTCGATCCCCTATGATAGTTCACCAAAGAGGAACACTGGAATGGACCGAGGAGGAATAGCCCGTAAAAGGGGATACTTATGGTTGGCAGCAGTGCTATTGGTGGCACTGCTGATTGTTATTTTTATAGCACTCAGAACCAGCCCTGCTAAGCCGTTCCCTGAGGTTGGCCCCGAAACCGTAGATTCTTTTCCTGAGCCGACACAGCAACATACCCCCGCCCGCTATGGTTTGGCAAAGGGGAGGGCCAACTACCAGCGCTCGGCCTATGGCTCACGTGGCGGACAGAACGCCACTGCCCAAGTAGAGCCTGTCTCACCGCCAGCGCACATCTACCACAAATCGAAATACATAACCATTGAGCTGAACAGTGCAGACTCGTTGGACTTGATTCAGCTTTACAATATTGGACCCACCATCGCGCGACGAATACTAAAATATAGGTCGCTGCTGGGAGGCTTTGTCAGCGCAGAGCAGCTCTGGGAAGTCTACGGCATCGATTCGGTCCGCTATAACGACATCGCGCCCCATGTCACCGTCAATCCAGAGGGCGTCACCCAGATGGATATCAACAGTGTCACCATCGACCAGTTGAAACGCCATCCCTACCTCGACTACTACCAAGCCAAGGCTATCGTGCGTATGCGCGAGCAGACAGGCTTGTATAAAGATATAGAAGACCTACTGAAGGTCCCCATTATCGACAATGAAACATATACGAAATTAAAACCTTATCTCACATGCAATTCACAGCAAAACAAATAGCCCAGAAACTGAAAGGTACCATTGAGGGCGATGAGAACGTTCTGATTTGGAAACCCTGCAGAATAGAGGAGGTTGACGAAGGGGGCATCACCTTCTTGGCCAATCCCAAGTACACCCACTATATCTACGAGCGTCACGCTTCGGCCATCCTGATAGCCAAAGACTTTGTTTTGGAGCACCCTGTCGATGCAACCCTTATCCGTGTCGACAATCCCTACCTCTGTGTGGCCAAGGTGCTGCACATGTTCAACACGGCCAGCAAACCCAAGAAAGGTCGCTCATGGCGCAGCAGTGTCCATTGCTCGGCCAAAGTGGGCAAGAACTGCTATATCGGAGAGTTCGCCGTCATCAGCCGAAAGGCCAAGATTGGCAACAATGTGCAGATATATCCGCAGGTCTATATTGGCGACTATGTCGAGGTGGGCGACAACACCATCCTCTACCCGGGTGTGAAAATCTACCGCGAGTGCAAGGTGGGCAAGAACTGCATCCTGCATGCCGGTGTCAGCATTGGGGCCGACGGCTTTGGCTTTGCCCCCACCGAGGATGGTTCTTACAACAAAATCGACCAGATTGGCAACGTGGTCATAGAGGACGACGTGGAGCTTGGTGCCAACACCTGTGTCGACCGAGCCACCATGGGCTCCACCATCATCCACCAAGGGGTTAAGATTGACAATCTCTGCCAGATAGCCCATAATGTCACTGTGGGCAAAAATACCGCCATGGCCTCGCAGAGTGGCTGTGCCGGCAGCGGCCATATTGGCCAACGCTGCATTATTGCTGGGCAGGTAGGCATCGTGGGGCATATCACCGTAGGCGACAACGTCACCATCGCTGCCCAGTCGGGTGTCACCCGCAATATCGATAGTGACAGCGTTGTGCTGGGATCCCCTGCCATGCCCGCCGACCGCCAGCGCAAGATTTATGTGATGCAGCGCAAACTGGAAGAAATGTATAAAGATATTGCCGAGTTGAAGAAAAAACTTCAATGAAACCGTACAGGACACTCCTCTTCATAGCCCTCGTGTTGGCGTTCCTCTGTGCCATCAGTTATCTCTATCCTAAGGAGGGACTGACGGTGGGCACACTCAACCTCCACTTTCCCACGCTCACCAAAATTCTCAATCCCCAACGGCAGTTGGATGTCGAGGCCTACCTGGCTGAGCAGGACTCGCTGGCGGCCGTGATGAAGACCAAGCAAGACTCGCTCAACCACTACCGTCATCAGGTGGACAGCAGCGACACCCGCTTCTGGTTCCCCAACAACGACGACCGTTTCTTCGACGACCTCTTTGCCCAGTTGGAACACACCCAGCATACAGGGCGCGTCATCCGCATCGTGCACTATGGCGACTCGCAGATCGAGATGGACCGTATGACCAACCGTCTTCGTGCCTATATGCAAGGGCTCTTTGGTGGTGGTGGGCCGGGTTTGGTGCCCTTTGCCACCCTCATCCCCAGTCTTTCCGTCAGCACTTATGCAACCGGCGACCTCGTGCGCCAGTCGCCTTTTGGCGACACCTTGGTGGTGAGGGCTGGCGGCAACTATGGTCCCATGGTGCAGGACTTCCGCGTGGCGGGCAGTGCCAGCAGCACCATCACCGCAGGCACCCACAGGAGTTGCGACGACCGGCTGCGGCAGTTCTCCCATTTCACGATGATTTTCAACAACCGTCCGGGACCCCTCTCGGTGCACTTTAGAGACCGTCGCGGCTCCTATAGCAATGATCAGCTCTGTGAGGAAGAGGGTGTGCACGCCATGAGTTGGCAACTTGACACTGCCACCACCTCTGTCACGCTCTCCGTCAGTGGCACGGCCGATATCTATGGCATCATGGTTGACGACGGTCCCGGTGTGGCTGTCGACAACATCCCCATGCGCGGTTGTTCGGGTCACCAATTCACTCAAATCAACAGCGACCAGTTGGCTGCTGCCTATGCTCAGATGGACGTAGGGCTCATCATACTCCAGTTTGGTGGCAACTCGGTGCCTTATCTCAGAGGCAAGCAGTCTATTGATGCCTACTGCGCCAATATGGGCCGTCAGATCGACAGGCTCCATCAATGCTGCCCCGGTGCCAAGATACTCTTCATCGGTCCGTCCGACATGAGCACTCGCGAGAATGGCGAGTTGCAGACCTACCCCGCCTTGCCGTTGGTCGTGGAGTCGTTGCAGCAGATGGCCAATGCCCATGGTGCGGCCTTCTGGAGCATCTATCATGCCATGGGGGGCTACAACTCCATGGCAGCATGGGTCGACCAAGGTTTGGGTGGACCCGACTATATCCATTTTTCTCAGCGCGGCGTCGACATCATGGGCGACCGACTTTCAAAAGCTTTTGACAATATGTATCATATTTATAAAATGCGCAAGGAGGTAGAAGATGTTCAGTAAGAAACTCCTTGTGGCGCTATTCTGCCTCTTGGCCGCCTTCACCCTGCGGGCGCAGGACTATCCCTTTATCCGTCGTGAGGCCAACGTGCTGCACTACGACACCAATTCGGCTCCTATGGAGTTCCTTTTCCAGAAGTGGCAGCGCATCACCGCCACCGGCCAGGGCAACCTCAGCATCGTCCATATCGGGGGCTCGCATGTGCAGGCAGGCACCTTGCCCCACCGCATACGCACCAACATCCTCAGGGCCTATCCTGGTGCCGTTGGGGGGCGTGGCCTCATCTTCCCCTATTCGGCAGCAGCCAAGTGCAACAACCCAGCCGACTATAAGGTCCACTGCCTTGAGAAAGTCATCCTCACCCGTAATGTCCACAAAGAGCCGGCCTACCCCATGGGCCTCTGTGGCATCTCGGTAACGGCGCAGGATGTGCCCACCCGCATTCAAATTCTCAACAACGACAAGCAGTTCGACTATGCCGTATCGCGCATCATCGTGTTGGGCCATTCTCCCCATGGCGTTGTCCCCACCGTCAGCTACGGCAACCTCAATGTTCCGCCCTCCTATATCGACACGGCCAACCATCGCTTCGTCTTCAACCTCCTTGCCAATGTCGATTCGTTCGACATCGTGCTGCCCTGCTCACAAGGGCAGTGCTTCACGCTCACGGGTGTCTACCTCAGCAGCCGCAACCATGGCATCACCTACAGCTCTATCGGGGTGAATGGTGCTGCTGTGCCCGACTATTTCAAATGTTCCCTCACGCGCGATTTGAAGCTTGTACGTCCCGATCTGGTCATCTTTGGCATTGGCATCAACGATGCCCATGGCAACGACTTCGACTCGGTGGTTTTCAAGAACAACTACCTGCAACTCTGCGACTCAATCCGTTCCGTCAATCCCCATTGTGCCTTCATCTTCATCACCAACAACGACAGTTACCGCAAGACGGGGCGCCGAGCCTACACTGTCAACAAAAATGGGCTGCAGGTGCGCGATGTCTGCTATCGCTTGGCCCAACTCACCGGCGGTGCCGTGTGGGACCAGTTTGAGGTGATGGGGGGGCTCAAGTCGATGGCGCAATGGCAGAAAGCCAAGCTGGCGCAAACCGACAAGGTGCACTTCACCCATGCCGGCTATCAGCTGGTGGGCGACCTCTTCTTTGAGGCCCTGAACAAAGAGCTCAGCAAAGACTGGCAGCCCCTTGGCAGGAAAGACAATACCACGGAACCTACTGCCACCTCCCAACCTGCCACCTCTCAGGGCCAGACGCTCCAATCCTCCCCATCTCAGGAGCGTCCATTGCCTCGTGGTCTTCGTCGCAAGTCGCGCCACACAACCCACACACCAAGTCCCTCCTCATTTTAGTCTCACACCGTCCAACCGATGCTCAAGAACGATTTCCTCACCTACCTGACCCATCTGCTCGCCTTCGACGACTCCCATCCGCTCCTCTTCACGCAGATCCATTTCTGGGTATTTTTCTTTCTGGCCTTCATAGGCTTTGCCCTCATCGTGTCGTTAGGTCAGGGGCATGCCCGTCGCAAACTCGCCGCCCTTCCCACCAACCGTCGCATTGGCAAAGGCCGCCGTCTGTGGCGCAACGGCTACCTTTTTCTGGTCAGCCTCTTTTTCTACTACAAAACCTCGGGCAACTATGTGGCGCTGCTCATCTTCTCTACCATTGTGGGCTATTTCTTGGGCATACTCTTCGACAACCTGCGCAGCCGTGAGGTCCGCACGGGTCGGTCTACCCAAAGCAATCGCCGCTCCTTGATGGTCCTCGGCGTTGTGGTCAACCTTGCCGTGCTGTGCTATTTCAAGTATGCCTATTTCTTCACCGACATATTCAACACCATTGCCTCCACCCACTACTCCATTGCCAATGCCATCTTCCTACCCGTGGGCATCAGTTTCTTCACCTTCCAAAACATCAGCTATATTGTCGACGTATACAAAGGCAAGGTGCGCCATGCCGACAACATCCTCGACTTTGGGTTCTACACCACCTTCTTTCCCCAATTAGTGGCGGGTCCCATCATCCGTGCCGACCAGTTCATCCCGCAGCTCTACAAGCCCTATTTCCTCACCCGCAGGCAGTTTGGCATTGCCGTCTTCTGGATTATCAACGGCCTCTTCAAAAAACTCATCCTCAGCGACTATCTGGCCGTCTCCTTTGTCGACCGCGTCTTTGAGAATCCGCTTCTCTACACCTCTTTCGAGAATTTCTTCGCCCTGATTATCTACTCGCTGCAGGTCTATGCCGACTTCTCGGGCTACACCGACATCGCCATCGGTGTGGCCATGCTCATGGGGTTCTATCTGCCCAAGAACTTCAACTCGCCCTACAAAGCCACCAACCCCGCAGGCTTCTGGAAACGCTGGCATATCTCCCTCAGCAACTGGCTCAAGGACTACCTATACATACCCCTGGGTGGCAACCGCAACAGCACCCTCGGCACCTACCTCATTCCCACCGTCATGCTGCTGGTAGTGGCCCTCATGGCCAAGAGCCGTCCCATCACCCTTGCTGCCATCTTCTTGGTGGCATTGCTTGCGTTGGTCTATTGGGTCTTCCCTCGTCACCGCAAAGACATGAACACCAATCTCAACAATTTCAACACCATGCTTCTGGGCGGCATGTGGCATGGAGCCTCCTTCAACTTCATCACCTGGGGTGCCCTCAACGGTTTGGGCATCCTGGTCTACAAGACCTGGAAGAAATGGGGCCCCTGGGCACGCATCTTAGGCATATCGGCAGTCTATTTGGCGTTCAAAAGTGCCTATCATTATTTCCCCGTGCCGGTGCTCAGCATGTTCCATTTTGCCTTCATGGTGGTGGCACCCGTCATCATCCTGTTCAACCTGGTGCCCGCCCTTTGGGGCAGGCACTACCGCAGTTCGCGGTTCAAAGACACAGTGGTCATGGTGTGGAACACCTTCTTCACCTTCATCTTCATCAGTTTCACCCGACTCTTCTTCCGCAGTGGATCCAACCTCAACCCCGCCGAAGCCAATGAAGTGGCTTGGCGCACCGCCACCCAGATGGTCGAGCGCATCGGCGGCCAGTGGAACTGGCAGCAGGTCCCTGCCATCCTGCAAAACTATACGGCTGTCTTTGTCGTATTCCTCATCGGCATGGTCATCCACTGGCTCCCCGATCGTTTCAAACGCCGCTATCGCCTCTGGTTTGCCCAGATGCCCCTCTGGTTGATGCTCCTTGTCGTGGTAGCAAGCGTTTTCTGCCTCTACCAGTTCATCACAGCCGACCTGCAGCCCTTCATCTATTTCCAGTTCTGAAAATCTGGGTGGCCTCCGTCCCCATCGTGCACCGTACACCATTACGGACCGCCCCTGCGCCCCTTGCCATCCTGCAAGTAAATCCAAGACTGGCTTCCAGACATGCAAATGCCATGCCTGTGCGAGACAATAACAGTGCGGGAACAGAAAATTTTTTTTGGGTGTCTGTCACATATTTCATTTTTTTTAGCCTCTAATAAGGTGTATATGTTTGCCTGATGCCGACACAGCAGCAAGAAATAGAATTCAGCGACCTGCTGAACCGCCACTACCCAGTCATCAACAGCATCTGCCTGCGGTGCTGTAAGGGCAGTGCATTCTATTTTGAAGAGCTCAGGCAGGAGTGCGTCCTGACTCTATGGGAAGAATTCAGCCGCTATAATCTCAGCCGTTTCCGTGGCGACAGCTCCGAGTCCACCTGGATCAATTCAATCGCCTACCATGCCGCTGTCCACTACCTCCGCAACCCCGAGCACCAGGAACTGCTACCCCTTGCTGACCAGTATGGGTTAGAAACCCTCTCCAGCAGCGAGGTCTCCGACGACTGGCACCTGCTTGACGAAATTACCGAGCAACTCAACCATCGCGAACGCATCCTCTTGGAGCACTACCTCAACGAGGACTCCTACAGCACCATAGCCCTTGCCGAGGGCATCACCGAAGACAATGCACGCAAACGCATGTCGCGACTATTAGCAAAGATAAAAAAAATGGTTCTCAAATCATCATAAGATATGAATACAACAGAAGATTTATTCCTCCGACTGCGCAATGCAGCCCACCACATAGACGAGGCCGCTGGGCAAATACCGCCCATCCCCCCCGAGCGGCTCCATGCCCTGATGGGCGGTACCCGCCCCTCGCAGTTTCAGCTCCTCCGTCAGGCCGACCGCTACCTGCTCATCCTTTGCCTCCTCGTCCTCGCCTTGGGGGCCAGCCTCCTATGGCACACCGCCCCAGTGGGGGTCACGCCCTTGGGTGTTGCCATCGTCGTCCTTTCCCTTGTCGTTGGCTGGGTTGCTCTGCGGGCTGCCCGCAGCCTTTGGCTCATGTGGCAGACGTGCCGCCTCCGCTCGCAGCCCTACCGCATGGCGCGCTATGCCGACCGGCTGAGCCGCCTCTCTCGCCACCGTCGCTGGTGGCTGGGGCTCGTCCTCAGAGGTGAAGAAGGCCTCCAGTGGAGGGCTTCGATAGCGATAGCGGAGAAAGGCACCCCCCACGGTGCCCCGTCCGTCGGGGCGCATGGCCGCGCAGAGTTTTTCCGTCTCCGCCTCCCGTCCTACTCCATTGCGGCCTGCCTACTTTTGGTCGTTGGCCTTAACTCCAACAAAACGTTTGCCACCACACGCGACTACGTCAAGGTTACCACCACCACCCAATGTTCGGACACCTCCCTCTGCGACACCCTCAGCAATATAATCCAACAGCTATGACCCATACCTTCAACAAAAAACGCTTTTGGCTGATAGTGGCCCTCTTGGCTGTTGCCGAGGTTCTTATCATCGGTCTTGTCTTGCAGTGGAGATATATCTTCCCATCCAACGAAGTCAGCGACTTATACAAGAAGTATGCAGAAGTGGATGGCGTTGATGCCACGTATATCAAAGGCTACAAAGTTAATGACTCTGTCTTTGTCGATGTCACCATGCTCGAAACAAAGGATTCAGTTGTGTGGGATAGCCTCTGTGAACAACTAGGCATCCTTCGTTTCTCTATGTATCCAAAAGAGTACAAAGAACTAATGTCTGTTGACCATTCATTCGGCCTACGGCATGTTATAGATACCATCACAAAAGGACCACGCAGGGAAGTAATAAAAAATTTGGTAGTCTTTTCCCATTTGAAAAAGTCAGTGTGCATTTTTCACAATGTCAATGATTCACAGTTTATCCCGATATATGATATGAAATTAGAAGAAATAACTTATTAATTAATATACTCAAAATGAAAAGAATCGTTATCACTGTAGCACTCTTTGCGGTGCTGGCAACAATGGCAGAAAGCTGCCAAAAGGAAAAATAGTAGGATTACAGCCCACTTATTCTGAAATGACCACCATACGCACTATAAGTTATACTGTTGATGGTGTGACCGACCAAATCATTCTGCGAAGTGAAGCCGAATGGGATGGATTTGTTGATGGTATGCTTTCATTGGCTGCACAAGGGCATGAAGTCAGTTTTGTCAACTATGGAGCAACAGTAAATGGAGAACAGACAAAAGTTGTTCAAACCCTAACGACATCAGACCCAACAGAAGCCAAGAAGTGGCCAAAAGAAAAAAACAATGAAGGATATCAAGTAAGCACAACGTATGCTAATGGGCAGTATACCATTGTTGCAATAAAATAGTAAAAAGAATAATAGCAAACACCCTAAGCCCTGTTTGGACAAACCTTTTAAACGTATGTATATCATCTGACGAAGCCCCGCACAAGTTTGGTGCGCCGTTGTGTTGGGGCATAAAAAAAATGAGGGTGCCGAAGCAGGGAGAGTGTCTTTGAATAGGAATCTCATTAGCCACTCTTCCCTGCACTACCGCACCCAAGGCATAGAGCAGTCGCCCTATATAATAGGGGTAACGTGTACTGGCTGACTTTATTGTATGGCAGTAGAAATGTTGCGCAAATCCACACAGCACTACAGCAACCGCAATGGCTCTCGCGATAGTAGAGTCTAAGTAAAAAATATAATAATATGAAAAAATTTTTTTTAGCTATTGCAGCTATAATCATGGTGGCAGGTACGATTACTTTTGTCGCTTGCAACAAAGAAGGAAATGAAATTGTTAAAGAGAATAACATAACAGAAAATTCTCAAACAAAAGAGCTACCAGAATTATATACCAGTCAACCAGTGCAACCACATTTCACATTCCGTAGAACAATTTCTTATCCACTCTGTAATTCGTTAAGTGGTTTCATCTGTGGATTCGACCTTACAATACTCTCAGGTGATGAGGCATGCTGGATGATTATGTTCTTGGACAATCCTTATGCTTTCTTGATACCTAGTGATTATCTCTTTTCAAACAATGCTGGTGAGCTGGTAGACAGTGCAAGGAATGGCTATATGACGTTCCACGCTGACTGCGAGTTATTATCAGATGAGTTGGTTGATCTTGCTGGTACTGATGTATTTCCCGCTGGTAGGTATAAAGCAGATTTAACTACTTACAAAGGAGATAGTGTAGTCTGCATATATCTTAACGAGTTATTATAATGGGTATGGATACGTGGCAAGGCACTGTGCCTCGCCACGTTTTAGTATAAACATTTTAGAATCCAATCATCATGATCAAACAATTACGTTTTTTAGCAATGGCTATGCTGTTATGGATTCCTTCTGTAACTAAGGCGCAAGTCTTTGAAGTTGGAGGTATTACGTACAATGTTCTTTCGCAGGCGGAACAAACCGCTGAGGTGGCCCCGAGTTGTAGTCGCTATCGGGGCAATATCAACATTCCGTCAGTGGTCACTCACGATGGCATCACCTATGATGTGGTTGCATTGGGCGAAATGGCCTTTTATGGCTGCACGCTTTCGAGTGTTAGCATTCCTTCGTCCGTCACCAAGATTAAGTATGGCTGTTTCCTGTTTGCCAATGGCCCGGCAACCATCACACTCCCATCATCGGTTAAGGATATAGATGTAATAGCATTGGCGGCCAACAATCTGACTGCTATTGCCGTAGATGAGAACAACCCTTACTTTATGTCAATTGATGGAATGCTGTTCAGCAAGGATACGGCCACCCTAGTTGCATGTCCCTCCTCAAAACGTGGCGTAATCACTTTGCCGCAAAGCATAAGGCACATTGCGCCGCTTGCCTTCGCCTACTGCCAAAATATTACTGCCGTGCCGCTCCCAGAGGGACTTTCCAGCATTGGCTACTGGGCATTTGTGTCCAACACCAATCTGAACAACGTGGTTATTCCCGCGTCGGTGGTGCATATTGGTTACTCGCCTTTCACGGCATGCTCCTCTTTGGACAATCTGACCCTCTCGGAGGGGAACACTCACTACTATATGGACGGTATGTTAATCTACTCCGCAGGGGGCGACTCGCTGCTTTCGGCTCATAAGAGTTCCGATTCGCTCACTCTGCCATCCACTCTGCGTTATGTCAATGGCTTTGGGGGCAATAGCAATATCAAGTATGTGCGACTGCCCGACAGTGCCACCACCATTGGCAAGGAGGCATTCAACAGCAGTTCGCTCAAGAGCATTGACCTGCCCTCACAGATGAGGCTGATTGATGAATCTGCCTTCTACTATTGCCAATCACTGACACATGTTAGCATGCCTGCTACCCTCAACACAATGGGCGGTGCTATCTTTGAGGAATGCTCCAACTTGACTTCAATAGCTATTCCGAATGGTTTGCGCGTCATTCCCCAAAGTGCTTTCTATTTCTGCGAGTCGCTGTCGCAAATCACATGGGGCGATGCCGTCGCGGTCATCGACTCGTTTGCCTTCGGCGGATGTGCATTCTCAGAACTACAGCTGCCATCCACTCTGCATTCTGTACGCACGGGCGCTTTCGAAGGATACTACCATGGAGTTTTGAGAAGGGTCGTTTTCACTGCCCCCGTCGACACCATTGAGTTGGAAGCATTCACTTCCAATCCTCTGACCATGCTGCGTTTCAAGAACACCGTGCCACCCGTCACCACCGAACCACAATACGGCTGTCTGTACATGACTGATGTGGACAGCATCGTCGTCCCCTGCGGCAGTCTGGACGCATGGCTGAATGACCAGTATTGGGGGCAGTTTGCCGACAAATATTATGAGGACTGCAACGGCATAGCCGACATGCCCGAAATGGCCATCGCCGTCTATCCCAACCCCGCCTCAACCCGACTGACCATAGGGGGTGTGGACGGCAAGGGCATGGCCGAACTGGTCAATGCTGCGGGCCAGACTGTGCTGTCGCGCCCAATCAACGGCACCCCGACCGAAATCGACGTCAGCGCCCTTCCCCGCGGCCACTACTTCCTGCGTCTCCATACGTCCCAGAGCATCGTAACACATAAAGTCATTTTGAATTGAGAATTTGTGATAAAGTAAAAGATAAAAACTAAAAGCTAAAAAGGATTGGACAAATGCTATGCCAATAAACTTTTTAGTTTTTAGTTTTTACTTTATAGTTTACAAAAGGCTTTATAATTTTGTCAGGTGTGCTTTATTGTACGATGGTCATCTCGTTGATGAGGTGGGAGGCACCGGCAAACTTGTCGATGATGAAGAGGCAATAGCGAATGTCGAGGCTGATGTTGCGGCAGTAGTCGGGGTCGAAGAGGAGGTCGCTCATGGTGCCTTCCCAGCAGCGGTCGAAGTTGATGCCGATGAGCTGACCGTCGGCATTGAGGACGGGGCTGCCGCTGTTGCCGCCGGTGGTGTGGTTGGTGGCGATGAAGGCAACGGGCATTTCGCCGCGAAGGTTGGCATAGCGGCCATAGTCTTTGTTGTTGTAAAGTTCTTTGAGTTTGGGCTCCACCACATAGTCATAGATGTCGGGGTTCTCCTTCTCCATGATGCCGTTGAGGGTGCTGTAGGGGGTGTAGTAGACGGCATCCTTGGGACGGAAGCCTTCGACATGGCCGTAGGCGACACGGAGGGTGAGGTTGGCATCGGGGAAGAAGTTACTGTCGGGGTACTGCTGCATCATGCCGCGGACATAGGTGCGCATGAGGCGGTTGATTTCGCGTTTGTTGACATCGTAGGTCTTCTCCTTGTCGGTGGTGTATGCATAGGTATAGGCAAGGTTGAAGAGGTCGACGGCGGGGTCGCAGGTGAAGACCTTCTCCCAATCCTTGGCCTTGTAGGAATTGAGGAACTTGTCGTACTTGGCGCGGTTGTTGAGCATCGATTTGTCGTAGATGCCTTCGAGCAACTTCTGCACGCCGGCTTCGTCCTTGCCCTTCTTGTCGAGGTAGGGAGCCTGACCGGCTTTCCACATATACATGAAGGTCTCAACAAAGATAGCACGGTCGACGAGGGTGTGCTGGTCGAAGTCGGTGAAATACTTCTCGTTGGCGGCAAGGAGCTTGTCGCACTCGGTGCGGGCAAGCTCTTCCTGATTGGTGGTCTGGGTTGCCATGCTCCAGAGCTTATAGGCGCGGTTCATGAGGTCGGAGGCCATGACGGCTTCGTTGAAGTAGGTCCACTCCAGCTCGATGGGGCGGATGCGGTCGTAGGCGCGGGAGAGGTCGCGAAGCACATTGCGGTACTCGTCGCGCTTGTCGGCCCAGGCTTGGAACTGGGCTTCCTGAGCCTTCTTCTGATTCACACCGTCGAGGCGCTCGATGCCGAGGGTCTCGCCCTGCC
>JAEEHQ010000027.1 GCA_016280915.1 Bacteroidales bacterium
ATTCGGTCGCGACCCCTAAGAAAGAGGTTGCTCCCATTCGGTCGCGACCCCCAAGAAAGAGGTTGCTCCCATTCGGTCGCGACCCCTTTTTATGCGGGGTTTCTTCGAGACGTTGCTACATCTCGGCATAGAAAGTGGAACTTTCTCTGTGCTCGGAAAAAACGTTGCTCCCATCCGGTCGCGACGTCGAAAAAAAACGTTGCTCCCATCCGGTCGCGACGTCGACTTCCGCAACGTTATTGAGAGTTTGCCGCTTCGAGGCAATTAATAGAAGTCACCTAAAGTAGAATGGCTTATTGAAGGGTTGTAACCTTGGTTGACAATCGAATCAAATATATTGTATTTCAATTATATATTGTATTAATTATTTATGTTCAGTTGCATTTTTTGAAATTGCAAAGGTTATATTTTTTTTATTTGATCCATTTTTTTGAATGGAATTGGGCATTACGGCCGTTTTTTGAGGGTAGCATGGTCGGGGAGGTTTACTATATATATATAATTATTAACAAGTTGCTTATATTATAATAGTCCGCGGAGGCTTTGCACGGTTATTGCAACCATCGGTTGGATGGCTGCTACAATTACAGGCCATTGACAGATGCGGCCTAACAAAAAAGGGTGTCCACGAAGGGACACCCTATGGATATTATCTTGCCTAAGGGGTTTAGTGCAGGAAGGCAAGCAGGATACCTGCTGCGACGGCGGAGCCGACCACACCTGCCACATTGGGACCCATGGCGTGCTGGAGCAGATAGTTGGTCTTGTCGTACTCAAGACCTACGTTGTTGGACACACGGGCAGCATCGGGGACGGCGCTGACACCGGAGTTGCCGATGAGAGGATTGATTTTGCTACCCTCCTTGAGGAAGAGGTTGAGGAACTTGACGAACAGCACGCCACAGAAGGTGGCGATGATGAACGACAGGGCACCCAAAGCGAAAATCATGATGGAACGGCCCGTGAGGAACGAGGTGGCCTGGGTGGAGGCACCCACGGTAAGACCGATGAGGAGGGTGCAGACGTTGACGATGGCGTTGCTGGCCACATCGCTCAGACGCTTGGTGACACCACTCTCCTTGAGGAGGTTGCCAAAGAAGAGCATGCCCAACAGGGGCAGACCCGAAGGAACCACGAAGGCACAGAAAAGGAAGCCAACGATGGGGAAGATGATCTTCTCTAGCTGCGACACCTGACGAGGTGGTTTCATGCGAATGCGACGCTCCTTGTCGGTGGTGCAGAGACGCATGATGGGAGGCTGAATGACTGGTACCAGGGCCATATAGGAATAGGCCGACACGGCAATGGCACCCATCAGGTCGGGAGCCAGCTGAGAGGAGATGAAGATGGCGGTGGGACCATCGGCACCACCGATAATGCCAATGGCGCCAGCCTCATTGGGGGCAAAGCCGAGGAGGAGGGCCAGCATATAGGCACCAAAGATGCCAAACTGGGCTGCTGCACCAATCAAGAAGAGTTTGGGATTGGAGAGCAGCGCCGAGAAATCGGTCATGGCACCAATACCTAGGAAGATGAGCGGCGGGTACCAACCGTTTTGAACGCCGTGATACAGAATGTTCAACACCGAGTTCTGCTCATAGATGCCTATCTTCAATCCGGGATAGAAGGGGATATTACCCACCAGCATGCCGAATCCAATGGGCACGAGAAGCAGCGGCTCGAACTCGAACTTGATGCCCAAGAAAATGAACACCAATCCGATAAGGATCATGATGATGTGGCCTAGCGTGACATTGGCGTAACCCGTGTACTGGAGGAACTGTACCATCTGGGTTGACAAGAAGTCGGCGAAACCACCTGTTGCTAATAAGCTAAACATTGTTTATACTTTTTTATACAGAATGCGGAGGGGAAAAGGCTGCCGCACTCTCAATTCAACATTAATTAACCAATGACTACGAGAGTCTGTCCCTCGAGGACTGCGTCGCCTTTGCGCACTTCGACAGCGGTAACGGTGCCGTCGGTGTCGGCCTCGATGTTGTTCTCCATCTTCATGGCCTCGAGCAGCACGACACGCTGGCCGGCCTTGACCTGGTCGCCCACGTTGACGAAAACGTCGAGGATGGTGCCAGGCAGCGGAGTGGTGACCTTGCTGCCACTGGCAGGTCCGGAAGTGCGCTGCACATTGCCGGAGGAGGCAGCAGCCACACGGGGAGCAGCCTGGGTCTTGACGACACTAGTGCGGGGTTTCTGGGCACGCATCTCTTTGTCAACAGTGACGGTGTAGGAGGTGCCGTTGACATCCAATTTGATTTCTTGGCCTTCGACTTCGTTGATGTTAACCTTGTAGTCTGCGCCGTTGATTTTGAATTTATATTCTTTCATTGTGTTTGTTCGTTTTTAAATAGGTAATTGCGTTGAAAACCAATACTATCTGTTGGAGAAATAATGGTTCATGTTGTAGAACTTGGCATTCCAGGGAGTCCAAGCACGCTCCACCTTCTGGATGGTGATGATGGTGTCTTCCTCATCGTGAAGGTCCTGCTCGTAAGCATAGATGGCAGCGGCAATGGCAGCATAGACCTCGCCATCGACACCACTGGCAATGGCACCAATGGAGGGAGACTTGGCGGCAGCGGGCTGACCAGCTTTCTTCTCGGTGGACTTGCGGATGATGGAGCTGAAGAGCATCATGATGAGCCAGATGCAGATGAGGGCCACAAAGACTACGCAGATGGCAACGACGGCCAGGCCGAAGCCATGGGGGTCGGAAGACAGGATGCGCTCGGACTGCATGGGGACATGGTAATGGAAGTCGGTTTTGGATGCCACATTCTCAAGACCCTTGCTGATGTCGAGGATATGGATGTCGTATCCGACAGGGTTCTTGCCAACAACGATAATCTCGTCGGCAACATGGTTGGCGGAAAAGGCGTAGGCATTGCTGTGAAAACCCACGGTGCTGAGTACCTCAAATTGGCCCTCCTCGTTGGGGTTCATGTTGAGAACGGCAATGAAGGAGGAATCCTTTTGCGAACTGGCCAACACAATGATTTTGCCGTCCAAGACGGAGACCGACTTGGGACGGACAATGTTCTTGAGGTCGTGGCGACCCTGATAGATATCAGTGGTGAAACGACCTATGCGGCACATAGAGTCGGCATCGCGAATCAACAGATCGACTGCACAGTCGGTACTGTCAACGACCACGAAAGCCTCCAGGCCAGGCAGGTAGCATACTTCGGTGGGGACGATGTTCAGCGAGGCAGCGCTGAAAGGGCAACCAACGGCGGCAACGGGCTGTCCCTCGGGAGCGGGAGCTTGAGGAGCCGGCCCGTTCTGAGCCACAACACTGCCGACAAAGAACATCATGCCAACGAATATTGCAACTAATTGTTTAGCTATCTTATTCATTTTACTTCAAATATAACGATCAAAATGGTTGATTTAGTTCATGGGGTTTAAGGGGGAATGCGTTGGGGCGCATCCCCCCTCGCCCATTCTTAGTGCTTATTCAGCGTGCTTGCAGCACTCTTTGTGCTGTTGGCACTCGCCTTCCTTAGCACCATCCTTCTTGCAGCAAGCACCCTCTTTCTGGCAGCAGGCACCCTCTTTCATGCATTCTTTCTTGCAGCAGTTGGTGTCGGTGCAGTTAGCGCAGTGGTTGAGAGCGCAAGTGGTGTCGGCGCAAGCACACTCATGCTGATGTTCGCAGCACTCGTGGGTCTCGGTGCAGGTGGTGGTGTCGGTAGCCTCTTCGGTAGCGGCGTTGTTGTTACAAGCAGCCATACCAAAAGCAAAGGCAGCGGCGATGAAAGCAGTTAAGAAAACTTTCTTCATTTTGTTTGTTAGTTTGTTTTTGTGGGGCGTGAACCCCGGGTTAATAAATAAATATATTTAATCAATATAGTCTATAGGCACAGTTAGACCTGCGCCCAAACCTACTACAGCGGTATGTTGCCGTGCTTTTTGATGGGCAGGCTGTCCTTCTTGGTCTGCAAGACTTGGAGGGCACGGATGACGCGGAAACGAGTGTTGCGGGGCTCGATAACGTCGTCGATGTAGCCGTACTTGGCTGCATTGTAGGGGTTGGCAAACTGATCGTTATATTCTTTTTCTTTGTCGGCGATGAACTTAGCCTTCTCTTCGGGGTCGGTGATTTCCTTCAGAGCGCGGCCATGGAGCACCTCGGTGGCACCGCTGGCACCCATCACGGCAATCTGTGCGGTAGGCCAAGCGTAGTTCATATCGCTGCGCAGCTGTTTGCAGCTCATGACGATATGGGCACCACCATAGGACTTGCGGAGGGTGACGGTGACCTTGGGTACTGTGGCCTCGCCGTAAGCATAGAGGAACTTGGCACCATGAGCGATGACGCCGGCATATTCCTGACCCGTGCCGGGGAGGAAGCCAGGAACGTCAACCAAGGTAACCAGAGGAATGTTGAAGGCATCGCAGAAGCGGACGAAACGGCCACCCTTGCGGGATGCGTTGCAGTCGAGCACGCCAGCCATGGCTTTGGGTTGGTTGGCAATTATGCCAACGCTCATGCCACCCATGCGGGCAAAGCCCACTACCAGATTGGGAGCGAATTTCTCATGCACCTCGAGGAACTTGCCGTCATCGACGATGGCATGGATGATTTCCTTGACATCATAAGGCTCATTGGGGTTCTCGGGGATAATCTCATTAAGACCATCTTCGAGGCGGTCGACGGGATCCTGGGTCTCCATGTAGGGAGCCTCCTCAAAATTGTTGGATGGGATATAGCTGACCAGGTCGCGAATCATAGCGATGGTCTCTTCCTCGGTTTCGCCAACAAAGTGAGCCACACCGCTCTTAGAGGCATGCACCATGGCACCACCTAGTTTATCGACGGTGACATCTTCACCCGTAACGGTCTTCACCACCTTAGGACCGGTGAGAAACATGTAGCTGTTCTGCTTGGTCATGAGGATGAAGTCGGTGAGTGCGGGGCTGTAGACTGCGCCACCAGCACAGGGGCCGAAGATAGCACTAATCTGGGGAACCACGCCGCTGGCAAGGATGTTGCGCTCGAAAATCTCGGCATAGCCGGCCAGCGCATTGCAACCCTCCTGAATACGGGCTCCACCGGAGTCGTTCATACCAATGACGGGAGCACCGGTCTTCATGGCCTGATCCATGATTTTGCATATCTTGAGGGACATGGTCTCGCTCAAGCTACCAGCGAAGACGGTGAAATCCTGTGCAAAGACATAGACGGGACGGCCGTCGATGGTACCGTAGCCGGTCACCACACCGTCGCCCAGGAAGGACTGTTTCTGCATGTCGAAATTGGTGCAGCGGTGAGTGAGGAACATGTCGAACTCTTCGAAAGAACCCTCGTCGACGAGAAGAGCGATACGCTCACGGGCAGTCAATTTGCCCTGCTCATGCTGTTTGTCGATGCGCTTTTGGCCACCGCCCATTTTGGCTTCACTTCTTTTGTCAAGAAGTTCTTTTATTTTTTCTTCAAATGCCATTATTTGAAATATTTTTTGGTTATTATTATGGGAGTTGGTCCTGGTCTTAGCGTCCACTTCCTTGTCCCGGAAAATTCATTAGGTTTGAGGATAAGAGGAGGAATGTGGAGGGACCCCATAAGCCTCGCCACACCCCTCTATCATTCAGCTTATTTGCAGCAGAACTCGGTGAGGACACCAAGGGTGCTCTTGGGATGGAGGAAACCGATATGCAGCTTCTCGGCACCCAGACGGCTCTGTTCGTCAATCAGACGGCAGCCTTTCTCCTTAGCATCGGCAAGAGCCTGGTCGGTGTTTTCTACAGCAAAAGCGATGTGGTGCATACCTCCACGGCCGCCATTTTTTTCGATGAACTTGGCCACGGTGCTCTCAGGACAGGTGGGGAGCAGGAGCTCGATTTTGGTCTCGCCGCATTTCAGAAAAGCGGTCTTGACTTTCTGGTCGGTAACTTCTTCAATTGCATAGCACTTCAGGCCCATGACATTTTCCCAATACTGGAGGGCTTCGTCGAGGTCTGTCACAGCAATAGCGATGTGTTCAATATGCGAAGGTGTCATTTTGAAAAAATTTAAATTGTTTATAATGTATTTTTTATAATAATAATTACTTAATAAACTATAATTCAGAGCAAAAACACTTTACTCGGAAAATACAAAAATACAAAAAAAAATTAATATAGCAAAAAAAGTTACTAACGCCTTATGTTAAAATAGACCCCTCCCCTCCCTCCAATGCACGTAGTGTACCCATTCTGAGGGCATTGAGATATCGGTGAAAGCAGCTTTTTTTGAAGCGTTAATAGGCTCGCTATACGCGGCAGGCGTTGGCAATACCGTTCACATCGATGCCACAATCGCGCTGCAACTGAGCAACGGTGCCATGGCTGACAAAACTGTCGGGGAGTCCCAATTGGGTAATGGGGAGCGTCTTTCCAACCGAGGCATAGTACTCTAACACGGCACTTCCCAAGCCTCCCTTCTTCACCCCGTCTTCCAAAGTGACCAGACGACGGAAGCCACGATTGAAAATCTCGTCAAGCAGTTGGGTGTCAATCGGTTTAAGATAACGCATATCGTAAACGGCCACACTCAACCCCTCTTTCTGCAACTGCTCGGCAGCAGCCAAGGCGGAATTGCCGATATGGCCCAAAGAGACGATGGCAACATCACATCCTTCTCTAACACAACGGCCTTTGCCCACGTCAAGTTTCTGGAAAGGCTGTTTCCAATCGGCATGGACACTCAGCCCCCTGGGGTAACGGATGGCCACAGCCCCTTGGTTAGGCAATTGGGCGGTATACATCATGTTGCGCAACTCGTGTTCGTCCATGGGAGCACAGATAGTCAATTGTGGGATGGGTCTCAAATAGGCCAAATCGAAAGCCCCATGATGAGTCGGGCCGTCGTCGCCAACCAGTCCCGCACGGTCCAAACAGAGAACCACGGGCAACTTCTGCAACGCCACGTCGTGAATAATCTGGTCATAGGCACGCTGCATGAAAGAAGAATAGATATTGCAGAATGGCAGCATTCCCTGCGCTGCAAGACCCGCAGCAAAGGTGACGGCATGCTGTTCGGCGATGCCCACATCGAAAGCTCGGGAGGGCATCTGCGCCATCATCAGGTTGAGCGAGCTGCCCGTAGGCATAGCAGGGGTTATGCCCACAATAGCCGGATTCTTTTCAGCCAATTCTATTATCGTACGGCCGAAGACATCCTGGTATTTGAGGGGCATCCCACTCGAGGCCGACTTTATCTGGTCGCCAGTTTCGGCGTTGAACTTACCAGGCGCATGGTAGGTAATCGGGTGCCTTTCGGCGGAGCGAAGGCCTTTGCCTTTCTTGGTGACAACATGGAGCAGCTTAGGGCCTTTGATTTCTTTGAGCTGGGAGAGCACCTCCACCAATTCCTCTACATCGTGACCATCGATTGGGCCAAAATACCTGAAGCCCAACGACTCGAAGAGATTGGGGGCGCCCAAGGCGGCCGTTTTGGCCAAGAAGGTCATGTGCTGGAAGAAGTTAAGGGAGTGTTTGGCATACTTGTCGGGCTTTTCGGAGTTGCCGCCCAGTTTTGTCCACACTTTCTCCTTCAACGCGTTATATTTGGGCGAGGCGGTGATGCGGGTCAGGTATTTGTTCAGTCCACCCACAGCCTTGTCGATGCTGATACCGTTGTCGTTCAGCACTACCAGTATGTTCGACTTGGAGACGCCGGCATTGTTCAACGCCTCAAAGGCTTCTCCTCCTGTCATGGCACCGTCGCCTATTACGGCTATGTGCTGGCGCTTGGAGTTGTTTTGCAAAGCCGAAGCCGTTGCCATGCCCAGGGCGGCACTAATGGAGGTGGAGCTGTGACCGGTGCCAAAGGCATCGAAGGGCGACTCATCCATGCGGGGGAACCCACTCAATCCGCCATAAGTGCGAATGGTGGAGAACTGGTCGCGACGGCCGGTAATGATTTTGTGGGCGTAAGCCTGATGGCCCACATCCCAGATGAGTTTGTCGTCGGGGGTGTTGAAGACGTAATGGAGGGCAAGGGTCAGCTCCACGGTGCCCAAACTGGATGCCAGATGGCCCGGATGCTGCGAGAGAGTGTCTATGATAAAGTGGCGCACTTCTATGGCCAACTCCTTCAAGTCGGCTGTAGAGAGCTTGCGCAAGTCCTCAATGCTGTTGATGTTATCTAAAATAACGCCAGTCATGCTTTCGTCTGCTCAATGAGCGTATTAGGTAGTATTAGTGTCAATATCAATTTTTGTTTCTGCCACCCAAGAGGTAGGCAGGGGCTTTCTTTTCCATTGGCTTGTCGAAATCCTGATTGAGCCGCTTATCGGTTTGTCGGCCCTGAGCCCCTTCGCGCAGTTCCCACCGACCGTTGACAAACATATACGCCAACTCCACGCCCGAAGGCACATAGTACTGGTACAAGCCCTCCATGCCCACAATTTGAGGAGCCACCTCGTCGAAGATAATCATCTTGTACTTCTTGTCGGTGGTCTTGATGGTAGGACCCGAGGTGACACGCTCGTCCTGTGCTCTCGAGGTACGGGCCGCCGTAGCGGCGGCACGGCCACGCTTGTAGGGGCTTGGCGGACGGAACAGGCCGCCCCGACCACCGCCTTTACGCTTGGCGCGGATGCGTTCCACCGTGCGGATAAACTGCTCCTCATAGCGGAGGGAGACCATGGCCTTGTTGGTGTATTCCAGCACCACGCGGCGGATATTGCGTTCCTTGCGAAAAAGATTCTGACCGAATTGGGGTTGGCTGTGGGTGGATTTAAAGTAGATGGGCTCTATCACCTTGCGTTGGGTGAGTGCATCCACGCCACACCAGCCCAACAGCGTGTAGTAGGTTTTGCCTTCGTAAGTGGTAGTAATCAGTTCTTGGTAAACCGAGCCGAACCAATTGTCGTAAGTAAGCAGGTCTTCCTGACGGTTGACTATTTCCTCCGACTTGTCGTAGAGAGGGTAGACATCATATTCCTCTTTCTTCTCATCCAAGGCCTGCACAAAGCCGAAGCACTCGTACTCACCCTCGTCGTTGACCACGGGCCATGTGAAGATACGGAATTTCTTATCGGGCGCCGTCAAAACCGATACGCGGGTGCCGAAATCCCATTGCCACTTGATGGAGTTCTCCTGGCCCAGCGCCTCGCCAAGGAGCTGAAGGGCGGCTTCGTTGGCATGATAGCGCTCATTGTCCGTGGGGGCAGTATACACCTGCTCAAAGAGAGCCTGCAGCTGCGACTGGTAGTCGGCCATCAAGGCCTTATCCTGTGCCAAACATCTCGGGGCCAGCGCCACAAGCACGGCCAATATGACGAATATCTTGCGCATTACACCTTATTTTAATATTATTTTAACGCAACAATCCATTGTTTATTATACTAAGCACAATTTTTTTTTAATGCGTACACCTAATTAGACGCTGCACAACTTTAACAAACACAAAAACAAAACTATCAACAAACCAAAATATTAACAAACCAAAATAAATTAGTACTTTTGCAAAAGAATAGTAATTGAACATAATGCATAAATAAAAGTAACAGTGGCGATTAAAGATAATATAATAGTCGTTAAAGTCTTTTTTTTCTGCACATTGATACATCTTTTCATAAACCGCATACATGACATTTAACTCAATTGAATTTGCAATATTCCTGCCTGTAGTTTTCCTGCTGTACTGGATAGTGTTTGACCTTCTTGTCAAGCAAAATCGGCATCAATTAAAACTTCAAAACCTCTTTGTACTTCTTGCCAGCTATCTTTTTTACGGATGGTGGGATTGGCGTTTTTTGGTTCTTATCATTTTCACATCCTTTTGCTCTTGGGTTAGTGGAATCTGGATGCAACAGGTCTCTATCAAGAGCGCGAACAGCGTTGGGACTGAGGGTAATGATCGGTATGCTCAGTCAAACCGTGCATCGAAAACCCGAAAGATAATAGCAGCAAGCAACATAGTCATCAATCTACTCATTCTGTGCATCTTTAAGTACTACAATTTCTTTGTCACCGAATTTGCCAAGCTGTTTTCCATCTCGCAAGACTTTTTATTGCTGAAAATAATACTTCCCGTCGGAATATCATTTTACACCTTCCAAGCCCTTTCCTATTCAATCGACGTTTATAAGGATAAGTTAAAACCAACAAAGGACATTATCGCCTTTTTCACCTACATAGCATTCTTCCCACAATTAGTTGCCGGCCCTATCGAACGGGCCACAAATCTGCTACCTCAATTTTTAGTAAAAAGGAAATTTGACTATGCCTTAGCTGCCGACGGCATGCGACAAATATTGTGGGGTCTCTTCAAGAAAATTGCTGTGGCTGACAATTGCGCCGTATTCGTCAACCATGTGTTCTCAACCTATACCGAACAAACCGGTTGCAACCTTCTTTTGGCTGCCATCCTGTTCACATTCCAAATCTACGGTGACTTCTCCGGCTACAGCGACATTGCCATCGGAACCTCCAAACTATTTGGAATCAGGCTAATGCAGAACTTTAAAACACCCTATTTCAGCCGCGACATTGCCGAGTTTTGGCGTCGTTGGCACATTTCACTTACCACCTGGTTCAGAGATTATGTTTACATTCCGTTGGGGGGTAGCAGAGTATCCAAAGCCAAAGTGGTGCGCAACACGTTCGCAATCTTCCTTATAAGTGGCCTTTGGCACGGTGCGGGATGGACATTCATTGCATGGGGAGCTTATCATGCAACGCTGTTCCTACCCCTCATTCTTACCAACAAAAATCGAAAATACCTAAACCAGGTAGCCTCCGGACGGTCTCTGCCCAACACGAAAGAAATAGGACAAATGGCAGCCACATTCTTTCTAGTTCTTGTAGGTTGGATATTATTTCGGTCAGAGAGCATAAGTCAATTTTGGAATTATCTATGCGGCATGTGGCAATGGGGGACCTTAAGGGCTGCCTATCGCTGCTTCACCATGTGGGAGGTACGCGCCCCCATTCTTCTTGCCTTGCTCATGCTCGTCGTAGAATGGATTCAGCGCAATAAAGAGCATGGACTCCAGATAGGTCACATGCATTGGGCCATCAGATACCCGATTTACATTATATTCATTATTGCCATCATCTTTTTCTATTCACAGCCAGTCACCTTTATTTACTTTCAATTCTAATGAAACATTTCCTACTCAAATTCATTATTCTATTCTTTCTACTTGACGGTTACATAGCTTGGTATGCCTTAAAGGTCTACCCTAACCTTTGTGGCGAAATGGACAATCTATCTCAGATACCTTTTGGCCCAGAATATCATTCACGAATGGATTCAATTTACCCAATCAAAGCAGTTTTTGTCAAAAACATCTATGCCGACGAAGTAAGTCCATCCTTTCCAAAAGTAGTTTACACGATTGGTGACTCTTTCTCTGCCCAAGACCATCTTGGCTATCAGCAGTTCTTTGGCGAATCCATTGGCGACACCATCTTCAACATTCTGCACCATTTTGATATATCCGCAGAAGACCTTTTCTGCCAGCTCATCAATTCTGGCCTCATCGGTCAAGGCAGCACCATAATCGTAGAATCCGTTGAGAGAAACATGATCAAACGGCTGTGTAACATCAACCTTGCAGGGCAACTTCCCAAAGACCACGCAAAAAGAATTACCGAAGGAGAAGGTAACGGGAAAATGAACATACTTAACGGAGCAGCAGCAAAACTAAGGATGACCTTAGGCTATAAAAACCCAATAATCAGCTACAAAACCAACGTCGACCTCTTTTCGCACTCCACAATACACAACAAACTGTTCATATTCAATTCAAAATGGAACAGCTATGACTACGGACAAGATGGAGACCTTCTTTTCCAATACGTTGAGAAAGAAGATTTTGAGAAAGCATTTCGCAACCTATACAAACTCAAAGAACTGGCCGATAGTAAAAATATCAAATTCATGTACCTTATTGTTGGCGACAAATACGATGTGTACGAACCGTTTATCATCGACAAGCACCCCCTCAATCCAACCTTGGACAATTGTCCCGAGGAGCCCTGGGTCATAAACACAAAACCAATGCTCCAAGAAAATGCACGCAAAGGAGTTAAGGACATTTTTAGGATAAACGATACCCACTGGTCTCCTATTGGGGCAAAACTAGTAGCCGACTACTTGAAAATAAAGTACGACAAATATATAGAATAGCAACAACCACCTAACCTGCCCCTCAGCGTCATCAAACGAGCCGGAACAGACCCGTCACCAGCCACTCTGCGCCTCAAGCGACTTGGGCGAGGCCCATTTCGCTTGGGGCGATAAGGAACCAGGAAAGAATCGGCCCGAGGCCGTTATTTATTAGGTACCAACATCATGGGTCCAACCACGTTGCCATAGCTGTTTGCTGCCTCCTTGGCAGCCTCTTCTGTGGCAAATTGCTCATAGAGGCGACAGTTGGTGAGCACTTGCTGCGACGAAGCGTATCCCTTTTGGGGGTCGTATAGCACCACGGCCCATCCCTTATTCTCGTCGTCCACATCAGCTATGGCCAGATGGCCTCCAACCGAGAGGAAATGCCAGCCCGACAATGTGGGCATGGCTCGGCTGTCCTCTTCCATCACCAAGTCGCAGCAATCGACCACAACCTTTGGATAGCCGTCATTCATCTGCTGCTCAAAGCGATAAAAACGGAGGACGCTACCCTGCGAAATCTGGGGATTGGTTTTGCCAAGACCCAACAGGTGGAATGCATCGGCGCTGGTGGCAATCGACAACGGCCGCACCTCCGAAGCAGGGATGCGGGTGTTCAGATTGGTCATCACCACACGGCAGCCGTCTTCGAGCGTTTCAAACCGACACTCCACCTCAGGAAGCCGACCCTCGCAAACCACCATCTGGGGCATTAGCAGCGCACAGCCGTTGTTCGACATGGCCTTGGTGAGGTAAACAGTCGGCAAGCCGGCATTCGCCTTTAAAAACACATTGTAGGGCATCAAGCTTTCCATCGCCTCGATAGGCGGCTTGCCATTGGGGTCAAAGGCATTCCACAAAGCGATGGCATGACGCATCCTGCTGCGAGCCACAAATTGTTTAAACGTTTGCGTTGCGGGTGTTTTGCGGGTGGAAGTACGTGCATAGACCTTGCCGTTACGCTCGAAATAGGTAACTCCAAGACCCGGTATTCTTCCTTTGAAGATGACTGATTTGCTATCTGAACGTGCCATATTTAGATTATATTTAGATTATACTTTGATTAGATTTCTATTACATTTATACTATCATTGCTAAACAAAATAAAATACAATAGTAATGTAAGTGTAATATAAATGGTTGACAAACTATTGAGTTACAACGAAGTTACTATTCTCTAACCTATCATTTCCCGAACGACAAATATACTACTTTTTTTTCAATTGGGATGGGTTCTTTGGCATTTTCTTTTATTATTGTGGGGTAAATACATTTAACATGGTTACATTTTATTTGTAGTGGGGCAATAAAAATGGTGATATTTCGTTAAAGGAGCATTATGACAGACGAAAGAATAGACATAATAGAGCGTGCGTGGGACCATCGCGACATGCTCAAAGAAACGATAGTACAGGATGTTATTCGCTCGGTAGTGAACAACCTCGACCTCGGCGAGCTGCGAATTGCCGAGAAAATCGAAGGCCAATGGCATGTGAACGAATGGCTAAAAAAGGCGGTCATCCTCTATTTCCCCATCAACAGTATGGAGACCGTTGAGGCAGGTCCCTTTGAGTTCCACGACAAGATACCCCTCAAGCACAACTATGCACAGCAGCAGGTGCGCGTGGTGCCTCACGCCATCGCCCGCCACGGTGCCTATCTGGCCCCTGGCGTGGTGATGATGCCCTCATATGTGAATATTGGAGCCTATGTCGACAGCGGCACCATGGTTGACACATGGGCCACCGTGGGGAGTTGTGCACAGATTGGCAAGAACGTCCACCTGAGTGGTGGCGTAGGCATCGGCGGTGTGTTGGAGCCTGTCCAGGCAGCTCCAGTAATCATTGAAGACCATTGTTTTATTGGCAGCCGCAGCATTATCGTGGAGGGTGCGCTGGTGGAGGAGGAGGCCGTAATAGGAGCCAACACCGTCATCACGGCCAGCACCCACATTATCGACGTCACCCAACCCGAGCCCATCACCTACAAAGGCCGTGTGCCCGCCCGCAGCATCGTTATCCCCGGCAGCTACACTCGCCACTATCCGGCCGGCGACTACCAGGTGAGCTGTGCGCTCATCATCGGTCGCCGCAGCCAAAGTACCGACAAGAAGACTTCGCTGAATGATGCTTTGCGCGACTATGGCGTGAGTGTGTGACAACCGGATATATTATTCATAACAATTTAAAATCCAACACGATGAAAAGATATTGCCTCATACTGACTTTGCTGACCCTGCTGATGGTCAGCTGCGGCAAACGCACCGACACCTTTGCCTTCTCAGGCACAGTCATCGGCTACTGTGAATGCACCATGCCTACGGCCAGTATCTCAGAAAAAGACTTTGGCTATATTGTCAATATCGACAAACCCGACTCAATTGGCGGACAATACATTACCGATGGTGTTACCTATAAGAATGCCATCCTGCTCTACCGCACCAAGGCACGTTTTGCCGACGGCGAAAAAATCAGCGGCACGATGTATTTGGACGACGACTACTCGCGTGCCTACTGCACCTTCCACTACAACCTCGGCATTCCTGAAGGGGTATGCTACACCCTTGACTAAGACCGACCGCACCGTCATCGGCATACACAACTCATACTGAACATACTACGGCCACCGAAAGAGCCGTGTAACAATTAATTGTTGATAAAAAAAACAACAAGATTGTTCTTATTTGAAAAATAGTTGTTACTTTTGCATTTTGTAAATTAATCTATAATTAGATAATTAAAAGAAACAACAATATGAAGTTCATCATCAACAGCCTGGTGTTTTCCAAGCAAATCCAGACCATCAGCGGTGTTATCACTAATAACAACACCGTGCCTATCATCAACTGCTTCCTGTTCCACCTCGACGAGAACCTCCTCACCATCCGCGCCACCGACCTCGAGACCACCCTGGTCACCAAAATAGAAGTAGAGTCTGGCCGACTGGAAGGCCTCTCCGACATTGCCGTACCCTCCAAACTGCTCATCGACATCCTCAAATCGCTTGACGACGTTCCGCTGACCTTCAGCGTTGACGATGCCACCTACGGCATTAATATATCCTCCGGCGAAGGCAAATACCGTCTGGCTGGTAAGAACCCTGAGACATTCCCCAACATGCCCGAAGTGCGCGACACCGAAGCAATTACCGTACCCGGTAGCGCCCTTGTCAACGCCATCACTCGCACCGCCTTTGCCGCCTCCACCGACGAGATGCGTCCGCAGATGGGGGGCATCTTCTGCGACATCACCCCAGAGAACACCACCTTTGTGGCCACCGATGCCCACAAGTTGGTCCGCTATCGCCGAAGCGACATCCACTCCGACAATCCAACCAGCTTCATCCTGCCCCGCAAGCCCGTCACCATGCTGCGCAACATCCTGGCTGCCCAGAAGGAGGAGCAAGAGGTCAAGGTTGAGTTCAACAACACCAACGCATTCTTCACTTTCGAGAACTTCTACATCATCTGCCGTCTGGTGGATGGCAAGTACCCCAACTACGAAGCCGCCATTCCCAAGGAGAATCCCAACAAGCTGACTGTCGACCGCAATTCGTTCCTCAACACCCTGCGTCGCGTGGGTCTCTTTGCCAACCAGGCCTCCCATCAGGTACGCCTTTCTATCCAAGCCAGCGAGCTGATTGTTAGTGCCGAAGACCTCGAGTTCTCTAACGACGCCAGCGAGAAACTCCCCTGCGAATATGAGGGCGAGCCTATGGAAATCGGCTTCAATGCCAAGTTCCTCAGCGAGATGGTCTCCAACATCGATACCGAGCAGATACTCATCGAGATGTCGCATCCCAGCCGCGCCGGCATCATCTTCCCCATCCGCGAGCAGGAAGATAGCCCCGAAGACATCCTGATGCTTGTCATGCCCGTGATGTTGGCCAACTAATTTGTCAAGAATTTTAGCATACAATTGTTTTGAAAGGTAAAGTAAATCTTTGGGAGACACACTCGTCGACAGTTCTCAGCATCACCCTGGTGCTGTTTCTGCTTGGGATGTGCCTACTGGTGGAATACCATTCCTACCGCGTCACCCACGACATACAGGAGCGCATCACGCTGAAAGTGGATTTGGCTCCAGAAATCACAGACGACATAGCCAAACTGATTCAGATGCAGATAGAGGCGATGCCGGAGGTGAAGCATGTTGACTATATTTCGAAGGAGAAGGCTGCCGATATTTTCTCTGAGGACCTAAACGACGATTTTGTCAACTTTATTGGCTACAATCCACTCTACCCCTCGATGATGGTGAACCTCAAGGCCAACTACATACCCGACGTACGCCAAGAGGGGCGCGCAGAGAGCATTAAGAAATTTTCCGAGACAGTCGGGAACATTGAATATGTGACCGGCGTCACATATCAGGAGACGGTGGTGAACGAGCTGAACGATGTATTCTACAAAATCACGTGGTTCCTCATCATCTTCATGGGCCTGCTTATTATCGTGAGCATCCTACTCATCAGCAGTACCATACGCATAGCCCTTTATGCACAGCGCGAAACCATCCGCACCATGCAGCTGGTGGGTGCCAAGAGTGGTTTCATCGCCCGTCCATTTGTTTATCGCAGCATCTGGTTCGGCCTCCTTGGCGCACTCATCACCATCATCATCTTGGCCATTGCCATCGGTGCCCTCAACCAATCGTTTGCAGGCCTCGATTTGCTCGACCAGTCGCACCTACTCTGGTATGCCGGCATTGGCGTGATTATCATCATCTTGGGCATAATCCTCTCCTACATGTCCACCGTCTTTGCTGTCCACCGTTACCTTCGCAAAAGCAATTATTAAAAGAATAAACAATTAACGGCATCATCCGTCACATAAACAAAACATCACCATGGCAAAAGAAATAAAGACCTCCGAAGAAAACAAAAAACAGTTCTCCTTTGTTTTCGAGAAAATCAACTATATCATCATGATTGTCGGCATCGTGCTGCTGGCCCTCGGCTACATTCTCCTCACCGGTGGCGGTAGCGACGACCCCAATGTCTTCAACGAGGCCATGTTCAACGGCCGCCGTCTCTATCTGGCCCCCATCCTCATCATCCTGGGCCTGATTACCGAGATTGTTGCCATCATGTACAAGGGAAAAGAAAAGAATAACTAACCCAATTAGCCTTCGGGTTGACCCTAACCTGAAGCCACTTTAACACCCCATAACGCAGAAAAATGGAATGGTTTGAATCATTAATCTTGGGTATCATCCAAGGTCTCACAGAATATCTACCCGTGAGTAGCAGCGGACATCTCACCATTGGTGCCAACCTCTTCGGACTGAATGGCGAAGAAAATCTTGCCTTCACCATCACCGTGCATGTGGCCACCGTGCTCAGCACCATCGTTATCCTCTGGAAAGAGATTGTCTGGCTTTTCCAAGACTTCTTCAAATTCAAATGGAACGAAGGCACCAAGTATATTGTAAACATTATCATCTCCATGATTCCCGTGGGCATCGTGGGACTGCTCTTCAAAGACCAGGTTGAGGCCATCTTTGGCAGCGGACTCTTGGTGGTGGGCATCTGCTTGTTGGTCACCGCTTCGCTGTTGGCTTTCTCCTATTGGGCCAAACCGCGCCAGCGCGACCATATCTCGCCTTGGCATGCTTTTGTCATCGGCATTGCCCAAGCCCTTGCCGTGTTGCCTGGCCTTTCCCGCTCGGGAAGCACCATCGCCACAGGTCTTCTCCTTGGCAACAGCAAGGAAAAGCTGGCACAGTTCTCCTTCCTGATGGTCATCCCCCCCATCCTGGGTGAAGCCCTGCTGGATGTAAAGGACATGGCTGAGTTGGGTGTCAGCAACGCCATGGGCGGCCTTTCCGCCAGCTCGCTCATCATCGGCTTCCTCGCAGCCTTTATTAGTGGATGTTTTGCCTGCAAATGGATGATCAACATCGTCAAGAAAGGCAAACTCATCTGGTTTGCAATCTACTGCGCCATTGTGGGTATTTTGGCTATCGTATTGCCTCTCTTTTAATTAATCATACAATCAAGGGCTGGCACCACTATCATTCATAGGATGCCAGCCCTTATCATATCTACCGCCAAAACATGACGCAAGCGCAACTCTTAGATGGCACCGTCATCGTCATCGACAAGCCCTACCAATGGACCTCCTTCCAAGTAGTGAACAAAATCAAGTCCGCCATCCGCCACACCTACGACCTCAAGAAGTTCAAAATTGGCCATGCCGGCACCCTCGACCCCTTGGCCACAGGTATCCTGCTGGTTTGTGTGGGCAAAGCCACCAAGCGCATTGACGAATTGCAGGGGGGCGAAAAGGTGTACAGCGGCACCATGGTTCTGGGTGCCACCACTCCCTGCTACGACCTCGAGCGCGCCATCGACCACTATTACCCCTACCAACACATCACCGAAGAACTCCTCACCGAAAAAGTAGCGCAATTTATCGGAGAAATCGAGCAGGTGCCTCCTATCTTTAGTGCGGTCAAGATAGGGGGACAACGCGCCTACTCCTATGCCCGCGAAGCCAAACCCGGAGAAGAGCCCCCCTCCCCTACCCCTAAGAAAGTTCATGTCAAGGAATTTACTATCACAGCCTTCCGCCCTGGAAAATCTGCTCCTAAGAATTCAAACAATCCCTATACAACAGATTCCTCTGCCGAGATATCATCCGCCAAACCACAAGCACCTTCCATCCCTCTCACCCACCTCTACAACAACCCGCTTGGCACCATTCCTGACCACCTACCCCAACTCGACTTCCGCATCCGCTGTGGCAAAGGCACCTACATACGCAGCCTTGCTCGCGACCTTGGCCTTGCCTTAGACAGCGGAGCCTTCCTCTCCGCCCTCCGTCGCGAACAAGTGGGAGAATACACCCTAGCCGAAGCCATCCAACTGGGTGACATCCAAACCTTTTTAGAAAAATAGAAGGGAAGAAGGCCTCTTATCAGCCATTCACAATCTCGTCCAACTCCAACCAACGCAACTCCTTCTCATCCAAGGCAGCCATAATTTCACCTATGCGTTGAGAGGCAGAGGTGAGTTTTTCCACATCAGTCTCGCCACCTCCACTCAATAAGGTCTCAAGCTGCTGTTTCTCTTGGGTCAACGCCTCTATCTCTTGGGAGAGACTCTCATATTCTTTCTGTTGTTTATAAGTGGCTCGGGGCTTATCGCTACGGGTACGTTCGTATTTTGGTTTTTCCTCACGACGCTGGAGAGTTTCTGAACGTTTCTGGGCATTCTTCTCGGCCAGATATTGCGTGTAATTGCTATGGTAGTCACGTATCTTTCCATCCCCTTCAAAGACAAAGATGTGATCGACAATATGGTCCATAAAGCTACGGTCGTGACTAACAATTACCAAACAGCCCTTGTAATCTTTCAGAAATTGCTCTAATATTTCTAAAGTATAGATGTCCAGGTCGTTGGTAGGTTCGTCCAAAATAAGGAAATTAGGATTGGCCATCAACACCTTGAGCAGATAAAGCCGACGTTTCTCACCACCGCTAAGATTGCCGAAATAGTTATATTGGGTCATATCCTCGAAGCCGAAATAGCTGAGGAACTGGTGGGCCGACATCTCTTTGCCGTTGTCCAGCTCGATGCGCTCGGCAACCTCTTTTACGATATCAATCACGCGAATATCGGGACGCGCCGTCATTCCCCCCTGGGTGTAGAAACCAAACTGGATTGTCTGCCCCACTATCACGCGACCGCTGTCTGGTCGCAGCTGTTCGGTGAGCAGGTTCAGGAACGTCGACTTGCCGATACCATTAGGTCCCACGATGCCAATCTTCTCGCCTTTCTTAAACACATAGCTAAAATCATCAACCATTTTCACCCCATCGTAGCTCTTGGTAACATTATACATCTCCAAAATCTTGCCACCAATGCATTCGGTCTTGACGGTCAGATGTGGACGTGTTTCATCAAAACGGGTGTGAGCCTTCTCTTCCAACTCATAAAAAGCATCAATACGGGCCTGTGCCTTGGTACCCCTGGCTTGTGGCATCCGCCGCATCCAGTCGAGCTCGGTGCGGTAAAGACTCTTGGCCTTCTCCACCTCTACGCGTTCATTATATTGGCGTTCGGCTTTTTTGCGTAGGTAATAATCATAATTGCCGCGGTAGTGGTAGAGCTGACTGTTGTCAATCTCGTAGATATCCTGACAAACATGATCCAAGAAATAACGGTCGTGCGTAACCATCAGTATAGCCAGTTTCTGACGCGAAAGAAAATCTTCCAACCATTCAATCATCTGAATATCCAGATGGTTGGTGGGCTCGTCCAAAAGCAGCAGATTGGTATCGTCTATCAAGATGCGACTCAAAGCCACTTTTTTTTGTTCGCCTCCGCTGAGCTGTTGCATGGGTTGGTCGAGCTTGTCGTCCAATCTCAAACGACTCAATATCTCCTCGATGCGTTGTTCAAAAGTCCACTCATCCTCATGTTCAGGACGTTGGGCAGAATAAACGAAACTGCGCACAGATTGATGCGGCAACAGCTCCGGCTGCTGTGGCAGATAGGCCATGCGGACATCGCCCCTAAAGGTCACCTTGCCGCTGTCCTGCAAGGTCCTGCCGGTGAGAATATTCATGAGGGTTGACTTGCCATATCCGTTTCGGGCAATCAAGGCAGTTTTCTGTCCGGCATTGATACCGAAAGAGATATCGTCAAAAAGCAACTTGTCGCCGAACGACTTAGTCAAGTTTTCTACAGTAAGCAGCGCGTCAGACATGATTCTTTTTTAGTGTATAGTAAACAAATAGGCACGGAACCAGAATAGGACTCTTAATAGTTGTACTTTGTACCCCATCGTGCTCTCAACTGCCGTCTTGTTTCTTCCTCGCGGGGATTCTGTCCAGGCTCATAAAATTTCATTCCGCGGAGTGCGTCAGGCAGGAATTCCTGGTCGACAAAATTGCCTTGGTAATCGTGGGCATACTTATAGCCGTCGCCATAACCCATCTGTTTCATCAACTTGGTCGGGGCATTGCGGATATGCAACGGCACAGGCAAGTCGCCCGTCTGTGACACCATCTGTTGTGCATTTTGCAGGGCCACATAGGTGCTGTTGCTCTTCACCGAGGAAGCCAGATAGACACAACATTGCGACAAAGTGAGACGGCACTCAGGATAACCTATTTTGGTGACGGCATCAAAGCAAGCATTAGCCAACAGCAGGGCGTTGGGATTGCTGTTGCCAATATCTTCCGACGCAAAAATCAACATGCGGCGGGCTATGAAAACAGGGTCCTCACCCCCCTCTATCATACGAGCCAGCCAGTATACGGCAGCATTGGGGTCACTCCCACGCATAGACTTGATAAAGGCACTAATGATGTCGTAATGCATCTCGCCTTTCTTGTCATACAATGCCAAATTTTGCTGGATAACCTGCGTGGTATGGGCATTGTCTATCACCACAGGACCCGCAGGGCTGTTGTTGACTACCAGTTCGATGGCATTGAGCAGCTTGCGCGCATCGCCTCCTGAAATGCGGAACAATGCCTCCACCTCAGGGGCCGACACTTCGCGACCTTGCGAAGCGTAATAATGGATGGCGCTGTCGAGCAGCTGTCGCATCTCGGCCTCGCCAAATTCTTTAAGCATATACACCTGACAGCGTGAGAGCAATGCCGAAATCACCTCAAAAGAAGGATTCTCGGTGGTGGCGCCAATCAAGGTGACGATGCCCTTCTCCACAGCACCCAGCAACGAGTCTTGCTGACTCTTGGAGAAGCGATGAATCTCATCGATAAAAAGGATGGCCCCCTCCTCCCCCTTGGCTTTCTCTATCACCTCGCGCACCTCCTTCACACCGCTGCTAATGGCGCTAAGCGTATGGAAAGGTCGGTTGAGCGTCTGGCTGATAACCATCGCCAAGGTAGTCTTGCCAATCCCTGGAGGCCCCCAGAAAATCATCGACGGAATGTTGCCGCTCTCTATCAACGTACGCAGAACAGCCCCCTGTCCAACCAGATGCCTCTGCCCGACATAGCTGTCCAAATCCTTCGGTCGTAATATCTCAGCTAAGGGAACCATATTATTTAGGTGGGTTCTATAAATTGCTTTCAATCGATTTTGTTCTTATTTCGAGCAGATTTCCGTGCGGAAGGAGGGAGCAATGCGGTGCATTGTAACCGACTGACAATCGGAAAGATGCCGAAATATGGGCAAAAGCGCTGAAAAATTTAAGTACACTCATATTTATTATTGTTTTTAAATGTGGAATTTATAGAACCCACCTTTAGTGTACGGTGTACAAGGCGCTATGAATATACATAGGTAAAATACCCTATACACGCTATTGTTTGACTATTTAATTATTTAAATGTTTATCACAAGACACATTGCCTCTTGCAGAATCACCAGCGCAGAGATGGCTTGGGTTTCCCAACGCCAAACCTTTTCCCCTACAATGCCGCGTTCATTCTCTTGAACTCACGCCACTCACTCTCCAATCAAAGTATCAGCATTGCATCCCCATACGTAGAGAATTTGTATTTCTCACGGATGGCGACTTCATAGGCATGGCTGATGAATTCGGGTCCGCCAAAGGCACTCACCATGATAAACTGGGAGGACTTGGGGTGATGGAAGTTGGTAACCATCATGTCGGCAATGGAAAAGTTATAGGGAGGGAAGATGAACTTATTGGTCCAACCTTCATAGGCACTAATCTTACCAAAGATGGTCACAGCAGATTCCAAAGCGCGCATCACATCGGTGCCGACAGCACAGATCTTCTTATTGGCAGCCTTGGTGGCCATGATGGCATCGCACACCTCCTGCGAGATAACCATCTCCTCGGCATCCATACGGTGTTTCGAGAGGTCCTCCACATCAATGCTCTTAAAGTTACCCATGCCGCAATGAAGCGTCAACTCCAACCATTGCACATCGTTGATTTCAAAACGTTTGAGCAGCTCACGGCTGAAATGGAATCCTGCTATGGGAGCTGCCACAGCACCCTCGTGCTTGGCATAGATGGTTTGGTAACGATCGGCATCGTAGTTCTCGATGTTGCGGATTGCACGCAACTCGTCGGGCAGCGGGGTGTGTCCCAAGCTGCGGATATGCTTGATAAACTCCTCGTGGGTACCGTCGAAGAGGAAACGCACCGTGCGGCCGCGTGAGGTGGTGTTGTCGATAACCTCGGCAACGAGCGACTCATTGGGACCGAAATAAAGCTTGTTGCCGATACGGATCTTACGGGCAGGGTCGACAATCACATCCCAGAGGCGCATGTCGCGGTTCAACTCGCGCTGCAGGAACACGGTGATGCTGGCACCGGTTTTCTCTTTCTCGCCATAAAGCAGGGCGGGAAACACCTTTGTATTGTTAGCCACCACGGCATCGCCGGGTGTGACATACTCTATCAAGTCCTTGAAGATGCGGTGCTCGATGGTTTTCGTGTCGCGGTGCAGAACCATCATGCGGGCCTCATCACGCTGTTTGGCCGGTTTCTCAGCAATCAACTCCTTCGGGAGATAGAAATTGTAATAAGACAGTTTCATTGTATACTATTTAAACCTCGCTGGTGCGCGAAGCGTTATTTACCAGATAATTATAACCCCAACACCCGTTTCTCCTCCTCAATCTAATGTTTTATGTAACGCACAAAGTCAAGGTTTATTATATATAGATGTAAAAAAAATGTATTATTCCCACACGCTGAGCCGAAGCATGTATTTGTCTGAACAAAGCGCCTATTCATGTCCAAAAGTCATAAGAGCAGAAAGGAACCTACAGGGTGGTTAATAGCCTGAAATAGGTGGGGTGCCGAGAGTAGACCTTAGAAAGAAAAAGTGTACAACAACCGCCTGGGCGGCCATTGTACACTTCACATTATTCAATCAAGACTTAGTGGCTCGTGGGGAGGTTGCTGGCATCATACACAGTTTGGGTGCCATAGTCAAAGACCTCGCCAAGGTCGCATTGGAATGTGAGGCCTGTGGCGGACATATTCAGTTCATCCCACTGCAGGTCATACGTCTCAGTATCGTCATTCCATTCGCTGGGAACGGTAAGTCCTATACCCCAAGTGGTGCTGCCGAAAGCAACATTCTCCAGATTGATATCAAAATCGTATTCCAAATTCAATGCTGGCAGGTCAGAGCTGCCCCCACAGCCTTCTATGCGGGCGTTGCGAATGTAGTTGCCACCATGATTGTTCCTGTCGCTACGGAAACTAATGCCTAGCCAATAGGCAGGTTCATCCACCAATCCTCTGATTATTACCGGATTGTCAACAGTTCCGTTAATTTGAAAATATCCCTGCTCGGCGATGTACATTGTGCTGTTCATTGCCATCAGAATGGTAACACCTGCATTAACGATGAATTTAGCATTATTGGGAACAAATAGCCCGTCGGACAGATAATAAGGAATGGAAATATTGGAGAAGGTGACCTCTTGATCTTCTTCAACATACAAATAATTAACGTTCACATAATTATTCGTATTGGACTCAAATACATTACCCGTGCCAATCTGGTTGACCAGCATTATTTCTCCCAGTTGAATAGGATATTGCTGGCAGCGGCGGATGGTATTGTTGCTGAAAGAATAGAAGCAGTCTCTACTTCCTCCTGCCAGCACACCATTAGCGGCAGAGCCGTCAATGGTGCAGTTGTCCATAGCCACCTTGCCACCATTGATGTTGACCACGGCATCCTCATGGCCACCATTGATAAAGTCGACATAAGCCATCTGGTTGTCGGTGCGGACAGAAGTATAGGTAACGCCTGTCCATGAGCCTACACCCGTAGAGGTGGAAGGTCCACGCAGAACGATGTGTTTGTCGGGGGTACCTACCATTTTCAGGCCTGCATTCTCGCCAACGAGAATCTCGCCACCCACAGTTGCAAAGGCAATCGTCACACCGGGTTCAATCGTCAAGCAGGCGTTGCCCTCGAGGCTCACCCAGGACTCTACAATATAGTCGATAGGCAGTCCCAGGTCGGGAAGCGTGCGATTGGCATCGATTGTACCAGTAAGTGACTGGGGGTCGCCGGTGCCGCCACCACCGGGGTTATCGCTGAAAGTGGCAATATAGGTGGCGTTGCCGCTGACCGTAATCACGCGGGGATTGTCGGTATTGCCGTCGTTCCAAGTATTAAAGTAATAGCCTGATGCGGGCACAGCAGTCAAAGTGGCCGTAGAGCCATTGGCATAGGTGCCGCCTCCCGTAACGGTGCCCCAAGCATCGTTGTTGGATTGCACCGTGATGGTGTACTCCTTGTTGCAAGAAACAAGCATAAGTGAGCAAAAAGTCACTATACTTAGCAAACTTAAAATCTTTTTCATACTGTTGAATTTTATAAGTGAATATGTTATTTTCAGATTGCAAAAATAATATTTTTTCTCAATATAGAGAAAAACGCTGCAAAAAAACACAGCTTAGTAAAGGAAATAGGCCAAAAAACAAATAAGAAAAAGCATAGGAAGTTTAACCCAAATCGGTCATTAGGCCGACTTCTCTATTATTTTAGGTTTTTTAAGTCATTTTTGCCCATCTCGGCATTTCTTCCGGCATCTAGACCACATCCCTGCCTCGTCGTATCCCGCTATGCCGTCGCCAGCGATGTGGCCAATCTTCTCGAAACAAATTCCACTCTGGCATAAAACCTAATGACCGATTTGGGTTTACTACTGTTGGAAAAGACGGAACGCAATATCTCAAGAAACGGTCTCGCCCATAATGACAATGGACACAAAAAAGGGGACTTCAAATAAAAGAAGTCCCCCTTTTTTATTAAAAAGCAGACAACCCTGCATCGACAGGGTCGTTCAAAAGAATTAGTCACCCAAAGTAGCCACCATAACGGCCTTGATGGTGTGCATGCGGTTCTCAGCCTCGTCGAAAACGATGCTGTTCTCGCTCTCAAACACCTCTTCGGTAACCTCAATGCCGTCCAAGCCGAACTTGGCATTCACGTCGCGGCCAACCTTGGTCTCCAGATTGTGGTAAGCGGGGAGGCAATGCATGAATTTGCAGTTGGGGTTGCCGGTGTTTTTCATCATCTGAGCATTCACCTGATAAGGCATCAGCATGTCGATACGCTCTTTCCAAACCTCGTCGGGTTCGCCCATGGAGACCCAAACGTCGGTATAGATGAAGTCGCAGCCCTTCACGCCCTTCACGGGATCGTCGGTAACGGTCACCTTGGCACCAGTCTCCTTGGCGATTTCCTTGCAGGTCTTCACCAGCTTGGCATCCGGCTGAAGTTTCTTAGGAGCGATGATACGGACATCCATGCCCATCTTAGCACCACCAACCATCAAGCTGTTACCCATGTTGAAGCGGGCATCGCCAACATAAGCAAAGGTAACCTCGCTGAGGGGCTTGTTGACATGCTCCTGCATGGTGAGGAAGTCAGCCAGGATCTGGGTGGGGTGGCTCTCATTGGTGAGGCCGTTCCACACGGGAACGCCAGCATACTGGGCCAGTTCCTCAACAGTCTCCTGGGTGAAGCCACGATACTCGATGCCGTCGAACATACGACCCAGCACGCGAGCGGTGTCCTTCATGCTCTCTTTCACGCCAATCTGGCTACCGGTGGGGCCCAGATAGGTGACGTGGGCGCCCTGGTCCTTAGCGGCTACCTCAAAGGAGCAACGGGTACGGGTTGAGGTCTTCTCAAAAATCAGAGCGATGTTCTTGCCCTTCAGGGTGGGCTGCTCGGTGCCGGTGTATTTTGCACGCTTGAGGTCGCGAGCCAAATCCAGCAGATAGTTGAGTTCCTTGGGACTGAAGTCTAAAATCTTCAGGAAATTACGGTTTCTTAAATTGTAAGCCATGTTGTGTTGATTTGATTATTATTAGTTTAATATTTTAGTTTAATGTTTAAAATCAGTCTTGAGTTGATTGTTTACAGTTTAGGGTTTAGCGTATAAAGAGTGTTTAATACTTCAACTATTAAAAGTACCTTTACTCTTTTCGCATCTTTTCAAATACCAGAGCCACGCCAAAACGCTTAATGCCAAAGTACCCCCACCTACGATAAGCAGCGTGCCGCCACCTGGCCAATGGGAGACGGCAAACAGCAGCCCTATCAGCAACGCGGCGAGGCCCCACCCTGTCAGGCGGATAGCAAAGCGCCACCATGTTTTGACAACAAATTCCAGCTCACTATCATTGCGTTGTGGGAAAATCCAGGGCAGCAAAAAGGCCACAACAGCCATCATGCCCACGCCCATCACCAGCAAGCCGTAATCCTCATGCGACACATACTTCAGCATCCCACCCACAGCGGCCAACAGAAGACCTGTTACCGACAACTTCTTCATGAAGGATTTGAAGTTGGGATTCTCCGAGAGCTTGTCTAACCATGAATTGTTGTGCATCTCCGATAATGATGAGTGTTACAATCTTAGCGATTTCCAAACTGATTCTTCTGAGCGACATAATACAGCCAGCAGCCACCAGCAGCCACCACGCATATACCCGTCAGCAGCAACAGCGTAGAGGAGCCGGGCCATCCTTCTATGAGGAAGAGCACGCTCAGCAGCACCACCGCGAGCGTCCATCCCGTCACCTTCATCGAGAAATCCCAGATGGGCTCCAAACGCATGTTCTTGGACATGTTGTCGTTTTTGGCATGGAAAGGGAATAGGGCATAAAGGAATACCGAAAAAATAATCAGCAATCCGCTGCCCGCCATGATAACAAACTCATAGTCACCCCAGCCCACATGCTTCAGCACAACACCTCCAATCAGGACGACCAGGCCCAACACGGCCAGAACAATCATCCCTACGCGGAAAAGAGGTGAATTGGTAAAATCTTCCATTCCTTACCTACCCTTCTTTGGAAAGCAGTTTCTTTATTAAAAATGATGACAAACAATCACCCATTACTTCACGATGCGGGTGCCGCAATTGGGGTTGTCCAGTTGTCCGGCCTCGGTAATGATGCACTCCTTGCCGCCATTCTCAACAAAGATGATGGCAGCGCGAATCTTGGGAGCCATACTACCTTCGGCAAAATGGCCTTCCTGCAGATACTGCTTGGCCTCTGCCACGGTAATGGTATCGAGAGCCTTTTCATTCTCCTTGCGGAAATTGATGTAAACCTTGGGCACATCGGTGAGGATATAGAACTCGTCGGCGCCAATCTCTATTGCACAGAGTGCGCTGGCCAAATCCTTGTCGATAACAGCCTCCACACCGCGCACATAGTCGCTCTCCTCCACCACGGGGATGCCGCCTCCGCCAACGGTGACGACGATATTGCCAGCCTTGGCCAGCTGCTTCACAATCTTGATGTTGTTGATACGCTGAGGGGTGGGCGAAGGCACAACCTTACGCCATCCGCGACCCTTGGGGTCCTCTTTGTAGACGGCGCCGGTCTTGGCTGCCAGTTCTTCGGCCTGCTCCTTGGTGTAGTAGGGGCCCACGGGCTTGGTGGGATTCTGGAACATGGGGTCGATCTTGTTCACGGCCACCTGGGTCACCAAGGTCACCACGTCGCGCTGGATGTCGTGGCGAGCCATAACATTGCGCAGCCCCATCTCAATGAGGTAGGCGATGGAGCCCTGGGTCTCAGCCACACAGAAATCCATAGGCATGGCCTCGACGCCGGCACGTTTGCCCTCCTCATGCTGCAGCATCACGTTGCCCACCTGGGGGCCGTTGCCATGGCCGATAACGATATTATAGTTGCGTTGCAGCAGATTATAGAGTGACTCGCAGGTCTGCTCCACATTTTCAATTTGTTCCTGATATGTGCCTTTCTGGCCGCCGCGCAAAAGGGCATTGCCGCCAAAAGCCACCACTGCTAATTTTCTCATCTATGCTATATTATTAGTTTATAATCAATTATCAGACCCTTCCTCTGACGAGGAAAATGCAAAGATACAACTTTTTTATTAATTAAAAAGAAAATAAATAAAATGACAGTTGCCGCCACCCCATAGCAAAGCCTTGTTTTAGCGGCCGTCATAAGGTGGGTTCTATCGATTGAAAGCAACTTATTCAACCCACCCTAATTCTGATTGTTCACGTTTCTTGCAATCAGATGCACAATAAAAAGCATACTCATCCGTTATCAACATCAACATCATTAATGAGTGATATGGTACTAAAGAGCCTTTCCGAATACATCATTGCCAATGCGCCGATGACAAATCTGCCAGAACTACTGAGCCTGCATCACGGCAATCCCCTTGGCCTGCATCCGATCGTAATCCCGCTTTTTCTTCTCGTGATGGCAGCAGCCATGCATATCACCACACAACGCATCAACAAATACGACAAACGCAGCCTCTACCCTCTGCTTCACATCCTCTTGGGGGTGGCCGTGTTGCTCACCTACTATTATTGTTTCTCCAATGACTTGCCCTTGTTCGAAGACCGCGACTTGCATCGCAAAGAAATCAGCGTAGGCTGGTTTTGCCAGAAAGACATCGTAGGCTTAGGATGGTCCCTGTTGGGCGAACTGCTCCTCACTTATATCGTCTTCTGCTTCCTCACGGCCTTGGTGCAAGTGGTGGCACATCTAAGCGACACCATGGGAATGGCCGAACAGCAATGGATTGAGTGGCAGTCGGTCATCTTTGTAATGTTGCTGGGTGTCTCCATTGCCGGCGTGGCAGATGTGTTTGCCCCCATAGCAGGCGTATGGATCATGATCGTCTACCAAACGCTCATGGTGCTGATGATAGTCATCAAGACCATCATCGACATGGTCAAAACCCACAAAGTCTGGCCATGCCTCCTTATCGCCATCTGTTTCCTTATTGGAATCGAGGCAGTCACCATGCTCGCCATAGAGTGCATCGAGGGCAACATCTACTTCTTCATTCCCGTAGTCTTCATCCTCACCACCGTGAACTTCCGTTACAAGAAGAAACAGAACACCCTTTAATAGTTGAGAGTTGAGAGTTGATAGTTGAGAGTCAGTTGAAAGTTGAGAGTTGATAGTTGAAAGTCAGTTGAAAGTTGAGAGTTGATAGTTGAAAGTCAGTTTATAGTTGACAGTTGACAGCTTAATGTTTAACCCCAAATCTGTCGTTCGGGTTTATGCCATTTCTATTAATTGCATGCAATTATCTTCTCAAAATCCTTTCAAATTCAAGACAAACAACTAACAAATTCTCCAATTCTCAAATTCTTGATAATTTTTAACCCCAATCGACCGTTCGGGTTTATGGCAGATTAGTACTTGTTTCGAGCCAATTGGCCGCATTCTATTCTTCCTCATCCTTGTACCTGGACAACATGGCAGCAATCTCCTCTTTCATTTCAACCCTTAAAGATTCAGGTTTCAGCACCTCCACGGTGCTGCCCAACGACAGCAACCGCTGTCGGAAGTCAAGAGTCGGACGCACTCGAACAGCAAAGAGCGAGTATTCCTCATTCCGTCTCAGCTCTATCTGGGAGCGATGCAGCGGGAGCGACCGCAGGTAGTTGGCCTGAAAGGCATCCACTTTAATCCAGACACTCTCCACTTCCAGGTCGTCCCCCAAAATGATGCCGTAGCTGTCCTTAAACAGCTCCTCCACATCAAAATCGGGGTCTCTGGTGTAAGCCTCCTTTTGGATTTCCAAGTTGCTAATCCTATCCAACGCAAAGATACGATACGGCATATCCGCTGCATACTTGCCCACCACATACCAACGACGCTCAAACATCTTCAACGCATGAGGCCGGAAGTCGGCATAGCGCTTCACATGGTCGCGCCAATAGGCTCCATAGTCAAACTCCATCATCCGCATCTCCTTCATGGCCTGAAGTATTTCAGGCAATGGGTCGGTATGACTTTTCTCTATGGCTATATACTGTGCCACCTCATGGCTGTCCGCCACAATCTGGTTCACGGCAATGGCATTGAGCATCCATTGCCTGAAATAGCCGTTCTTACCGCTGTCGGCTATCCGGTAGCGGAACTCCCTGCCGTTGCCGTAACTCTCTATCTCAATGCCGAAAAGCTCTTCAATCTCTTTGCGGTGACGATGGAAACTGCGTATGGCAAAAGCCCCATTGTCGTGCATCTCGTCGTCAGCATCCCAACGGTCACCAATCTGCTCCATCGTCAGTCCCTTCTCACCGCTGCGCATCAGCGTGCCCACAAGCCAAATATATTTCTTCAGGGGTGTCATGGGTTGTTCTTGTTAATTAAATTGACCACCACTTTCACCATCACGTCTTTCTCTTCGGGACGGCTCTCGGCAATCATCAGCGTGAGAGCCACAAGGGTATTGTCAGCAATGCGTTTGCTCCCATCCTCGCGGTAGAGGATACGGTTGTTATTAAGAAACCACAAGAACAGGGTGGCGGCTATCCGTTTGTTCCCGTCGCTGAAAGAGTGGTTCTTGGTGACAAGGTAGAGTAACATGGCGGCCTTCTCCTCGGTGCTGGGGTAGAGCTCCACGCCGTCGAACGTCTGGTATATCTGCCCGATAGAGCTCTTGAACGACTCATCCTTCTCGTTGCCAAAGAGCCTACTCTCGCCAAAGCGTTCTTTCAGCGAGCGGATGGCCTGCATGGCGTTGTCATAGGTAGCATGGAAAGGAGCCTCGCTGGTAGTATCGTTGATAGTGAGCCGTTGGTAGTCGTAGCTGTCGAGGGTGTCGAGAGCGTAGGTGTAGTCGGTCACCACGTTGAAGAGCGCATTGGTCTCGTCGGTCGAGAGCAGCGGCTGGTTCTGTATCGTCCTGCCGAGCATGCCCACCAGCTGACGGAGTTCGCCAATCTGTTCCTTGTGGATACGTTCGTTGACAGCATAACCCTTTACAAGATACTCCTTCAACACACGGTTGGCCCAACGGCGAAAATCAACACCTCGCTTTGATTTAACCCTATAGCCTACTGAGATTATTACGTCAAGATTATAATAACTAACAAGATGGGTCTGAGACTTGCCATCTATTGCACCATGCGGAGTGGTTGTCGCAAATTTTGCGACAACCACTGTATCGGACAGCTCTTCTTTGATGGCATTGCTAATATGTTTCCGGATGGTCTTATCATCCCTATCAAATAACAAAGCCATTTGATTGGCAGTCAGCCACACTGTCTCGTTTTCTAAACGGACATCAATTTGTGTTTGTCCGTCGTCGGTCTGATAGATGATTATCTTGTCATTGATGTTTTCCATGATAATAATGCAGAAAACGTTTATAAAAGGTCCATATAATTCTCTCGCGTGATGGTCTTGACTTCCACATCGGGATATGCTCCGAGAAAAGTCTTGCTGATTTTAGCCTTCTTCGTGGGGCTCCACTTGAATTCGTATGCTTTCATCCGTCCGTCGCACTCTTCAATATAGTCAACTTCCTGTTGTTGCGTGGTACGCCAGAAATAGGACTTTGCATAGGTGAGGTCGTAGCTGTTTTTCTTCAGCAGCTCACTTACCATATAGTTCTCCCACAAGATGCCTATGTCGGCACGCATGTC
>JAEEHQ010000132.1 GCA_016280915.1 Bacteroidales bacterium
GTGGCAGGGAATTACTTATAACGGAACGGGATTCTTCTTCCAACAGAAGGAACCTGCTATGAAAGATGGCAAGTTGGGTAACTATTGGCTGGTGACCAACCGCCATGTGGTTTATTCCAAGGAGGATTCCACCAAAAAGAAGCATCTGGTTGATAAACTCACATTCCGTGTTCGTGCGGAGGAGAAGGCCACACAAAAACTCATTTGGTTGGAGATGACAATGAACCAAGCTGAGTTGCTACAAAAAGCCAGAGTCTTGCCTGATACGGGGATCGATGTCTGCGTAATAGATATTTGCGAGAAGGTGGAGACTGAACTCGCGAATTATAATGATTTGAACGTAACGATATGTCCAATAGAGGAAGATAACCTGGCAGACAAGTCAAAATTCCCAATCGAGTCTAGCGATGATGTTATTGTCATTGGTTATCCAAGAGGTTTTTATGATTCCGTAAACCTTTATCCTATTGTCAAAAATGGTATAATTGCTTCCATGTGGGGCGCGAGTTTTAGAGGCACTAAGGGCTTTGCTATTGATGCCAAGCTCTTTCCTGGTTCATCAGGGAGCCTTGTGATAACCAAGCCCCGGATGGAGGATTTGGATAAGGAAGGTTACTTGGTTTTCAAGAAGGAAAAGTTATTCTATTGCCTTGGAATCTATTCCGGCGAACCTTTGTTCAACCGAATGACCATTGATGTTAATGGGAATCCAGCGGTTTTGCATTATTCATTTGACCTGGGGCAAGTGTGGTATTACAGTTTAATACCAGAAACCATACAAAACGGTGTTGTACCGCAGTTCGAATGGTAAGTTGATGTAACGAAACAATAGTTGATATGCTTGCTTATACAAGTGGGTATCGGTTTATATGTAATATTAATACTAAAACTAAATTATTATGGCAGATTGGACACCAGAGGAGATTCAAAGGATTTGGGAAAAGGGCACAGAGTGCCCGCCTTATGATCCTAATGTTTGGCGTAAAGATCAGTGTGGCGCATGGATGTGTAGATGTAAACATGGGGCTGTGTCAGCGAATGAGTCACACACAAGTTTTAAGTGGCAAATAGACCACATTAAGCCAGAATCCAAAGGAGGCGAGGATAGGGTTTCAAATGCTCGACCACTTCAATGGTATAATAATGATTGTCGACAGAATAACCGCTTAAAAACAAGAATTACTGCTGAAGGCAACCATAACATTGAAATAACAGAATAATAGAAAAAAGTTTAGGAGGTACTGGTTCTGGACATTTGTCCGATTATTCGAGCTACATAAAAAGCAGTTGCAGGTGTAACTGGTGGTAGAATCACTATTCATATCTGCGAAAGAGTTGTTGCTTAAACTCACGAAGATGTGGCAACAGATGTTTTTCAGAACCAGTGGTACAGTTCCTTCAAAGAGAACTCCCGTTATGGTTTCTTTCAATAAGAGAATAATTGCGGTTGATGAAAAAGGATTAACTACTGGTAATTTGCCAACTTCGTGGAAATTCTGCAGCAAAGTGCACCCCTGCGTCTGAGGGGCCAATTCAGTGTGGATTCTCCAGTATAACACTGGAACTATAATAAAGAATAATCCCGTCGGAAAGTGTTCCGACGGGATTATTTCAGTGACTCTAACAAATTACAATGATTAGCGGTTAGTCTGAGACCCTAATGAATCTTGAAATCCTTTCCTTTACAATTCTTAAGTAGTACCTTTTCATCTTCTCGTTAAGATAACTGCGTTCGACGAGTGCAGTCACTGATTCGGGTAGAACCATATATGCATTCAGGATTCTGTCCACACGTGATGTCACTAAACCAATCCGCTTACCGAACCGCTCGAAATCACGACGGCATGGATGGCCCGTTCTGATATACTCATCGCTCTTCTCGATGTTCGGGGATAGGCCCCCGTCCAGACCGAGGTCGTTGTCCTGAATATGCAGGCTGGTGTTCATGAGATCGTAAGCCTGAGCCAGACGGTAGTCCTGCCCCTGCAGAATCAAAGAGAAATTCTTCAAGTGGTCATCTCCGTTAGCATAAATATAGTTGAAAACAACCAGTTCAAAGAACCTCTCCATATCAACCATCCACGCAGAGACGTTCTTCCTAATAGCTAAAGCGATATCCTCATAGCAGCCACTGTACTTGAAGTCTTTCCCATCTTCCTGCTCATTCCTTCCGATTACTGATGCGAAGTCTTCCATCAGCATCTTTGTTCCGTCGGGAAGGATATCAAAGCGTTTGGTGATATACACTATCCTGCCTTTGGGAGTAAAACACAGTCCATTTGCTGCTGTTTTGATTCCGTACACTTGTGAAGCTATTTGCATAGTCAGATGCTCATTGGCTGGAATCTGCTTGCGCTCCCGAAGCGTTTCATCCCATGGTGCAGGCTTCAAGATATAAGTGGATTGTTCATTATCTCCGGCTATCCGAATACTACCTTTCTCAATCACGGCCGGGAACTTTTCTTGAACACCAGACACGGAGATTCTGCGCATGGCATCTATTATGAGTTGATTGTCACGGACTCCGTCAAACTCGAAGTCCAGGTATGGGCTTACCTTTCGGCCGTCAAAGAGAGTTCTGGCAGCTTTAGGACTATATGTGGTGAACCCTTCATCAAGGCAGGAAGGGCAATGCTTAATATCAATCATTAGGAAACCATTTCAATATGAACCCCACCGATGAAATCTTTCCCTGCCATGGCGGCAAGCAGTCCAAAGAAGTCACTTTCGTCAACTCTGGATGTCCGGCATATAACCTTCCGGTTTGCGCCTTCTGGCAACATATTCATGAAAAATGGGAAGAGTGTAGGAGATTCATAGGATTCTTGTTTCTTCGATAATGTCACGGATATCGAAGGACTGCCTGATGCCAGATAAGCCTTATCATAACAAAAACTATATCCTTCTCCGGGACGATGCTCGGTCAGCACCCCGGCTTTCCACTTATTCATATATACATCCAGTTGCCTCATAAGCATAAAGATTAAACCGTTTGACGGACTTTGAATACCATCTCCATTCCTAGTACCTCAAGTATCTTGGAAATTGTGGCCAAGGATGGATTCCCTTGACCGCGTTCAATATCTTTGATAGTCGACAACCCAATACCAGCCATTTCGGCAAGATCTTGCTGAGACAAGGAAAGGATTTTCCGCCGGCTTTTCACTATCTCTGGGAAAGTCATAAGTCCAATATAATATACTTTTGGCTCAAATATATGGATTTATCCCTAAAAATGCAAGTAATAGTCTAATATAATATACTATTTCAAGTTATTATTAGGAATTTGCGACTTTGTACAAAGAAAAATGTACTATGTTGGACTGTCTCTTTAATCAAATTGTTGTGGAGTGGAGAACCGGATGGCACTTTTCAAAACATTCAGTTTTGCCTTGCGTGAACTTCTACGCGAACAACAAGTGGAGATCAATAATTGATTGGCAATTGTCATGACATCATCTAGTTACGAGAAGGCAAACGAAATTTGGAAATCTTTCCGAGAATAGGTTTTGTATAGCTACCGGTATTACCCGTCTCATCCATCTGGAAAGGCTACTTTACTCACTTATTCCCGCACTGTCTTGGCTTCGCTTCCGAGGGCAGACTGCTTATTTGTGTCTAGTGTCGTGACAATTACAAGAGTTATGGTAATCGCTAGTGCCGAGACGATATAATATATCCAGGAATCCGGGAATGCCAGGATGCTGCCATGATGACAGAAAGGAAAAGCGCGAGGATTTCGAGTGTCCTTTTCATAATTAATGCTTTTTTACATTGCAAAGATAGCACGTAATTTGTACTCATTATCCGAAATTATAATAATCATTGTTATGAAAAAGCTAATGATGCTTATCGCACTTTTGA
>JAEEHQ010000133.1 GCA_016280915.1 Bacteroidales bacterium
CGCAGAGGGCACGCACGCGGAAGTGGTAGCAGCCGTTGGCGGGGAGGGCGAGGGTGGCGAAGGCGGTGTCGAGGGTGAGCACCGTGGCGTCGGCCCAGTCGGTGCCGTCGGCTATGTAGGCCAGCTCGTAGGAGCGGCGGGAGCTGTCGCCCTGCCAGGCCAGCGTGAGGTCGAAGCCCTCCAGGGCGGCCACCCACAGCGAGTCCACCTCGGGACAGGGACCCCGCCGCGTGTCTAATGTCGGGTCATAGAAGAAGGTGAAGAAGGATGCCATCGTTGGGGGATTCATTGAGAAACCGTCGCCGGAGACCGTTTGTCCTGTTGTATTTAGGCCGCACCGGAGGAGATATCCGTTGGGGTGGCTGTATATTCCGAAGTCATCTTCGCCTCCTATTATTGGGGACGAGGTCTCAATCGCTCGGGTCCTAAGATTTATCTTGCATAATCGGGACTCGGAACGTCCAGCCATCCATTTCTTTACAGCCTGCCCGATGAGCATGCTGTCGCGTATTGTTAGGGAACGGAGTCCTCTTAGCAATGGATACCAATCCAAATCCGACGGAAATTGTACCGAATCGTAGTCGAAGAGGTCATAATAGGTGTCGTACTCGCCCGTGTGGCAGTCATAGGCCAGGCATACCGAAACCATCCCACCCGTATCGCCTCTCAGCACAGGCGCTATCGGCTGAAGGTGACTGCTGTCGGCATAGAACCGATTGACTCCTGATACATTCGAGGAATTATAATTGAAAACGTCCAACTGGATGCTGCTGTATACGCGGGAGGAGTCGTAGGCACACTCCATGAAGTTATATCTATCATCGTATATGGGGAAGGATGGCTTTGCTGTGTTCGTCTCCACATACACTTTCTGCACCCACAGCACGTTGCCGTCGCCGTCGTACTTAATGATGAAGGGGCAGTTTTGCAACTCCCTGAAGCTCTCCACCTTCAGGCTGTGGACCGAGTCCAGGAAGAAATAGCAGGGGAAGGTAAACGGATTGATGGTGTCCCAATCAAATGCCCCCTGCAGCCATCCGCACACATACATGTTGCCCTCCTCGTCCATGTTCACCGAACGGAAGTGCATATAGCATGAGAATGGGTGGCCTTCATAGTATGGCTGCCAGCCCACGACGGTGTCTATCAGCGGCCGCATGGCCACTAGGTTCCAGTTGCTGTCTATCTTCAGGAAGGACGCCGTCGGCCCTATGTGACTCGGGTCCTCATAGCGGTCGCTGTAGCCCAGATAGTAGCGGCGGTTGGTGTCGTTGTCCAGCTGGATATAGGGGTCATGACCCGGCTCCCACCCCAATGAAACACAGTCGGCAATATTGCCGAACAGGCAGATGTTTTTGTCGGCATCGATGGCAAATTTGGGTTTTATTATTCCCTGGACTTGAGGCCAATTTCTGTCAGATGTTACAGTGTTTCTACCGTTGTTCAATACCAAGAAGTGGGTGTCGGTGCGGTTGCCGTCCAAATCGAAGGTGGCAAAGACAGTAAAGAATTTCCAGTGAAACCAGGCACCGTCCCAATTATACAAAGTGTCGAACATCCAATACCAATCATGAATATGAGTTGCACCTAAGCCCGGCCTATACATGCTTTCAACGGCTATCGTCACTCGGTCGCCTTTCAGCACCATGTTCAGCGGATGACATCTAGGTTCGTTCTGCGAGAGGAGGGATTTGCACCACAGCAATGTGCCCATGGTGTCGAACTTGGCCAGGAAGCAGCCGAAGCCAACATTGGCCTGTTGGAAACCCACGGTGTCGTCCATAGGGCAGATATATATGCTGCGGTCGAACTGGCCCCTCACCCCATATTGGCCAAAAACATACACGTTGCCCGCACTGTCGAAGGCCGTGGAATGGATTATATCATAATCAGAGCCTGTTGAAAACTCATTCCCTTTATAGTACACCCCCCAACGGAACTCAGGTGCTTGGGCTGCAAGGTGGCTTCCACATAGCACAAAAAAAGCTAAGAATAGATATAATACTTTGTATTTCATTTTTTTGTTCGTATTCATGACATTCTTTATTAATAGCACAAAATTACATTTTTTTTACCAAAGTGTCAGCGTTTCTTGATGAGTTGGGAGTCTATAGCCGAGTGAAAGGGGTTCTTATTTTATCACCAGTTTACGGGTGGCGGTGGCTTGGGGGGTGGCGACGGTGACGAAGTAGTGGCCGGCGGGGAGGCTGCGGGTGCTCAGGCGGGTGCGGCGCGTGGTGGCGCGGCGGCTCTGCACGGCGTGGCCGGCGGCATCGTAGACGGTTATCTCGGCCGGAAGGCCGGCCCCGTCAAGGGTCACCGTGACGCTCTCGCGCGCAGGGTTGGGCGTGAGGGCGAAGAGGGCCGCTGCCTCGGGCGTTTCGATGCCCTCAAAGGCACTGCTGTCCACCCCGAAAATGGCGGTGAAGGAGGTGTCGCCGTGTATCCGCACCACGCGGGGGTTGTCGGTGTTGCCGTCGTCCCAGCGGACAAAGCGGTACTGCCGGCCGTTGGGCACCGCTTCCAGGGTGATGTCGGTGCGCTCGGGCTGGTGGCCGCCGCCGCTCACCGTCCCCGCATCTTCAGGCAGCGCACTCACGGCTATGTGGTAGAACTCAGCCTCGCGGAAATAGGCTACGAAATGGGTGTCACCCGCCATCAGCACCTGACGCGGGTTGGTGGTGTCGCCGTCGTCCCAGTGGGAGAAACAGTACCCCCACTCGGACACCGCCTCTATCGTCACCTGCGTACCGTCGGGATAGTAGGCGTTGCCGCCCAGCACCTGCCCCATTGTGCTGTCGGCACTCTCTACTTCAAGCAGCCCCTGCGGCTGTATGATGGGAAGGAACGGTCCCCAGCCGGGATAGTCATCCAAAGGCCACGAATCAGGATGGGGCCGCCATACCCCGTACGGTGAAGTTGTTCGAATCTTATTATGCTGAAGCGGATAGATGGGCGCGCAGGTGCGATGATTCCCATCGAATGCCAGAATGTAGCGTACCGGCTTGTGCGTGTAGGCAGGGCTCATGAGAGGGTCGTGGTAGTCTAGCCTGTTGCTGTTCGTGGTTCCTATCAGCCAGAACACGGAGTCTACACGGACGGGCTTTTCGAAGTAGGCCTCGTATACATAGCTGTATTGCGTGCTATGCCCATGCCATGGATAGTATTCGGGCGTGGCGCTGAGTACCCATTTCATTATCTTGGGCTCCAGGGTGTCCCACCGAGCAGAGTCGAGCATCTGCATCTGGAGGGATGAGTCGTCCCAGTAGCCGATGCCTACATATTCGGGGGCATGATTTGTGTCCAGCCAAAATGTACTGCCCTCGGGGGAGTGCAAGGGCTTCACCATCGCTGCCACGCCTAACACTTCCAACGGCCTTTCCGTGTAGTCAGAGAATGCCAAGGCCAGATCTTGTGAACCTCCTCTTTCCGTGAGAAAGAGCCTGTAGAGATCTGTGGAATCTCTCTGGACATAATTTCTTGTGCATGTGTCGTACCATTGTGAGTAGTAGTAATGACGCGCGCGGTGGGTAATCGTGTCGGTCAGCTGGGCCTGGGCCACCTGCAGGCAGGCTGCTGACAGGAAGAAAAGAATTAGCTTTTTCATGTTGTATAGTTTTTTAGTATAGTCGGTGTCAGCCATGATTAGGCGTGTTGTGTAACAATTATTTACTCTATAATAGCCCCTTTTTAGGCAAAAAGTTGATGGCAGGGGGCAATATTTAACTTTATTTAACCCCAATCGGTCATTGGACCGATCCTTCAAACCCTAATGACCGATTGGGGGATTATAGCCGAGCGAAAGAGGTTCTTATTTTATCACCAGTTTACGGGTGGCGGTGGCTTGGGGGGTGGCGACGGTCACGAAGTAGTGGCCGGCGGGGAGGCTGCGGGTGCTCAGGCGGGTGCGGCGCGTGGTGGCGCGGCGGCTCTGC
>JAEEHQ010000028.1 GCA_016280915.1 Bacteroidales bacterium
ATAACAACCGCGGACCTGATGGCCTTTGCCGCCCAGAACGACATCAAGAATCCCGCGAAATACATCGACAAGGTGAAAGAAGCGCTCAAGGGCTTCCGGTCTTTGGCTTCAGCGAACGGTGTCGCCCCTCTCTTCGTCGACATCATAGAGTCACGGCTGCGCGAACTCTCTCCAGATGTCTTTGAACCGGCTGTCGCCACTTCGGATTTGATCCGGTTCGAGATGACCGACTCGGGAAACATCCACCTTTATGCGATGATCGACGGCCAGGAAAAACGGCGGGTATTCACAAAGAAAAACGAGCAGTATGAGGCCGTTCTTGGAGCCATGAAAAAGACGCTCTCGATCAAAGAGCAGAAAGAATTCCTGGATAAGTATTTCAGGTCTTGATCAGGACGCGCGACCTCTCCCTCGGACACTGTCCGGGGGATTTCTTTTCCCTTTAGTTCAAGCGGAAAAGAAGGTTGTTTACTAAACTCAAGCAGGAATCAACGAACCTGGAGAAGCAGATCGATCAGCTTCGCAGCGTAATCTGGACCTTTGAAGAAGATCAAGTGACGGTGGTTCAGGCCTCCGCAGATCTGGATGACCAACTGAATTCAATCATTGAGACATCCTGGGTCATCGAGTGGACGCTGGATGATACCCGGGAGCTTTTGGAAAAACTCGATGGAAAGAAGTTCACCGTTCAACTTGATGACCACTCCATCGAGACGGTCAAAGGTATGCACAGCGAGTTCTTCGTAAACGAGAAGAAGCTCATCGAGTAGTCGCACCAGAAGATGGAAAAGATGCTGTCTCAGCATCGGGAAAAACTGAAGAGAATAAAGGACGGGGAGAGCGTTTGGCTCTCCTTCAAGGCGTGGGTTTGGGCGATTATTATTTTCGAGGTAAGCTTGCTGTTGGTTGGCACCGTCCTTTATTATATTGCGAAGGCGAAGTTCACATAGAAGGCAAAATTCTCCAGCAACTTGCTGATAAATTGAAAAAGAGGAATTGTCAATATCCCCTTGACGAATCTGTATCTTAAATCTCGGCTTTTTCTATGCGAAGAAGATGCTATTTTTGAGATAGTTACAAGCAGTGTTCTCCGGGAAACACATTCGGAATACGTAGCTCAAGTTACGGTTCCCTACTTTTCGATTCGCAGTGAACCATCATCTTCCCGGACGATGGTATCCCCTTCGTCCACAGAGACGAACCCTTCTCCCGTGTCCACGGAGAGCATCGAGAATCCCATGCAGAAATATGGCGCCAGGACCCTGTCACCGCAAAGGCGCTTGACTTCGTCGTAGTTGGTGCCGGTGTAAAGAACTGTTCTCATTTTACTCTAAATAGTAATAGGGGCAGCGTCAAAGCCGAATCTATCAGGATTAATTACCATTTGATATACTGCCATATTTGGATACTTATCCTTCACCAACTTAAGTATCTCTTCTTTATCATTATCAAGCATTCTGCTACCGAGATAAATGCTGTTGAAACATTCTACACCTATCCGTGGGTAAAAACGAACTTCTTTCCATTTAATGATTTCTCCTTCTTTTGGGGGACTATTTAATGAAAATGATACAACATTGACACTCGGTTTAATAATAGCAAATCGGACCTCTTCTTCATGAGCCCATTGCTCTCCTTTTGTGCATAACTGATAATGAAAGACATCTATGGGTGATCGAAAATAATCAGGACGCTTTAGCAGGTCGCAATACTCAACATCTACATCAGAGCCAATTGCCATAAATCCCAAACCAGCATTAATATAACGAGCAAGAAAATCCCTATTGAGTCCAATACAAAAACCTTTATGATTTGTATAATAACCCCACATCAACGGATTATTAAATCTTTTTGAAAAACAGCTGATCCATGCCTCATTACGCATGTTTTCCAAGTTTGTTGCCGCCTGAGCGGATAAAAATTCCGTTGGCGGCCAATTAAACACATTCTTTGGAGCATTGGAGCAATCGATCAACCCTGGGTGGCAATCAAACGGGTCATTAAAGCAGGCTGCATTAGTAAACTGAAGATTCTGTTTTTCCAGCATAGCCTTGGCCCCCTTAAAGTCTAGGTACTTGTATAGAATGAGATCTTTCATTGAATAAACAACTTGATAAATATTATTTACCCGAGTTTAGGTCAACCCACGGAACCAGAAAAACGTTATCTCCTCTATAACATGGTCCACATAATCTATCATGATAATGTCCCTTGTATCTGAGCCAATACAATATTGAAAGTTCCAATAATTCTAGAGACATACTCATTCTTGATGTCTTTTCATCTCTTGATAGAAGAGCGTATTTTGATCTATTCTCCTGGTCGTAATGAACAAGCTGGTTTCTCATATTAGCGATTCCAGATGTCGAAACTTTACCCCTAATATTCAAGAGTTTAGCCAGCTTATTTAGCATATCTTCATTATTAGTAATTGCCTCACCAATCAATACGTTATACATAAGCTCTAAACCAGCAAATGCCATGATATAAGCACCTTCCAACATGCCATGGTTTGCATTAGCTTCAAGATACCAATGAATAGCCGTATTTAAGATATCTCTCTGCCCTGCTTTTGACTCAAAGGCATCAACAAAAGCATCCCATAATTGGGTAATATCCTCTTCATAAGGATATGGATTCCAATTTTCAACATTGGCAAGACAATCATCTTCATATAATTGATGATACGATGTTTGGAGACTACCTTCTTTATTAAGCCCTTGAATAAAAAAAGGACCCTGTCTTCTACCAAACACAAAGCCAATAAATTGTGAAAACGTGAATATCAACCTAAACGCATCTTCCTCTTTGATACTCTTTCCGTCTATACGCTCAAGCTCACAGTAATGAGAAATATACTTATTCCCACTTCGAGATTGAGCTATTTTCGCCAAATCGCTTCTATTGTCGATAATTATGCGATAATACCCGTTTAAGAAAGTTAATCGTCCTCTCTCCAATCTATCACCATTCCTTATTGCAGTCCCGTGAATATAAGGGATGTTTAAGTAAGACCACTTCCACTTATCATGATAACCTTGTTTTTCGCCAAATTTTATCTGTTCCACGATTCCGACAAAAGACGGTTTGTTAGAATATGGGATAGATAATTTTGTGAGAACCGCTTTACCCGACAACTCCCTCGAACTGATCTTTACAGCACTTGAGACCCATTTATTGAAATCAATATCGTCAGTATTCAATAATCCCTCCACAACAATACGATCCTTGCCTTCAAAAGAATAATAGAATTTACCTTCTGCTTTTAATTCAAATGTTTTGTTTTTCAGATAAAAATCACCCTGATAAAAGACCATCTTGGAATTTTCAGGTATGTCAGGCAATGGTTCGATCCCATGAGGCAAACTGCTGAGTATTCTTTCAAAAGTATCTTTCATAGTCGATTAATTATAACTCTAATACAAATATAATTTAATAACCTTATCTGTTATCAGCGTTTTTTTGTATTTTTGATATTAATAAGGAACACTAAGTATTGTCAGATATAACTGCCCAACAAGCGAAGTTTCTTGCGAACTTCCTTACACGTCGTTTGCCGGCGAATGACATCAATAAATTGACGGCATCGCTGCAGGACGCGCAGGTGGACTTGACCCCTCATCAGGTCGAGGCCGCTTCTTTTGCGTTCAAATCTCCGTTGTCCAAGGGTGCCATCCTGGCCGACGAAGTAGGCCTTGGCAAAACCATCGAAGCCGGTATCATCCTCTCACAGAACTGGGCAGAACATAAGCGCCGCCTCCTGATCATCTGTCCGGCCAACCTACGGAAGCAGTGGTCCAGTGAGCTATTGGAGAAATTCTTCCTCCCGTCCATCATTTTGGAGACCAAGAGCTTTAATGCAGCCATCGAAGCCGGCAACCTCAACCCCTTCGATACTGACAAAATCGTCATCTGCTCCTACCAGTTTGCCAAGACCAAGGCGCCATACGTCCACCACACCCAATGGGACCTGACCATCATCGATGAGGCTCACCGGCTGCGCAATGTTTATAAACCCACCAACAAAACCGCTAACGCCATCAAGTTGGCCCTGTCAGACCGCAAGAAAATCCTTTTGACGGCCACACCACTTCAAAACTCTATTCTGGAGCTATATGGGCTTGTTTCCATCATCGATGACTATGTCTTCGGAGACCTCAAGAGCTTCAAGACCCAGTTCAGCCACAACCTGGAAGAGGAAGACTACGCCGACCTCCGCAGCCGCCTGCAGCCCATTTGCAAGCGTACCCTCCGCCGCCAAGTGCTGGAGTACGTAAAGTACACCAAGCGCATCGCCATCCTGGAGGAATTCTTCCCCACGGAAAATGAGCAGAAACTCTACGACATGGTGTCCGACTATTTGGCCCGGCCCAAGCTCTACGCCCTTCCCAACAGCCAGCGCCAACTGATGACCCTCATCCTCCGGAAGCTGCTGGCCTCTTCCACCTACGCCATCTATGGTACCTTCTGCAGCCTGATATCCCGTCTGGAAAAACTCATTC
>JAEEHQ010000029.1 GCA_016280915.1 Bacteroidales bacterium
CAGGCCGCTTCCGGTGTTCGAGGGAGAATTCGATGGCGGAGGCAAGACCATCAATTACAATTATTCCGGAACTGATTCCAGGGTAGGTCTTTTCAAGACAGTGAAGGGCAAGGTGAGCAATCTGAACGTTGCTGGAAGCATCCAGGTGACCGGAGGCTCTGGGGAGGCTCATGTCGGTTCCATTGCAGCGGATGCATATGGTGCCTCGTTCACCAACTGTACGAGCAGTGTCTTGATAAGAGCGCACGAACCGGGGGATGCAGCTGCTCGCTGCCTGGTCCTCGGCGGTATCGTTGGCAAGGAATGGGAAGGTTGTTCATTTGTGGGTTGTACCAATTCAGGGTCGATCTCATATGAGGGTCCGGGCTATGTCTATATGTCGGGAATAATCGGTGCCATGCAGAAAGATGAGGGAAAACTGACTTTCTCCGATTCGAAGAGCAAGGGAGACTTGACGTTGAAGAGTTCCAATATAGCAACAGCCAGCCATGTCGGCGGGTTCATTGCCCTGGCGCAGAATTCCAAGTATCTCCTCTCGGATGAATATGGTCTGGAAATATCTGACTGTGAATTTGACGCAAAGATTGATCTGGCTGGATTGTCCGGTGCCAGAGGTTCTGGTTTTGCGGCTACGGTCAATGTGGATATGCTGGTGGAGGATTGCGTGATAGCAGGAAGCATTGACATAGGAGCGTCAGACATAGAGCGGATTGTTGCCGGAGTATGTGCGTACCAGCAGAAGAATGCAAACAATTGCCTGATCCGGAATTGTACGTATAGATCGCAGATAAAGCATCTTGCGGCCGGTAAAGGCAAAGCCTGGGTTGGCGGACTCATCGGCTCCGGTTTCCATAAGGATGCGGTCATAGATGGCTGCATATCGACCAAGGATGCCTATGTCGGCAGTTTGGTGGCAGGGTCCGTGGGTATGATGGCCGGCAGGCCTAATTACGCCATGACGGTGAAGAACTGCAAGATTGCGGGAACTATCAACAAGATAGGAACCGAGGTGGTTATCACGAAGGATAATATTGAGGACTGGATGTTCAAGGGTTCCGCCACTACAGCAGCGGTTGTGCTCTCCGGGAACGGATTCAATGAATAGCTTATGAAAGTCGTGTGTGTTGCAGATGCCTTCATTACTTCAAAGATGATGTATGATGGTATTGGGTCGCTTCTGGGGCCTGGAGATGAGATGGAAGTTTTTTTCTTCGGGCTCCCGGATGTTACTGAAATGCGAGATGTGGTGAAGGCGCTCGAAGCAGGCAAGAGGAGGGAAATAGCTGTCCCGGAGGGCCTCTACGAGGCAGTGGTGGACGCCGATCTGCTGGTTGTCCACCAGTGCCCCGTTAATGAGGAACTGTTTGCGCATGCGCCCCGCCTGAAAGCTGTGATGTCTTGCAGGGGAGGTACCGAGAATATTGCCATAGATGAAGCGACGAGACATGGCGTCATAGTCTCCAACAACCCCGCACATAATGCCAATGCTGTGGCGGAGTATACGGTCGGCCTCATGCTCGCTGAGACCCGCAACATCGTCCGGTCTGACAAAGCTCTGCGGGAAGGAACTTGGCGGCGGACATACCCTAATACGAAAGCTGAAATAAGAGAAATGGCTGATATGACCGTCGGTATCGTCGGCTATGGTACAATCGGACGTTTGGTCGCGCGAAAACTGTCTTCTTTCGGATGTCGGATCCTTGCATATGATCTTTTCATCAACGAGAGTGAAGACTTTGTCACCATGGTATCCCTTGATGAATTGCTACGGGAATCGGATATCGTGACTTTACACGCCAGGTCGGATCGGGCGCTGATCGGAGAGAAGGAATTCGCGATGATGAAGGACAATGCCTACCTTATCAATACAGCCCGTTCATATCTTGTTGACAGCAATGCTTTCCAAAAAGCAATGGATAGCGGCAAATTGATCGGAGCGGCGATCGATGTCTTTGAAAAAGAACCTGAAATACCCGGTTTCTACCGGAAGTATGACAATATCACCATCACCAGTCACCGTGGTGGGGATACGATCAATTCTTACAAAGACGCGCCGAAGTTCGCAATCTCCAATTATCTGTCTTTCCTGAATGGGGAGCCTCTGAAATTCTGGGTAAACAAAAAGGAGTTATCTGCTTGATTTTTTCCGCAGTAGATGCAAGGAACATGATTCCATGGATTTAGGTATATTGGAACCTGTTAAACTATTGAATCATGCGTACCGGACTTTTATTCATTTCGTTTTTAGCCACCTTCGCTTGTTCCTTCTCCTGTGATAGCCAGGATATTTATGATCAGCAGGAAGAGGAACCACTTGGCTACATAACCGTTGACCTAAAGGATTATTGCACTCTTACGAGTGTGAGCGGAAAGGATTCTGAAGGCAACCAGGAGTGGGTGTTCCAGGATGGGGAGGAAACCCGTGTCAAGGTGTCCAGCTGGCGTTGCCGGGAAGAAGAGCATGGCCACATTGGCTACTATGTGACCGAGGTAGAGCTTAACCTTCCTGACGTAACTACGATCAAGTTCCCGCTTGAACGTACCGACGGGGACAATTACATCAGCGGACACAAAGGCGTCTCCGGAGCCCACCTTAACAGCTACAAGATTTCAGATGACGGCAAGTCCCTGGAGTTCGATCTGTCCATAACCTTGTACCGTGAGACGGACGGCGACATAAGGGTGGTCTATTCCGGTCCGGTTTCCTGACAGCTCGGGTTGAACGGTATCTAAGAAAACATCGATATTCGGCGAATATCGATGTTTTTTGTTATTTTTACACCCGTAGAAAGGACATGGAATGAGAAACAGGATCTATCTCTGCCTTGCCCATATGTCGGGCAATGAAATGCAGTATATCAAGGAGGCTTTCGACACGAATTGGGTGGTTCCGCTCGGGCCGAATGTGAATGGGTTCGAGGAGGATCTGAAGGGGTTCGCAGGCGCGGACCGTGAGGTGGTGGCGCTGGCGTCGGGAACGTCGGCGGTGCATCTGGCGCTGATTGCGTGCGGGGTGGGTCCCGGCGATGAGGTGATGGTGCAGAGTTTCACCTTCTGCGCTTCGTCGCACCCGGTCCGCTACCTCGGAGCGACTCCGGTCTTCGTGGACTCGGAGCCTGATTCCTGGAATATGGATCCGGACCTTCTGGACAAGGCTATCGCGGACCGCATTGCTGTGACTGGACGTAAGCCGAAGGCCATAATCCCGGTGGCTCTCTATGGTATGCCGTACCGCATCGACAGGATCATGGAGATCGCGGCGAAGTACGATATTCCTGTGATAGAAGACGCTGCGGAGGGCTTCGGCTCCCGCTGGGAGGGGAGAGTGCTCGGCACTTTCGGCAAGTTCGGGGTGCTGTCTTTCAACGGCAACAAGATGATCACGACTTCCGGCGGCGGGGCTCTGGTCTGTGAGGATAAGGCTGCCAAGGACAAGATCCTCTGGTACGCCACACAGGCTCGCGAAGGGTATCCGTACTACCAGCACGAGGCCATCGGCTACAACTATCGTCTTTCGAATGTCTGTGCCGGAATCGGCAGGGGGCAGATGACGGTTTTGGATGAACACATTGCGCACCACAAGCACGTCCAGGCTCTTTACGAGGAGCTTCTGGCCGATATTCCTGGAATAAAGGTCCACAAGGCTCCTGACGCCCGTTTCGATTCGAACTTCTGGCTCTGCACGATCACCCTGGATCCTGGCCTGAAGGTCAAGGGTCAGGAGAATGCCTATGCTTCGGCTGTGACGAAGGCCATCGGCGGCGCCGCCGGAGTTATCCACGCCACGGGTTCTGCCCATACTGACTGCGAGCCGAATGCTAACGTGGAGGCTATGCGCGCCTTCCTGGACGCTGCACAGGTCGAGGCTCGTCCTGTGTGGAAGCCTATGCACAAGCAGCCGGTGTACAAGGAGTCTCCAGCCTATGTCAACGGCGTTTCCGAAGGAATATTCAAGGTCGGGATGTGCCTTCCTGCCGGCCCGCTCGTCACCGACGACGACATCCGATACATCGTCTCCACCATCAAATCCGCCATTGCAGATTAAATGAAGCGACTCTGTTTGTCCATATTCCTGCTGATGTCCTGCTTGATAGTGGGGGCGGAGGGCTTGCCGTTCAGTCCGATCGTGCGGAACTGGTCTGCAAGGGACAGCCATGCTTCGAAGCAGAACTGGTCTGTGTGCCAGGCGGATGACGGAGTGGTATTCATCGGCAACAACAGGTCCCTTCTTGAGTTTGAC
>JAEEHQ010000134.1 GCA_016280915.1 Bacteroidales bacterium
AAGGAAAGTCGCCCTGACTGTTGAACCGAACACGATCCAGGTCGTCCGAATAGATGGCCGTATCCGGCCGCCGGGCCAGATAAGCGACGCATTCTGCTACATCATATGCTATCTGGTCTTCATGTTCGTCTTCGCCGCAATCTACTTCGCTTTCGGACTTGACTTCACCACAGGGGTCACTGCATCAATCGCCTTCATCGGCAATGTCGGTCCCGGTTTCGGCGAAGTAGGCTCTATGTCCAATTATTCCGCTTTCCCGACGCTTCTCAAGGCTACGGGAATGATAGAAATGCTGGTAGGACGTCTTGAAATATTCCCGATACTGTATTTGCTGCGTTCCGTACGAAAAGACTGATTTTTTATTAATTTTGCAGGAACTAAGCTAATGACACTATCTGATGAACAGGACTGATACAATCATGGTTCTGGCCACGAGGTTCGACAACCTCGGAGACTGGACGGTAGAGCAGCAGTTCGTACTGCAGATGGGTTCGAGCTATCTGCTCGCCCACGGAATCGGGACTCCGCTCTCAAAAGACGCAACCACTTCTGTAAATATCTCAAAGAAAGGAAGATACACCCTATGGGTGCGGACCAAGAACTGGACGGCCTTCTGGTCTGACGGAAAGACTCCGGGAATATTCAAGGTGCTCCTGGACGGAACCCCTGACAGTGCTGAATTCGGTACCGGATGCCAGGGTGCCACCAGGGTGGAAAGGGCCGCCTGGTACTGGCAGAAGGGTGGTGAATATGAGCTCGAAGAAGGCTCGCACCAGATCGCCCTCCACGACCTCACAGGGTTGGACGGGCGCTGCGATGCAATCCTTCTCACCCGAAGCGGAGAGACTCCGGGCAACAGTCTGGAGGAATACAAGGCCCTGAGGGCCGAGTTACTGCCGGAGCCTGTGGAGGACAAAGGAACGTTCGATTTCGTGATAGTGGGCGCCGGAATGTCCGGGCTCTGCGCAGCAATCGCTGCCGCCCGTTTCGGAAGCAAGGTTGCCCTTGTCCAGGACCGCTACATCCTCGGCGGCAACAATTCTTCCGAGGTACGCGTGGGCCTCGGCGGACAGATAAACATGCCTCCGTATCCTTCCCTGGGATATATCCTCAACGAGATAGGACCGGACAGGATAGGCAACGCCCGCGGCGCACATCACTATCAGGACTGGAAGAAGTGGGACGTCATAGCCGCCGAGCCTAATATCACGCTCTTTGCCGGTTATACCGTCGATAAGGTGGAGAAGGACGGCGGTGCCATCAAGGCGGTCGAAGCAGTCGAAGCGACGAAGCAGAACCGCATCAGGATCAACGGAAGACTGTTCTCCGACTGCACCGGCGACGCCCATCTGGCAGTGCTTGCAGGAGCCCGCACGATGATGGGACGGGAGGCTCGTAGCGAATTCGGCGAAAGCCTTGCTCCGGAAAAGGCGGATGACTACACCATGGGCGTGTCCATCGAATGGTACTGCGAAGACTGGAACACTCCGTGCTCCTTCCCGGACAGCCTAGACTGGGGCCTGCGTCTGGACGAGGAGACCGTGGAACCCGTTCACCGCGCCAACTGGTATTGGGAAGTAGGCATGAACGACGACCAGATAGCAGACGCAGAGAAGATCCGCGACTACGGCATGTACGTAGCTTACAGCACATTCTCCTATTGCAAGAACAGGCTCGCAAAGAAGGAAGACTGGGAGTGCACCCACCTTACCTGGGTAAGCCACGTAAGCGGCAAACGAGAGAGCAGGCGGATCGTCGGGGACTATATCCTCCGTGAGCAGGACCTCACCAGGCCAATCCCTCACGAAGACGGGACCTGCACCACCACCTGGCGTATCGACCAGCATTATCCGGACCCTCGCAATGCCGGCAAGTATCCCGGCGAAGAGTGGATGTCCATCGGGAAGCTCGTGCCTATCGATCCGTACGCAATACCTTACCGCTGCTTCTACAGTGCTGATATTCCGAATATGTTCATGGCGGGACGCGACATCAGCGTCACCCACATCGCCCTCGGTTCAGTGCGTGTGATGCGCACCTGCGCGATGATGGGAGAGGTGGTCGGAATGGCCGCGAGCATCTGCGCGAAGGAAGGCATACTTCCTCGAGACATCTACACCTCGCGCTTCGACGCCCTTGTTGAGCTGATGAAGAAGGGTGCCGGACGCACTGACGTGCCATATACCCAGTTCTACCATCAGGTGGACCGTACCGGACACCAGGCAGAAGACAGATAACAGTGGACCTTACGGGCTATGGCTCTTATTGATTGGATAATAATAGCGGTATTCCTCTCGGCTCTAGTGACCATAGGTTACGCCTTCTCCCGGAGGAACAAGAATATCGAAGACTATTTCGTAGCGGGCAGGTCCATGCCGGGATGGCTCGTGGCCATAGCTGCAACGGGCACTTCGATCAGCGCCGGAACCTTCGTGGGGTCTCCCGAGCTTGGTTTCAACACCAACCTGACATACGTTCTTAACCTTCTTGGAGCCATATTCGGTGGATGCCTGGTGGCTGCCTTCATTCTCCCGAGGCTTTACAATGCCAGGACTATCACCATCTACGGATTCATAGGGCGGCGATTCGGAGACGGAGCCAAGAAGAGCACCTCGATAATGTTCCTCCTGGGGCAGCTGTTCACTTCGGGAAGCCGGCTGTTCATTGCCGCAATCGCCATCAGCGTCATCGCTTTCGGGGGAATACAGTTCCAGTTCATGGTATGGAGCATCCTGATCCTTGGGCTGGTATCCACCCTGTACACTATGATGGGAGGAATAAAGGGGCTGCTGTACATAGATACTTTCCAGACCCTCCTGATGATATTCACTGGAGTCGTGGGACTGGTCCTAATTGCTTTTGACCTGGGCGGGCTCAGCTTCAGCGAGGTGTGGCAGACACTCACCTCCGGAGGGATGGTCAAGTCGCCGGCGGCGGCGGGAATCACTCCCGGGCTTGCGGCAGACGGCAGCCTCACGGGATGGGTAAGCGGGAGCAAGGTGCAGGTCGTGGACCTTGCCCTGGACTTCTCAAAGCCATACACGGTGCTCGGAGGAATGATAGGAGTGGCCGTATTCAAGATCGCCCAGTTCACCACCGACCAGGAGTTCGTGCAGCGCCAGCTTGCATGCAAGGACGTGCGCAAGGCAGGCCGTTCGCTAGTGGCTTCGCAGTTGCTCAGCCTGCCCACCGTGCTCATATTCCTTTCGATAGGCCTGTTGCTCTGGGTAAAGTATATCCATGATCCTACCGCGGACGGAGCCTTGAGCCAAGGGTTCTTCTCCGATGCGCGCGACGTATTCCCGCAATATATAAAGAACCATATTCCTCCTGGAGTGCGCGGTCTGATGATGACCGGACTCCTGGCGGCCGCGCTTTCAAGCTTCAACTCCGCAATAAACTCGATGGCTTCCAGTTTCGTGGCCGACCTTTGGCTGCCGTTCATGAACAAGCGGGGCAAGGCCCTGAATGATGATACCACACAGATGAATTCTTCGCGTTGGATGGCCGCCCTTATGGGAATTATGCTTACCGCCTTCGCAGTACTCACCTGCGTGATGCAGCAGTCCAGCGGACTGAATCTCGTGGACTTCGCGACCGGTGTGATGTGTTTCGCATATGTCGGGATGCTGGGAGTGTTCCTGACGGCTATATTCTCGAAACGCGGCAACGGGAGAAGCGTTATAGCCGCACTGATCGCTGGAATCCTCATAGTGATCCCGCTTATGTTCCAGAAGGAATTGTTCGGAAGGAACTACATAGCCTGGACGTGGTGGTGTCCGATCGGATCGATAATCACCACCCTCATCTGCCTGTCAGGTCATAAGAAAGATTCCAGTTCTTCCACTGAGGAAACGACTGTGAGCCCGGGCGTTCCGGCCAGCGAGCGGTAACCCCAGGAAACTGCTATTCCTTTTATTCCACCGTTCTGCGCGGTTTTCATATCCGTTGCGGAATCCCCTACCATCACTGCGTCTTCTTTGGCTATTACGCTCCTGTGAAGCACTTCGCCCACTATTGCCGGGTCCGGTTTCAGAGGATATCCGGGACGGTTTCCGAGCACTGCGACGAAAGGTATTCCCGGAAAGAACTGCTCCACCAGGGTCTCCGTTCCGGACTGGAACTTGTTGGAGGCCACCGCCAGTTTCACGCCTTCTTCATCGAGGCGTTTCACGAGTTCCTGCATACCGGGATACGGACGTGTCCTGTCGGCGATATGGGCCTTGTAATGCTTAGTGAATATCTCCAGGCAGGAGTCTATGAGGGCTTCGTCCTGCTGCAGGTCGGCAGGCATCGCCTGCGTTACCAGATTACGGACGCCGTGCCCCACCATTCCCCTGTATTCCTCCATGGTGTGCAGCGGATAGCCTTTAGACTCCATGGCCACGTTCACGGCCTCCGCGAGGTCTCCCAGCGTGTCCAGCAGGGTTCCGTCCAGATCGAAAAGAACAAGCTTATGCTTCATATTCCCTGAATATTCAAACAACCTCGATATAGAAACTGAAGGGGCGGAAACCGTCGTTGCAGCTTATCATCGCACTCATCGGGTTCTTCATCCACCCGTCATAGAAATTGCCTTCGCCTTTGGCCAGCGATTCCACGAACTCACGCATGGAATACCAGGCGGAAGGACACAGGCCGTCGGGGCGCTTCCCATCGACGGAAATCCACTCCTGGCCTTCCCTGACATCACAAGCGTGCTCGATAGGATTCTCATATTCCGCCATCAGATCCTCATAGACAGTCTGGCGTACAGCAGTGATCCGAACCTTGTTCATAAATAATCTCGAGTGAAACGGAATATCGTACGGGCGGAGGGACTCGAACCCTCACGGATTTCTCCACCAGATCCTAAGTCTGGCTTGTCTACCATTCCAACACGCCCGCAGGAAGGGTTGCAAAGATAATCACAAATTATCATTCCGCCAATTCAGCAGGCTCGGATTCACTGTTCTCTGCAGCATTAAGCTCCTTCTTCTCCGCCTCGGACAGTTCTTCCGTCTCCTCTGAAGAATAATTCTCCGCGGCCTTTTTGGACTCGATAGCGGCCTGGGCCTGCTGGTTCTGCTGGATAGCCTTCTCGACTCCCCTCTCGAAGATGTTGTGGATAGAATTTACAAGGTTCACCCGGACACCGTCCACCTGGTCGTCGAAGAGCGGAATCTTCGTGCTCTTGAACTTAGCCTTGGCAAGCTTCCACTTCCAGTCGGAGAATATTCCCTTCAGATTGACTCCGAACTTGAACGGGACAGGAGACTTGATTGCGGCCACATGGTATTTGAAGTGCTGGTCGAACTGCTGGATTCCGCTCAATGCCACGGTGTAACGGTCTACGTCCAAGATGAACGGGAATATCTCAAGCTGGTCGTTGTTGATAATGCCACGTACCGACATCTTGTCTATGTAACTTGAATCCCTATCCTTGAACCTCAGGGACTTGCGCAGCTTGTCAAGATCCTCCGACTCGGAGAGTGACAGGTTCCTGCCGTCTATCTTTACGATTCCCGTAAGAGTCGGGAATATTATGTTCATATCGGTGTCGAGGGAAGTGGTAGCGGCCATCTCGCAGTCAAGCAGACCCTTGAAGGCCTGAAGCATAGGCATTATGCTGTCCACGGCCGGGAACAGTTCGATGACTTTCTCGGCAGTGATGTTGGACAGCATCAGGTCGAAGCCGGCCTTGAGGTCTTTCTTGGTCCGGCTTGAATAGAAACCTTCCAGGAAGGCCTCTCCCATATTCGTCATCGCAAAGGTATTGGTGGCCTGCAGGCAGCGTTCCTTCATCTCAAGGCTGGTCGAGAGGAACGAGGTCTCCAGGCTCGACCACCTGACCGTATTGGC
>JAEEHQ010000135.1 GCA_016280915.1 Bacteroidales bacterium
ACAATATTATGAAGTTTATCCGATAAAACTACAGGCTCCTTACACGGTACCCTATTGCGCGCTACGGGCGGTACCCATTTGCCCGCCGCAGCCGGTACCTATTTGAGCGCTACAGGTGGTGCCCCTCGCGCGCCCGCGGCACGTTATCGAAGACGCAACGATAGATGCGGCAAAAGCAGCCTTGCTTGCAACGATGATTGAAAAAGGAGTATACGAGTTTACACCCTATTCACAGGCGCGAGATGAACTTGGCGGTTTGAGACTAGCAGCATCTGTCCCTCTAAGGCTCTCTCGCCTTCGTAGGAACAATCCTGAAGCTTTCTATTACTGGGTCCTGACGAGTGAATTGCTTAACCAATAATGCGTTCAAAGACTGAACGAGAATCTACCAATGTTTTTATTTCCATATAAGTATTCCTATTACCTCCTATTGGATACTATCGTTACTAACCGTTAGTAACGCATCACTGACAATAAGTAACGGCTACTAACCCGAAGTGATGGGTTAGTAGCCGTACTGTACTTTATCGATGCTTACGAAATAGTCTTTGAATAGACGATATGTAAGCAGTCATTTCATATGGCTGCTTTTTTAGGGGATGTATTCTTTGGCTAAGAAGTACATTTTACTTTACGAAAAAATGTCCATTTACCTTTGCCCAAAATAGCACAAGCAAAGTTACCTATTACAACCTCTTTCTCGAATACCCAATAACATATTGGGATTTAGGCACGAAACTAATGGCCCAAATAACGACGAAAGAAGCCACCGCAGTTATTGCAAACGAGAGAAAGGTCTGGAGGTAATAATTTCCGATGCCATCCAATATACCAGACCGCCAGAGCAAGTACCGCATTATGAATATGTGTACAAGGTAAATGCCGAAAGAGAGGTTTGAGAACTGTTCGAAAAACCTCTGTTCCCTTTCTCCCTTGAAGACCCTCTCGCCAAACTGAGTTACCAGTTTATACCAGAAAACACATTGGATAACAACAAATATGGACAAATACCAGAACAACGAATAAAAGTCGACCTGTACCTCTGCCTGCTCGCAAATTATAGGAGCAAGCAAGGAAATGATAAATAATGGTATCAACCAACTCCACTTTACCGATTCCGGATACTTCCTCAAAAAATAGCCCAAAAGGAAATAGAACAAGTATCCAGAGAAATAATACAAAACACCGGTTACGCTCTCATCAATCTCCAAAAACAGAGTAAGGATAGGATAGCACATAGCAATCGCTCCAAGCGTCAAATAGAACCCAACTTCCTTCTTTGATGCTCTTTCAAGCCATCGGCTAATGATAGGTGCGAGAAGGTACAACCCTATCAAAGTATACATAAACCACAAGATACCATGACCCTGTGTAGAAAAAGGAATAGATGCGAACTTCCGAAGGGTCAATTGTTCTCCGTTCATCCAGTACTCAGCCAATAAATAAAACAGAGTCCAGAAAACAGTAGGCCACACCACCTTTCCGAGTCTCTTTCGCAAAAAAACAGACGTTTCTTCTTGGACCGGCAGAAGCAAAGCACCGGATAAAATGAAGAATAATCCAATTCCCGGAGCGGTCAAATATGTTAGGGTAGCAAGGAATAGCCCATTTGATGACGCAACTGCGCCCGGAACTGGAGCATGCATTGCAATTATCATTAAACAAGCAACTGTTCTTGGCAGAAGATACAGCCCAGGCCTCGGCACTGCGGATCTGTACGCCGTCACGCCTTGCCATCCAAAGCCGCAGCAGCACATCCTGCACCACGTCCTCCGGATCTCCGTCCAGCCGGGATGCATGGAAGAACTTCCACGCCATTGCCAGGACTTTGGGCCTTATCTCTGTGAGTTCTATTTCAAGCGTTTTATCCATACTTCACAGACATAGAAGCAAAAAACTGTGAAAAGTCAAGGAGAAAACAGCATCTATTTCTCTTCTGAGGCTTTAATTGTTTTGGATCTCTTTCTGAAAACAAACTCTATATTTGCTTTTATCAATAATTAGTGGGAAATTTACAATTTGAAAAGAGAACTGATATGAAAGAGAATCAATCTGAGCTCAGCTTAAGCAAGATTTATGATAACATGATGAAGGACTATGAACCTTCTCCTTTTATCTCTACAGATTGGCAGATGCAAGGAGGAGTTTATCGCCAGTATTCCGAGTACGAGAATAATGATTCTTGCCCTTCTGGAACAAGTGGTTCTATTAGATCTATTATCTTATGAATAGTTGGAGCGAGTTGTTAAACGAATCCCAAAGACAGCTAACGCCAGCAAATCCCAACGCTGGCGTTCAGTTTTTGGCGGCGAAAAAGAAAGACTTTATTGAGGAGCTTTCTCGAAAAACAGGGAGGAATACAATTCTGTATTTTTCAGCCTTTATGCATAAACCCTCAACGGCAGATGCTAGCATCAACGACAAGGATGTCAATGCGTTCATGGAGAATGTCCACAATATGGACAGGTCAAAGGGTCTTGACCTCATTCTCCATACTCCTGGTGGCGATTTGGCTGCGACAGAGCAGATCATTTATTACCTTCGTTCTGCGTTCAATGGAGATTTACGGGCGATTATCCCTCAGATGGCGATGTCTGCCGGATCAATGATTGCCGTATCTTGCAAGTCTATTGTGATGGGACGTCAGTCTTGTCTTGGGCCATTCGACCCTCAACTTAATGGCGCTCCATGTCAGTCGATAATTAACGAGTTTTATGCTGCAGTCAAAGATGTTGAAGAGCATCCTGCAAGCCTCGGCTTATGGCAGACAATAATCTCCAAATTGACCCCAGCCTTTATTACACAGTGTCAGCAAGCCGATAAGCTTGCTAGTGAACTAACCGAAATGATTTTGTCAGACAAGGGTTTTGACTCTGAGACGAAGAAGAGAATCAAAACGGTATTTAGTCAGAATAGCGATAGTAAGATTCACAATCGACACATCTACCGAGATAAATGCAAATCTGTCGGATTAGATATTATTGATCTAGAGGGCGATCAAGAGATTCAAGATTTGGTCTTGGGCATTCATCACGCGTGTATGATTCTCAGTGAACAGAGCAGTATTTTAAAGATTGTTGAGAATAATATCGGCGGCTCATATCTCATCAATGTGCCAATGCCTCCTCAGACATTGCCAGGACCTTTCCCCGTGCCTCGTCGATAGTCTTTTCTCACAACTATAGCTGTTTTTCAATCAGAAACTGGTTTAGTTAAGTACGATCTAACGGATTTAGATGATGTCATATTAACCATTTCTCTTTTGACCTAAAAGAGAGATTTGTTGCGCATCCATTTAAACCTTCGCCTTCTGTATAATTTATTTTGCGTGAAATTTTCACGCGAGCTCTATTGCTTGAGAGAAAAATATGCTATCTTTGTAGTCATAAACATTATGAACAAGCAACCATTCTAATACATTATCATCATGTTTTTCAGACTTTTACTCGATAATTACAAGTCTTTTGGACAACCTGTTCAATTTGACATGTTCCCAAATCTCAAGCGTGAAAATCTCAAGGAACATGTTTACTCCAATGCGAATTGGCCTTCGGTAATGAAGATGGCTGCTATTTATGGAGCTAACGGAGCTGGGAAGTCCAATTTATACAAGGCTTTTGAGTTTCTTAAGCCATTCTGTTCTGTCTTCGATAATAAACTAAATTTAAAAGAATGGTACGACAAGAACAGATTTGTTCTACCCCCTATTCCAAATAATCCACCAGTCTCTTTCATCGTAGAGTTTGTTAAAAATGATAATGCCTTCATTCTTAACCTTGAAATAGACGAGAAGGGCGTAAAGAAAGAGGAATTACTGTTAAGTGGAATGGGTTTAAAAGATAACGTTCCCCTATATAAGAGATATTATAACAAGATTGATTTTTTGGGTTTTCCGATTCCTGATCAAGTCAAGGATATCGTTGAAAGGCAATTGAATTCATTCTCTAATTGTTCCTTCCTCGCACTGAATGGAAACTTAAAAATCATAAGCTTACACGAACTGATTGACCCATTTGAGTGGTTCAAGAATGATGTGTTGTCCTTATCATATTTCAGAAACATTCCCCAACTAATTGATTTGCTATCAAAAGATAAAGATCTAATGTCCTTTACTAATATGTTATTTTCCAATATAGGTATCGGACTTAAGAATCTAGATATCAAGAACAAGTCATTTGAAGAATGGTATGCTGACCTTAATGAAGAAGAGAAAAAACTGTTCAGCGAGGGAAAATTACACATCGATGACAATATGTCATTGACCAAGATGCAGGAAGACAGGCCTGTAGCATCAATCACCAATGAAGATGGGTTGAGAATCGTTAAGGAATTGTTGTTCAAGCAATTCGGGGAAAATGGTTTCGTAGGAGATATGGATGTCGCTGCACAATCTAATGGTACTATAAAACTATTGATATTGATGCCCGCATTGTACAAAATGATGAAAGAAGACGTCTTGGTAGTTGTTGACGAACTTGATAATTGTCTCCACCCCAAGTTGCTTAAGGGGCTTATCAAACTTATCGGTCAAATCGAATCTAAAGGACAATTAATCTTCACTACTCATGAAGACTATCTGCTGGACCAACATGAAATCTTAAGGCCTGACGAGATTTGGCTTGTTGATAAGAAAGATGGAGTGTCTCAACTTTATTCCCTTAATGAATTCAAGTTGCACAAAACCCTATCTATCCAGAAAGGCTATATGGATGATAGATTTGGTGGGACTCCTATGATTAACTTTCAAGCATTCAGATCATAATGGATTTTGATGGTCTGAAATATTGCAAGAAGGAAGGGGCGAGAGAACCCGATAGAGAACAGGCGAAGGAACAAATCTTTGTCGATGAAGTTCTTGATACCATCGATGAAACTGTTTCAACTGACTATCAGAAAGGCGTCCCAGAGGTCGATGTGTCGCGTATTTTCACTGTTTCTGGGGGTACTTTACGAGAACGTAATTACTTCGAGCAGTGGAAAGATGCCAAACGACTTGCAATAGTGTTTGTGTCTGAGCTAGGTAAGGGGTTAATACCTGAAGAGATGGTGAAAATAACAAATGCTTCCATTGCTCTTGGCTACTTCATCGACATCTATGGCACTAAAAGAGAATATCTTGATGGAGATGTCATATATCTTATCCAGGATGTAGACCATTTTGGTCTTGAGCTTAAAAACTACTATACAAAGGATAAAACACAGAACAATTATCAATGGATAATCAGCAATCCATGCTTTGAGATATGGCTTTATTACCATTATGAAAGGAGTACTGAGCAACTTGAGGAATCAAGGTCAATGCTCCCAAAGTGCAGAAGTAGATGGTTAAAAGAAAAGATACCTCATCTCATTAATGGAGGCATCAATCCTAAAAAGACTATTGACAGGATATCTACGGCTATTATTAATGCGAAGGAGCACATTGCCTTTGACGATGATTTCCCCGCTTTATTTTCGACCGAAATGTTTATAGTGGCAGAAAGGATTATTTCCATAATGAAAGATGAACTCGCAACACTAATTAGCAGAAGAGCTGAAATTGCTAAAAAACAAAGAGAGTTATTCGAGAGAAGTTGAGAGGTATTCTATTCTCCAAACTATCTCAATTATACACATAACTTATATTATAAAAAACGAAAGTGTCTTTCCCTGAAAAGTTGACTCGTAAAGCAAATATAAAAAGAACACCGCAACCCCATATTGGAATCACGGTGCAAATCTAAAAGATGCTTACTTACATCGAGAGGGATATAATCATAATAATCGCCGGGCTTCGACCCGGCGATTATTATAATGAGTTATATCACCTCTCCCCCATATTCAATCTTCTTCCCAAGCACCGTCGCGAAGATCATCTTGATATCCATCCAGAATGAGTAATGATGGAGATAGTAGCGGTTGAGGCGGACCTTGTCGGGGTAGATGACTTCGTCGTTGTATCGCACAGGATCCGTGTAACCAGCGACTCCCTCAGACGCCACCCGCGCCAGCAGCTCCTCCTCGTTGCGGTACTTAAGCGAAGCCGGCCCCGTGATGCCAGGGCGCAGTTGTAACACTTCCCTATCCTCCCCGACAAGAGCATCTGCATAACCAGGAACATCCGGACGCGGCCCGACAAAACTCATATCGCCAATCAGTACATTCCATAACTCAGGTAGCTCATCCAGCTTGTATTTGCGAAGCTTTGCTCCCAGCGGAGTGATTCGCGACTCCCCTGCAACAGACACAGAAGATCCGTCGTGATCCATGGTCATCGTGCGGAACTTGTGCATAGTGAACAAACGGCCGTTCCGTCCCACCCGCCTCTGGGAGAAGAATACCGGTCCTCCTGGCATCTTGACCTTCACCAGGATCGCCACGATGACAAGCACCGGCAAAAGGATTATCAAGCCGAGGAAAGAGACTAACCTATCGAATAAGTATTTCAAC
>JAEEHQ010000136.1 GCA_016280915.1 Bacteroidales bacterium
ATGTTTGACTTGAGAATTAGTCTAACAAACTTTGTTTTACCCGGGGTTTCTTTGGTGGCTGGTGCCAGTTACAAAGACCTAGACTTTGGTTGCGGTTTGAAGTATTATACAGACGGTGAATATTATCTGATAATGCCTGTTATCTCGGTGGGGTGGAATATACGTTGTTATGAACACCGATAATCAATCTCCGTCGCTGCGGATGTTCCAGTTGTGGTTTGTTGTGTCGGAATTGCAATCCGACACTTACTATTATAATGATTTGTAATCTGTTCTATCTTTATCATCCTTTAAATCATGACGACAGAGTCCAACAAGGACAGGAATCTGCCGCAACGGAGTCTATCGTAGTTGAATAGGATTATTGTATTCGAATTGTAAATCCTTATAGTATTTTGCGTCAGATTGCAAATCTGCCGCAACGGACAAATCTGCCGCAACTGAGATTACGGCAAGCTGCGCGTGGATATTGAATATAATTGAAACAATTTTTTTATTTACTTGAAATTTACTCCGCATTTATGGTAATTTACTTTCTTCTGCTTTAGCAGCATGATGTTTTGGGCCTATAGGCGAATTCGGGGTTGAAAGGTTATTGGTTATTGAAAGTTTAAAGTTTAGAGTTTAAAGTTTAGAGTGGTTGAGAGTTAAAAGTTGATAGTAAAAGCTGCGTTTTCTGCGAGAGTTTTCCCAAGCTTTAGCTTGCATTTTCGTGTTTTTTCGTGTTTTTCGATGTTCGATAATTGAATGTTTATTGGTTATTGAGGTTAATGTTTATTGGTTATGGGTTATTGGTTATTGAAAGTTTAGAGTTTAAAATTTAGAGTTGATAGTAAAATCTGCGTTTTCTGCGATTTCCGCGAGAGTTATTGCTTTGCGGATTGAAAATCCTTATAGTATTTTGCGTCAGATTGCAAATCTGCCGCAGCTGGGGTTATTGGTTATAGGTTATTGGTTATTAAAGTTGAAAGTAGATTCTGCGTTTTCTGCGAGTTCTGCGAGAGTCGATGTTTTAGGGCATAAAAAAAGCCCCTTGATTGGGGCTTCTGGGTGGTCTGTGGCAGACCACTTAACACCGTTACAATTTATTGTGTTTCAGTGCTTGCAGCCTTTGAAAAACTTATCGAGTAACAAACTGGAAACAAAATTGTACCTTTATAGGCTTTCGGGCTGCTGTTTTTCAACTCTCAAAAACGGTGCAAAATTACATTTTTTTCTGCATATTTTGTTTTTTTCGGTTGTTGTCGCCAATGCGGTCGCGCGCGCGTATGGGTGTCGGGTTTGTCGGGTTTGTCTTTTCCAGCGTCCTGGGTTCTGTCGGCTGATGGGCCGGTGTGACGGTTCCCGCCTATGGGCATACGAGGCCACACCCGTGGGGCTATCTGCTGCGGTCCTGATGATGCACCCACCACGGGCAACAGACACCACCAGCGGGCAGGTTCTGACCTCCACAATGGGCTACAGCTTGCTTGGCTGGTACTGACTGAGGTCTGACCGCAACGGCACACCTCCAGCGGTCGGGGTTCTGTCGGATGATGGGCCGCGGTGTATTAGGTACACTTTTAATATAGGTTTTTTGCGTATTAGTGTGCGTAATTCTGTAATATACTGACTTTCATATATAGTCAGAATACTATAAATAATCATAACATATGTTATCGGATTATAACATATGTTATCGACTTTTTGACATCATCAAATTATTATCAATACAAAAGCAAATTTAATTTTGTCAGTTCAAAAAATATCTGTATCTTTGCATTGCTAAAATGACAAAGATGATGATTTGTAAAAATCTCAGAATTACGGTATCTAAGTATGTGGCAACGGTAACGCCCACGCCCCACTTTGTCGGGGTTAGCAATACTTTGATACCGTTTTTTTTGTTTTTATGGTTAATTTAAACAATTTCCCAAATTCGGTTTGCCTGTCCGAACAGACGAAACAGGCCCTTACTGCGGTTCTGTTGCATACTTGGCTGTGTATGACAGTCGAAAAGGTTAGGTTCTCAGACGATGACAGTCCACAGCCCACAGAAAAAGACGATTGCACCACATCTTTGACAGACGCTGGCGCGGACCTTCATTACGAGCTAAGTCAAAGCATTGTGAATGCTTTAAAAAAATGGCTCAATAATGGGGGTATCAATTCTGATTGCATTACTATCTGACCGCAACGACAACAAAAGGGAGGGTTCTGCCCTCCCTCAATTTATCAACAATCCAAAAAACTGAAAGAATGACAATACAAAGTAATAAGTATCTTGCCAACCGCAACGAAAGGCACACACGATTAGGTAAACAGGGAACAGACAAGGCAAAGCGCAACAAAATGCTGCTTTCAGACTTCAACAAACTTCTTGCCGTCCCGTCGTATATTTTAAAACTTGGTGATAAGTACAATCTATTATCCAAGGCGTACAACCTCACTTCTAACCGTGTACAAAAGATTATCCGGGAAGATAGGGAACGCGAAAAGATGAACAGCCAACAACTTGCATTTATCAATTAGCTATAATCGTCCATGTTTTGAGGGGGTGTCAAAACTATTGAGACACCCCCATTTTTTTTTGCACAAAAAGCAAAAAAGGAATATAAATTTCTCAATAAAATAAAAAATCACAGGTGGCGACAAAATATTGGGATTACCCGGCTCGCCCACTCACCTGTGATTCTTTTTGAATTGCAAAAATACAACTTTTTTTTGAGTTATAACTTTTTGATTGAAAAACGCTTATTCTTGTTATATTTATGATACAGACACCTGCGAACAATATATACTGTTGCACCCGTAATAATACCGTCCTGTGTTGTTCTTTTCATCACCGCTACGTTTGCTAATGGGCATTGCCTACAGTTCTCAACTGAAATTACACACTTGCGAACACAACAAAGCCTCCGTTTTCCTTTTTTCATTGGCTTTAGTGTTTTGTGTAACGGGTATCGCCTTTGTGGCGGTTAGCTATATTTTGGGCATTCTTTATTTCTTCGGGTGACGCGTTTGGGTTGCACTTCGTTACCAAATACGAAAATTCTGTCAATTCTTCGTTTGTCAGTCGGGACAAATCACACCGCCCATTATCAATCAACCATTTTTCACACCCGATACACACCGCCATTTCTTTGATACGCTTTCGGGTGTCGGTGTCAAATGCCCTTTTTATTCCTTCCAGCTCGGGGTGCAAGTCTGCATCTTCCATTGTGCTGATAGTCTCAGCAAACCAACGACACTCAATAATCGGGTCTAATTCTCCATCCTGCAATGCTTTTAATAGTTCGACTTTGCGGTCTCTGTTTAATCTAATCTTCATTTTCGATATTGGTTAGTAAAGTGTTAATGATTGCGTTCAATTGTTCCTCTGACATCTTGGAATAATCAATTTCAACGGTTGTCGCTTGCTGCTTGGGTATAACATATTGCATCAACTTTTCAAGCATCTGTAAGCGGTCTTTAGGCTCCAGAGCCTTCAAATCCCTCTCCATTTGCTTACGGTTCTTATCTATTACGGCCGACAACCAGGCGCGCGCATCTTGTGTTAGCTTGTTCGGTTTTCCTTTTGGTCTGCCATTGGGATTGTTGGTGTGTCCTTTTTCCATATCTCTGTAAATCTCTGTTGTTTTCAGACGCTGACGGCCTCGGCTCTCACCCGCTCAACTGCAACATCTAACTGATTGATTAATGAATATCTGCACCCGTTTAACGCTTCTTCTATCATCTTTTTAAGGTCTGCCCGTCTTTGCTTAATCATAACCCCACGTTTGCATAGCATTTTTAACGTGTTCTGTAAATAGTCGGCTGGCGCATATTGTAGCAAGTCGGCAAAGATAGCGTTAAATGCTTCTTTCGGGGTGGTGCTGGTGGCTATCCTGTCTGTGCTGGTCCTGCCAATGCTGCGGTACTCATCAGCCCACAGATTGACCAACTGCGCCCACCGCTGGGGCTTGGTTATGTCCTGTGTTGTCAGCGTCCTCGCCCCTATCTGCCGGGCAACGCTGCCCGATAGTCGCAACTCATACCGCAACAGGTGTTGGCAATCTGCCCACGCTGGGGGCATTTCCTGCCCCCTGTGGCGCATTTCTGCCCGTTTGTCGTATAGACATAGCGCACGCCCCTTTGAGACGAAATAAAGGGTGTTTTCTCCAATGCTGGCGCGTTCCATTTCGGCACGGCTCGACAACTCGCCAATATATACTTCTGGTTCTGCTGGTAGGTCGAATGTATGCGCAACGTCCAACCTCACAACTTCGGCACGTCCGATATTGAGGTGTAGGGCTTCAGACAGACATTGTACCCCCTCGGCAACCCCCTTTCTGTTCAAGTCGCTGACGTTCTCACCGTGTATCAGTTTCGCAATACTGCCCGACAATCTCACCTGTTCACTATCTGCATACACCCTATATCCTGCAACGTGACCCACAATGTACGGTACACCAGTGCTTACATAAACGCCCGATTTCTCCACGTCAATATAACGCTCCACAGACAACGGGGAAACGTCCCCGGCATCCTTTGCCGTTATCCTCATATTTAACGTGTCAATCATAGTGCTTATTATAAACCCTCTTATTATTGGCTGCGCCCGTGGCGGGTGTGTTCATTATATATGCTTATATGTTCAGTTACGATTGGTAAGGTAACGCGTTTTGCGTTACCTTTTGGTAACGGGTTTTGCGTTACCTTTGGTTTTCTTTTCGTCCGCTTCGGTGGCTATACAAACCGTTCCTAACGTCTTGCATTCTGTCTTCTGACAGGCCAAAAATTTAATTGGGTTATCAACGCGGTTGTTTCGGCAATTTGCACACTTCAAAGATTGCTTTTCATAGCCCGTAACGGGGCATATCCCGGTATCTATTTTTTTGTTCATTGTTCACCCTCCTTTGGCTGGGTAATTAGTCGATAATACTTGTATCTGACCCCGTGGCTGTTATTTTCCCACCTCGTTTCAAACACATAGCCATTGTTTTTCATTGTGCGAATATTAGCCCGTGGGTCTGATACCTTGCACAAGTCCATTAACTGCCGTGTGGTGTACCAGGCACCATTGCACATTACCCCGTAGATTGCCTTTTGTGCGTACGCTGCTGGGTCTGTGGGTGCGCCTGCAGGGCTGTTTATTGCATCAAATATTGTGACCTGCCGACCACTCATTTTGCGCCTCCTTTCTTGCCGTTCCGTGGATTGTTGATACAGTAGACTGCTGCGCTTTCCTGCGCTTCCTCCGTGGTCGAAACTCGGTGTTTCAGTAGCCAGTCGCACAACTCATTTTTTGCGAAATACGTTTGTTTTCTCCCTGCGCTTTTATAGTAGGGGATTTGCTTTTTACAAACCAGCCTATAAAGGTATGATTTGGATAAACCTGTATAGACTGCTGCATCGTCCATTGTTAGGGCATCTTTTGCAGCCAACAGGGTTAATTGCTCAATACGTTCTAATCTCTGCTCGATAGACATTGTTTTTCGTTATTACTCATTGCTGGGGACTGTCTGAGGTGCCAGGCTCACCGCGTCCCCGTCCGTGTCATCCTCTCCAATGTGCTGACAACTCACATTTTCGACTGATTGACGGTGCAAAAGTACAACAAAATCAAAATAAAAGGGGTGAAATTCACCGGTGTATTTAAGGTGAAATTCACCGGTGAATTTAATTAAATCAACTTATTTACAATGATTTAGTAAAAATAGAATGGAAATTACTCCATAAAAAAAGAAAAACAGCTAATCGCCAGTGCTGTAAAGACCTCCGCGTCGGACAGGAAACAGCCGAAATACTGCTTGAATTTATCAGAGCCAAAAACCCAAATTACAGATGAATTGTTAAATACTGCCTCAGTAATGGTTAATAGTTCGGTACCAGTCTTGTCTCCTTAATGGTGGTAGCTTATCCGCATAAGACTTTGCCTTCTCCATATCACCACGTGTATGGAACAAATATGCAAGATCCAAAATCATTAATTCGCTATCAGCAAACCTAAGGTATTCATTGATATCAAGGGCTGGGCAACCTATTTTCTTTTTCTCTTCTTCTGTGATGTTATAATCAAATATCGTTTCCATGTGTTATGTACAACTTTTTTGGCAATCGGCAAGTATGAATTAGTAACTTGTTATGGCATCACTTTGTCTATTATCTTTTTCACCTTTTCATATCCCTTCACACTTTCAATGTTTTCTATATTGTCATGTGTTTTTGCCAATCCTTTTAACCCGAAATATCTTTCAAACGGTCTAAACACATAATTTCCGTTTGTTGGCTCAAATATCCCTTTCACTTTTTCTTGAATCAACCGACAGGCCACTGCGCATAATCTTTTTTTCCTGCCTTCCCTCCACTCTTTACAATAGCCTTCAGCCTCCAGCGCATTCAACATTTTCTTTACATCGCCCTGTTCCAATCGCTTATCAATCTGACTTTCTTCTTTCTCGTTACCAAATATGCCGTTACGTTTTTCCCACTCCATACTGGCCTCACAAAAAATGTAACGGTTTGTAAGTTCATTCATAAAGCTATCTGGAGGTAATATTTTATTACAGGCCCTTAATGACAAAATGCAATCTATAACCCTTTTCCAATTCTCTTTGCTGTCTATTTTGTCTAATATTGTACGCAATGTGCCACAATTCCAATTGTCGGTTATTGCTCGCCAGTCTAATTGCTCAAGACTCACCGCCTTGCCCTCATTTATTTGCCTCACAGCGAAATCTGCTAATATGTTCATTTTCTCGCCCTCCATTATAGATTGTTCAACAGGTTCACCGCATCCACTTTCTTTTTATCCACTATCTTTGCATAAATCTGTGTGGTAGCAACCTCGGAATGCCCCAACAGCTTACTGACGGTGTAGAGGTCTGCCCCCATTGTCAGTAGGGTTGTGGCGTATGTGTGGCGGGCTGTGTGTAGTGTCAAATTCTTGCTTATTCCTGCCCGTTCTGCCCATGCTTTCAACGTGCGGTTCATTGCTGGCTCTGTCGGTATGTCGGCAAATACAAGCCCGCTGGCGGGGTTTTCTCCCTGATGCGGTAGAAACTCCCGTGCCTTGCTCGATAGGGGCAAATAGAGGGGTGTTTGCGTTTTCTGCTGGCGTATGGTGATAGTCCATTGTTCGCCCTGCTGGTTTATGTCAGCCCACCGCAACGCCTTAACGTCCGATATACGCAACCCGCAATAACACATAAAGAGGTACGCCCGCCGTGTTTCCTCGCTGGCTGTCGGGGTATTCTCTAACAACTTCAACTCATCAATAGTAAGATACGCCCGTGTGCTTTCAGGTACTTTGATTTTGTCCGCATCTGCCAACATATCACACGGGTTTTTATTTATTACGCCCTCCCTCACAGCCTCGGACAATGCAAATCTCAAACATTGGTAACGCTTTTGTGCTGTGCTGGCTGCTAAATGCTGCCCTGTGTTCTGCACATTACGCCCGATAACGTAACCCGTACGCAAATACTCTATAAAGCCCTTACAAAATTCTGTGTCTACGTCCGACACTCTCACACGCTCACCAGCGTATTGCCTCAACAGGTCGGCTGTGTTCTCTATCGTACGCCCCCACGTGTGGCGGTTGGCTGCTGTGCTGGCTCTCTGCTCTGCCTGTTCGGCACAATGCATCATCCAATCCGACAACAGGATTTTCGACTGCCAAACACGCTTTAATCCCGCCTCTTCGGCTATGATTGCCCGTGTACGCTCTGCTTTGATAGCGTTTGCAGCGTTCAATGTCTCGGTGTTGTGTAGTTTGTCAAAGGGTGTTTTTTCGGGTATTAAATAGAGTTTCAAAAATTCATACTCCCTTTGCCCGTCTTTGTAATAGTCAAGGTACAATGACACATTCCCGTTTGACAGTCTTTTTTCCCTCAAACGTACCGTTTCTTTCGCCTTGCTGGCAACTTTTTTTCTCGGCATACTCGATAAGATTTAATTTTGTTTCCGATTGCAAAGATACAAACTTTTTTTCATTCGAGTAACAAACGGGTAACAAAAATGTACCTTATAACATCAAAACAAGGTAAAATAACACCCAAAACCGCAATAGCTGTATTTCAGTATATTAGCAATGAAAATCAACACTTTAGAGCATAAAAAAAGCCCCTTGATTGGGGCTTTCTGTGGTCTGTGGCAGATTCGAACTGTCGACCTCTTCCGTGTGAAGGAAGCGCTCTGAACCAACTGAGCTAACAGACCATGACGCTTAGTCTCTTTTTTAAAAAAGGCGAAGCGGGGCTTCACCTCTTAGTGGTGATCTGTACAAGATTTGAACTTGTGACCTCTTGCCTGTCAAGCAAGCGCTCTAAACCAACTGAGCTAACAGATCATTTTTCTCTCGAAAAGCGGTTGCAAAAGTACAAACATTTTTTGAACTGACAAAATATTTTTTACACAAAAACCGCAACTTACTGATACTAAAGTAGACTTTTTTTGTTTTTGCGGTACTTTTCAATCCCATAAAAGGCACTTGAAAAGCCTTTTGCTTGCTTTTTTAGCACCCAGAAGGACTAAATGACGCACGGTTTGTAGAAAAATGCGTTTTCCCGCCTATTTTTCAGCATTTTAAAGCAAGAACTATTCCTATGGTCAGAGGTGCGAAGGGGGGAAGCTTCCGCCGCAGACGTCCGGCTCGACGAAAGAAAAAAAAAGAAAAAAAAGAAAAAAAAGAAAAAAAAGATACGGTATTCAAAAAAAGTTGTATCTTTGCAACATAAAAATAGACTCAATTAACAATTTAAAAACAATTTACATTATGAAGAAAGTTCTTTTGGCTCTTGCCGTTATCGCAACTGTTGCTTGTTTCAGTTCCTGCAAGAAAACTTGCTCCTGCACCACTTATGCTGCTGGTGCTGTTGTTTCCACCACCGAGGTTGACCTCAGCAAGTATGAAGGCGTGAAGAAATGCAGCGACCTCCCGCTGAACAACTACATCACCGCCGCCCAGACCGGCATCAAGTGCGAATAACGCATCCTACTTGACCACAGCGGCAGCTGCCTCTCCGAGACAGCTGCCGCTTTCTTTTACTCCTGACGCGAGGGGAGAGGTTATTGAAAGGTTATGGGTTATAGGTTATGGGTTATTGAAAGATTAATGTTTATTGGTTATGGGTTATTGGTTATTGAAAGATTAATGTTTATTGGTTATTGAAAGTTGATAGTTGAAAGTTTAGTTTTTATTTGTCAAGAATTTGAGAATTTGCAAATTGCATTCTTGAATTTGATGAGAATTGGAGGCTTTTATTGCAAGCAATAAATAGAAGTGGTCTTTTTATTAGTTTTCTGTGTCGCGTCCCGTTGGGACGCAGTTCTCTGATGTCTGAATGTCACGGCACTACGCCTTCGGCTTGTACCGTGTTATTCATATCTCACCTCTTCGAGGTGATTTTTAGTAGTCACCTATTGAGTGAAAGTTGTGAGTATAAAGTATATCCGCGTAATCAGAGCAAGCTTTTGCTTGCCAAACCTTTCTGCGTTTTCTGCGAGAAATCAAAGTCCGCGCCAGCCATTTATGGTTAATTCATGATTAATTCGTGATAATTCGTGTGAAAAAAAACAAGCTTTAGCTTGCCAAATTCGTGTAATACATGTGATACGTGGCACAATAAAGTTGAGAGTTTATGGGTTATTGGTTATAGGTTATTGGTTATTGAAAGTTGAAAGTAGATTCTGCGTTTTCTGCGCTTTCTGCGAGAGTTATTGCTTTACGGATTGCAAATCCTTATAATATTTTGCGTCAGATTGCAAATCTGCCGCGACGGAGAAATCTGCTGTAACGGAGAATTCTGCTGCGACGGAGAGCGGGTTGTTGCATTTTCCTCTTGATTTATGTTAAATCAAGAGTTTTTTGTCACGATTCCAGAAAAAAAGTGTACTTTTGCAAAAAATTGAGACATGGGATTGATAGGTGTCGTAACAGGTGATATTGTTAACTCTACAAATATATCAGTTTCTGATAGGGATAGGCTATTGTCTGTGTTGAACGCACTTTTGGTTAATTCTGTGCCTCTCGGAGAGCGTGATTCGGCCATTTTTAGAGGTGATAGTTTCCAGATGAAGTTAAGCCAACCAGGACAGGCGGCGCGTGTGGCGCTGAGTATTCGAAGTGGTTTGATGCACAATACGCCGGCAGGAGAGAGTGCCCTATGGGATGCGCGCATTTCGGTAGGGATTGGAGAAGAGACCTATGTTGGCGAAGATGTTGGCAAATCGGATGGTGAGGCATTTCGCCTCTCGGGACAGCGTCTGGACGATATGAAAGATGCCCGCCTCTCGTTCTTGTCATCGTCGGATTTCGTCAATGAGGAGTTGGCGATAGAAGGCGCCTTTGTTGACGATATCGTGTCTCATTGGTCAAGAAATCAAGCGTTTGTTGCATATCAGTATTTCCAAGCCGATGTTCCCACACAACAGGCCATAGCCCGAAAAATGAGGGTTACTGCACAGCGGATAAATCAATTATATCATACAGCCAAAGTCCCCTTAATACTCCAATTCTTAGTACGATTTGAAAATATTGTTACTTCCTTGTTGTCATGATAAACTTGTTTCTCCGTCTTTTTGCGGCACACCTTGTTGCCGATTTCTTCCTCCAATTTGATTGTATCAACAAAGGAAAGTATCGTCAGGGTATTTCGGGTTTTTCGTTCCTAGTACTTGATTTTTGTTAAAACAAGAGGTGTTTGAAACATTATTTATGACATTAATATAGACTAAAATTATTAATTTAACAACAAATGAAAAAAACTTTATTAGCAGTTATGGCACTTTCGCTTTTTGCCGCAACTTCATGCAACAAGGCTGGTACTGAGCTCAGCTCGGGTATCGACCTGAACAACCTTGACACGACGGCTAACCCCGTGGACAATTTCTATCAGTATGCCTGCGGTGGTTGGCTGAAAGCTCACCCCCTGGATGCCGAGCACAGCCGCTATGGCGCGTTCGACGCTTTGGCAGAGACCAACCAGGAACAGCTCCGCACCCTGATCGACTCGCTTTCGGCTTCGCAGAACGAGGCTGGCAGCATTGCCGATAAGATTGCTACTTTCTACAACATTGGTATGGACTCCGTCACCCTCCAGCAGCAGGGTGCTGAGCCTATCAAGCCCTACATGGAAGAGATTGCCACCCTCAAGGGCCGCGAGGCTCTGCAGCAGGAGATGACCCGCCTGCACAACATCGGCATCTTCCCCTTCTTTGCTCTCTTTAACGAGGCTGACGCTCAGGATGCCAAACAATGCATCGCCTGGATTTATCAGACGGGCATCGGCATGGGCGACCGCGACTACTATCTGGGTAAGGACTCTCGCTCTGCACAGCTGCGTGAGGGTTATGTGAAGCTCATGACCCAGGAGTTTGCCCTGGCAGGCTATGACAAGATTGCCGGTCTCCCTGCCGACAAGCTGGCCAAGATGGTGATGGGCCTTGAGACCCGCCTGGCTAAGGCCCAGTATGACAAGGTGACCAACCGCGACCCCTTCAAGACCTACAATAAGAAGAGCCTCGACGAGGCTGAGACGCTGGCCAAGGCTGTCAATTTCAAGAAATATTTTGCCGAGATGGGTCTGCCCAAGCTCACCAGCTTCAACATGTGCCAGCCTGAGTATATCCAGGAAGTGGCCAAGGTGCTGGCTACCGAGAATGAGGCTACCGTCAAGGCTTACTATGCTTGGAACGTTATCAACACCGCCGCCGGCTACCTGAGCGACGATTTTGTGAATGCCAACTTTGAGTTCTACGGCCGCCAGATGAGTGGTACCGAGCAGCTGCGTCCCCGCTGGAAACGCGTGACCGGTGTGGTTGACGGCGCCATGGGTGAGGCCCTTGGCGAGCTCTATGTTGCCAAGTATTTTCCCCCAGAGGCTAAGAAACGTATGCTCACCCTCGTGGACAACCTGAAGGAAGCTTTCGGCATGCGCATTAAGGATGCCGAGTGGATGGATCAGGCCACCAAGGAGAAGGCTCTGGACAAGCTGAGCAGCATCATGGTGAAGGTGGGCTATCCCGACAAGTGGCGCGACTACAGCGGCCTGACTATCAAGAAGGACAGCTATTTTGCCAACATCATCCGCAGCAACGAGTTTGACGTTGATTATATGATTAGCAAGATTGACAAACCCGTTGACAAGACCGAGTGGGGTATGACTCCTCAGACCGTCAACGCCTACTACAATCCCACCACCAACGAAATCTGCTTCCCCGCAGCTATCCTGCAGAAACCTTTCTTCAACATGGAGGCCGATGACGCTGTCAACTATGGCGCTATTGGAGTTGTTATCGGACATGAGATGACCCACGGTTTCGACGACCAGGGCCGTCAGTATGACAAGGAGGGTAACCTCAACGACTGGTGGACCGAGCAGGATGCCCAGAACTTTAAAGACCACTCGAAGGTGCTGGTGGACTGCTTCAACAAGGTGATTGTGGCCACCGAACCCGACACGGTGTATGCCAATGGCGAGCTCTGCCTGGGCGAGAATATCGCCGACAACGGCGGCCTGCATATCAGCTATCTGGCCATGCAGAATGCCATCAAGAAGGGTCAGGTGAAGGACGAGAAGATGGATGGCTTCACCTCTGCCCAGCGTTTCTTCCTTGCATACGCAGGTGTTTGGGCCAGCAACATCCGTCCCGAGGCTGTGCTGCAGCTCACCCAGATGGATGTCCACTCGCTGGCTAAGAACCGCGTGAACGTCACCCTGCCCCATGTGACCGAGTTTGTTGAGGCTTGGGGCGTGAAGGAAGGCAACGGCATGTGGATTGCTCCTGCCGACCGCGTGGTGCTCTGGTAGTCTCTACCTTATCAAGAGGGAAGATTTAAAAAACCCGTCTGCCTACAAGGCTGGTACGAGGAACACTGTAGTCAGTATTATTTTTTTTTCTAACATTTCAAGACTCCCCAATTCTTGATTATTACATCCCCTAAACAATAAGAAAAGGACGGCAACGTTGAGGCCGTCCTTTTTTGCTTCCAAGAGAAAAAAATCTTGTTTCCTCTGAAAATAGAACACTAATTTCCACGAATAATCATGAATGAATTAATGGTAAATTCGTGATAATCGGTGTTTTAATAAATTATTCTTCGTGTGTCTGTGTATAATTCAGGAATTTTATGTAAATTTGCAGCTGTAAAAAGCATTATAAATATTGAGCAATATGAAAAACAAAATCAAAGGTACTTGTTTAAGTTCTAACATTCTAATGGGAACAGCCAGACCCGTGCCACCCCCCACCATTAACACAGAGCCTCTCACACCCACTTGTGTAACCTTCTATTAATGTCAATCATGAAAAAATCATATATTATAGCTTGCTTACTACTGCTGTTCTGCGCTGTACGGGCACAGGACACCATAGACTATTCTCTCCCGAGCCAGGCATATCGGAGTATACCGTATACTTTTCGAAATGCTTTTTTCGATTCATTAGATCATTTCTCACAAATAGATTCTGATTCTTATTATCCTGACTATTACTGGCCCCCATACAATTTTCGATTATATCATAATATATGGAGAAGTGTTGTGACCAAACATTATCCCACCAATATGCCTCCGATATATGGCATAGGCATTCCTCTATGGCAGCTTCCCCAAGGATTCTGGTATCCTACGACACCAGGTGAGACGCAACTAAGGCCTGTCATAGCAGTGAAAGAGAGTGATAGCCTATATCTAACCACCTATGGACGAATAGTTGAATCAGACCAGCTATGTACAAGTCCTCCCGATGCATACATCAAGGCTCCCTACTATCCCACTTGCGACACATCCTACGAACAATGGTCCTGTTCTAACGTATACTATCTTTATTTCGACAGTGCAGTCACGATGTCAGATTCCTTCTATTTCGGAGTGGCAATTAAAGGACCGAGTGGCGGCTTATTTTTAAGTGGAAGGTATGGTGCATGTGAATACCCTAGTCTTGAGGAACAAACAGAGCGTCTGTTGTGTCCTTTTCTTGAGCAATATGACTCAACTGTTTTTAGCCATGCACGACCATATTCGGAAGTTGCTTTTGGAACTTTTGCAAATATTCCTTTCATACTGCTCTTCAACCCGCCGGACACGGACAGCTTTGTATGTCCCGAGGTGGAGAACTTCACCTATTTGGGCATACAGGGTTTCTATCCCACATTCATGTGGACCAGTGGGGACGGGGTGCAGCAGTATGAGGTGTGCTACGGTCCCTACGATGCCGACGTAAACACCCTGCCCACCGTCACAGTGGACTCTACCAACGTGTGCGTACTGACCGACCGCACGCTCAGTCCCGACATCTACTATCAGGCCCGCTGCCGTGCCGTCTGCCACCATGTCTGCCCCATCCACGATACCGTCCTGCATACCCCCTGGAGCGCACCGCAGTACTTCTACATGGGCAGCAGCATGCCCGACACCACCCGCCCCGACACCACCCACCACGACACCTCGCACGTTGCCCTCCCACCGTCCCTTTCACCGCTACCCTTCACCCTCTCGCCCAATCCCGCCCACGGCAACGTCACCCTGTTGCTGCCCGAGGATGCCTTGCCTGCCAACGTGGTGATGCGTGATGCCGCCGGCCGCGAGGTGCTGCGCCGTCGCGTTGCCGCCCCCCAGACCACCCTCAGCACCCGCTCCCTCCCCGCCGGCCTCTACCACGTCACCGTCTTCACCCCCACAGCCTCCGCCACACGGAAACTGACCGTGCGGTAGGTTCGGTATTTTTATTAAGTATTTTACTTTGTATAAAAGTAGATTTTTACTTTAAAATAGAAAAGAATGGCTTTGAAAAGGTCATTCTTTTCTATTTTATTCTTATCTTTGCATGGATTAGGCCGATGGGCGAACGTGTGTATCGCCCTTTGGCCGTTGGATTTAAATGGTAATCGCGTGAATCAAATAGACAAACTTTTCGACGGTATTTCTAATCAGTATGACCGTTTCAACCACATCACTTCTATGGGCATCGACCGCTCGTGGCGACGGCAGGCGGTGGGCAGTTTGCCTGTCTGCCATGACCTGCTGGATGTGGCGGTGGGCACGGGCGACCTGACTATCGAGGCGTTGCGGCAGCAGAAGGTTTCGCGGGTGGTGGGGATAGACATCTCCGACGGCATGATGCGGGTGGCGAAGGCCAAGGTGGAAGGCTTGGGCCTTCAGGACAAGGTGACGTTGCTGCATGCCGATTGCGCTCAGCTGCCATTTGCCGACGGCTCGTTTGATGCCATCACTTGTGGCTATGGTGTTCGCAATTTTGCCCAGCTCGACCAGTCGTTGGCGGAGATGTACCGCGTGTTGCGGCCAGGCGGGCAGCTGAGGATTTTGGAATTTACCTATCCTACCAATCCCATTATCAGGTTTTTTTATGATTTCTACCTCACCAAGGTCATGCCTATTATTGGCAAAAAGCTGACCCAACAGGGCGACTCTTTTGTCTATTTCATGAACAGTATCAAACGTTTCGACAAAGGGAAAGCTTTCTTGTCCCATCTTGACAAGGTGGGCTTTGCCGACACCCGCTTTAAGAAACAAACTTTCGGAATTTCATCACTTTATATCGCATGCAAAAGATAAAACTATGGTTTGGCATCTGTCGTCCCCGCACCCTTTTCGCCTCGGTGTGTCCTGTGCTGATGGGACTGATTGCCATCCAATCTGTGGTAGATGCCTGGGTTGCGTTGGCAACGCTGTTGTGCGCCCTATCGCTGCAAATCCTCTCTAACCTTATCAACGACTATTATGACTTCAAACGAGGGTCGGACAAAGCCGGCCGTGTGGGGCCTGCACGCGCATTGGCTGAAGGCCTTGTGGATGAAAAACAGATGCGTAATGCCTGCTTGATTGCAGTGGGCATGAGTGTGGCTCTGGGGCTCTACTTGGTTGTAGAGGGGGGCCGGGTTATCTTGGCCATTGGTGTGCTGGCCATCCTCTTTGCCTGGCTCTATACCGCCACCCACCATTCGCTGTCGTATCTGGGTATTGCCGACATCTTTTGTTTCCTGTTCTACGGGCCGATTGCCTCTGCGGGCACGGCATACTTGCAGGTAGGTTGCTTTTCTTGGACGGCATTTCTGCTGGGTTGTGAGTGTGGATGTATAGCTGTTTGTGTGTTGGCTACCAATAATATCAGGGATATTGAAGACGACCGTGCCGTGGGTAAACGCACCTTCGCGGTTCGTTTTGGCATGAACGCCGCGAGGGTAGGGGTGGCCTTGATGCTGGTGGCTGCCTTGCTGTTTGGCTATTTGGGACTTAGAGACAATGGCTATTGTTGGCTGCTGGGGATTCCGTTTGCCTTCTCGGTATACCTCTATGTGCGTCTCCTCAAAGCAAAGGGGCCCCAATACAACCGATGCCTTTTTAGTTTCGGGCTTCTGAATGCTTGCTATACCGTGGCTGCCTTTTTGATTGTTTTGTTGGGCAATTAGGGGTAGGCTTGGCCGTTAGGGTCTGATTGAAACAAAATCGGCTATCCATTGTTTGGTTGTCGCGGCCCGCTGGGTGTATTCTTCTTGTGAGACGCCACGCATGAAAGGGGTCTCTTTCCATGTTTCCCAATTGCCAAAAATCAAGGGCAGCTCCATGCAATGGGTGGCTCCTAAGGGAGTTTGGTTGTGGCGCCAGGTCAGTAGCTTGGTTTCGGTTTCGATACCGGCCTTCTCCATCCATCGGGCATACCGGAGCATGGGTTGGTGGAACACCAGCTGGGTGGCCAAGGGCTGTATGCAACGGGGCGCAAAGGGGGAAGCATCGTCCTGCTGGCAGGTGAGCCTGACGGCTTTTAGTGCAGGATGGATGTGAAGGGGTTTGATGAGCGATTGGCTGACAGGGGCGAAAGGCATCATCCTGCTGTGCTTGGCGAGCAGTTTCTGTTGTGCCAGAAGGATTTCCTCTAAGGAGGCCTCAAGGGGGTCTTTGCCTAAGAGGTGCAAGTATTCGAGCGTCCGGCCCCGCATGGTTTTCTCGCTATAAGAGAGGTAAGGCGAACTGAGGATGATGGCTTTGCTGAAGAGGGATTCGGACTGATTGGCAATATGATAGAGAATAGAATAGCCGCCGGCAGATTGCCCCATCAGCGTGATTTGCCGGGCATCACCACCAAAGAGATGGATGTTGCGGCAGATCCATTGCAAGGCACACCATTGGTCTTGTAAGCCCAAGTTGACAGCTCCCTGCTCGGGAAGGTAGAGAAATCCGAAGGCCCCTAGCCGATAGGAGATATTAACCACCACGATGTTGTGCTGCAGGGATAGGGATTCGGCATCGTAGCAGTCGTTGACAGAACTGCCTGTAAGGAAGGCCCCACCATGAATGAACACCAGCACCGGCCTCTTCTTCTCGTCGGCGGCAGGGGTGAAGATGGAGAGCCTGAGGCAGTCCTCGCTCTGCTCTATCTGACTAGGGTTGTCGCCCATGACTCTCACCAGTCGGCTCAAGGACTGTGGACAAGCCACTTTGCGGCAGGTGATGTCGTTGACGTTTTGAAGGTCGGGTTCGGCAAGGGGGCTGCCCAAGCGGGCGGCCGTGGCATATCGGATACCTATATATTTCATATGGTGGGTTCTATAAATTGCTTTCAATCGATTTTGTTCTTATTTCGAGCAGATTTCCGTGCGGAAGGAGGGAGCAATGCGGTGCATTGTAACCGACTGACAATCGGAAAGATGCCGAAATAAGGGCAAAAGCGCTGAAA